>JAKABA010000026.1 GCA_021802115.1 bacterium | reverse complement strand
AGCTCCAGGGGCAGCTGGTTCGCCCGTCCGCGAGCCTGGGCTTCACCATCTGCCGCCCCGGCTCCGATCCCTCTAGCCTGCTGCGCGAGGCGGACTCGGCGATGTACGCCGCCAAGCGCGCTGGTGGCAACCGCTGGTGCGCCTACCAGTCCGATCTCCACGACCTGGCGATGGCCGACCTGCGCCTGAGCTCCGAGCTGCGGAGCGCCCTGGACAGCCCCCGGGAGTCCGGGCTCCGCGTCGTCTATCAGCCGATAATCCAGCTTCGGAGCGGCCGCTGCACCGGGGTGGAGGCGCTGCTGAGATGGCGCCACCCGCGCCTGGGGATGGTGTCGCCACCGCAGATCGTGCAGGTCGCCCACCGGTTCCATGAGATGGAGCGCCTCAGCGGCTGGATCCTCGACCAGTCCCTGAGCGATATTCGGACCTGGGTGTCCCAGGGGATCGACCAGGTGAAGCTGGGCGTCAACTTTCTGCCCACCGAGCTCACCGACCCCGGCTTCGCCCGGCGGACGCTGGAGCAGCTGGCGCGTCATGGGATACCGGCCTCACGGCTGGTGGTCGAGCTGACCGAGCACGAGCTGGGTGGCGAGATGCAGCCGCGGGTCGTGGCGACGGTGCGGGAGCTGGCCCGACACGGAGTCCTGAGCGCCCTGGACGACGTGGGCGCGGGGCAATCCAACCTCGCCCGCCTGGTGGATCTTCCGGTCAAGATCCTCAAGGTCGACCGGTCCTTCATCGCCGGGCTGCCCCGGGATCGGCGCAGCTCGGCCGTGGTGCGCGCCTTCCTATCCGTGGACCGGGACCTGGAGCTGGACGTGGTGGCTGAGGGGGTGGAGACCTTGGCGCACGAGGCAGCGCTGCGCTCCTACGGATGCGAGATCGTCCAGGGATTCCGCTATTCGAAGCCGCTCACCGCCCAAGCCTGTGCCGCCTTCATCCTGGGCGCGCCCGACCATGCGCGCCGGACCACCGTACCCGCCACCGGGACCGGTCAGCGGAGCCGGGCCACTAGCCCGTAGGGCGCCAGACCCCGAAGACGCCGCGCAGGCGCGCGCAGATCTCCCCGACGGTCGCCCCCGCCCGCAGCGCTGCCGCCATCGGATACAGCAGATTCTGGGGGCCGTTCGCGACCCTCTCGACCTCATCCAGGGAGTGCTGGACCTGAGCCTGGTCGCGACTTTGGCGGTGTTCCCGCAGCCGCCGCAGCTGCTCCGCCTCCAGGGCCGGGTCGACCCGCAGGATGGGGACCTCGAGCGGCGACTCGTCCTGGAAGCGGTTCACGCCGACCACCACCGACTCGCCAGACTCAATCTGCTGCTGACGGCGGTAGGCGGACTCCTGGATCTGGTCCTGGTAGAAGCCCTGCTCGATGGCCGCGACCGCGCCACCCCGGCGATCGATTTCGTCGATCAGCGCCCGGGCCCGGACCACCAGCTCCTCGGTCAGCGCCTCCACCAGATGGGCACCGCCCAGGGGATCGGCGACCTTGGCAACCCCGGACTCGAACGCCAGCAGCTGCTGGGTGCGCAGCGCCAGGGTGGCCGCCGGTTCGGAGGGCAGGGCCAGCGCCTCGTCGTAGGAGTTGGTGTGCAGCGATTGGGCCCCTCCGAGCACCGCGGCCAGCGCCTGGATCGCCACCCGCACCACGTTGTTGAGCGGCTGCTGGGCGGTGAGGGTCGCCCCCGCGGTCTGGGCGTGAAAACGCAGCTGCAGCGCCCTCGGCGAGCGGGCCGAGAAGCGCTCCGCCATCAGGGTCGCCCAGAGCTGCCGGGCGGCCCGGAACTTGGCGACCTCCTCAAAGAGATCGTTGTCGACGTTGAAGAAGAAGCTCAGCCGCGGCGCGAAGTCATCGAGCTCGAGCCCGGCCGCGAGCGCGGCCTCCACGTAGGCGAGGCCGTTGCCCAGCGCAAAGGCGAGCTCCTGGGGAGCGGTCGCCCCGGCCTCCCGGATGTGGTAACCGGAGATCGAGATGGGATTCCAGCGCGGCAGCTCCCGATGGCAGTAGGCGAAGGTGTCCGTGATCAGGCGCATGCTGGGCCGCGGGGGGAAGATGTAGGTGCCCCGGGCCGCGTACTCCTTGAGGATGTCGTTCTGGATGGTGCCGCCCAGGGCGGTCCCGGGGATGCCCATCCCGGCGGCGGTCAGCTGGTACAGCAGCAGCAGCAGGCTGGCCGGGGCATTGATGGTCATGGAGGTGGTCACCTCCCCGAGCGGCAGGTCCGCCAGAAGAGTCCGCATGTCCCCCAGATGGTCGATCGCCACTCCCACCTTGCCGACCTCGCCCCGGGCCATCTCATCGTCGGAGTCATAGCCCATCTGGGTGGGGAGGTCGAAGGCCACCGAGAGGCCGGTCTGGCCGCGCTCCAGAAGGTACTTGAACCTTTGGTTGGTGGCCTCCGCCGACCCGAAGCCCGCGTACTGGCGCATGGTCCAGAGCCGGCGCCGGTAGCCGTCGGCCCGAATCCCTCTCGTGTAGGGCGGGGCTCCGGGAGGTGGCGGGTCGACGCGCCCGGGATCCCGTTCGTAGGCCGGCAGCAGAGGCAGCCCCGACCCGGTCTTGAAGCCGCCATCCTCGGCGCTCACCGGCTGGATCCCGGAGGCTCCAGCCAGCGGACCGGCTTGCCCTGGGCGCTCGCGTAGGCGACCTCCCTGGCGGTGGACTCCCCAACGTAGCCGCCGACGTTGAGCACCAGCACCTCATCCGCGAGGTCGATCTTCGAGCGCGAGCTGAATCCCTGAGCTCCTGGGGAGGTCCCGGGCGCCTCCGGCTGGTCGGCTCCCGCGGGCCCGGCGTAGCAGGCGACCGCGATTCTTCCGGCGGCGGTCTCTTCCCGGTCAGCCTTCGAGTAGGCGTCGGCGAACCGGCGCGACCCGCAGAGGAACACCACCCGGGCAGCCCCTGGGGCCGGTGTCGGTGGTGTCACCACCGCAGCCTGCACCAGCTCGGTGAGCACCCCATGCTCAGTGCGGGGATGGACGAAGGCGACCAGTCGGCCCCGGGAGCCCGGCCGGGGCTCCGAGTCGATGAGCTGGGCACCCAGCCGCTCCCACCGCCTCAGCTCGCGCTCGATGTCGGTGACCCGGTAGGCGACGTGGTGGAGACCCTCACCGCGGCGCTCCAGGAACCGCGAGATGCTCGAGTCGGGGCGGACCGGGCTCAGCAGCTCCACCGCCTGGCCGCCCAGATCCAGAAAGAGCGCCCAGATGCCGTCGGGCTCGATTTGCTCCGGGCGGCCCGGGCCGGCTCCCAGCCGCGCCTCCAGATCGGCCGCGGCCTCCCGCACGTCGCTGACGGCGATCCCCAAATGGTCCAGCTGATAGTCGGGGGCAGTTGGTCCCACCCTGCGATTATGGCGGCGTCCTGACCGGGCTCCCGGCTTACGCCGCGCCTCTCAAGCTGACGGCGGGGGCGAAGGCAGGTAGTCGAGGCCCATCGCCTCCGCCACCAGGACCGCCACGTCCGCACTGCCCAGCTCTCCCCCCAGCGACTGCGACGAGATCCCCTCCTGGAACATGGTGGCGCAGAAGGGGCAGGCGACCGCCGCCCGCTCCGCACCGGTCGCCTGGGCCTGCTGGACCCGGACGCGGTTGACCCGCTGGCCCTTCGTCTCCTCCATGAAGATCCGCCCGCCGCCCGCCCCACAGCACATCGACTCCCCGCGGCTGCGGGCCATCTCCCGCAGCTCCACCCCAGGGATGGCGTTCAGGAGCCGCCGGGGGGCGTCGTACTCGCGGTTCCACCGCCCGAGGTAGCAGGGGTCGTGATAGGTGAGGCGGCGGGGGCCATGGTCGGCCTCGAAGTGGATCCTCCCCTGGTCCAGGAGCAGCTCGAGGAGCTGGGTGTGATGGATGACCTCATAGTTCCCGCCCATGTCCGGGTACTCGTTGGCAAGGGTGTTGAAGCAGTGCGGGCAGCTGGCCACGATGCGGCGCACCCCCAGCTTGGAGAGCCGACCCACCACCTGCTCCGCCTGGGTCTGAAAGAGGTACTCGTTGCCCAGCCGGCGGGCCGGGTCCCCGGTGCAGGTCTCCTCATCGCCAAGGACCGCGAAGCTGACGCCGGCCGCCCTCATGATCGCCACCGTCGCCCGGGCCGCGGGCCAGTTGGCCTCGTCGAAGGCCGTCGCGCACCCCACCCAGTACAGGTATTCCGCGTCGGGGTGGTCGGCGAGCCGGGGGACGTCCAACCCCTCCGCCCAGCGCATCCGGGCCGACTGCGGCATCGAGTACGGGTTGCCCCGCTGCTCCAGGGACTCCAAGGCGCGCTGCGCCTCCTTGGGGATGCGTGACTCCTCCAGGACCAGGGAGCGGCGCATCTCCACGATCGCCGGCACGTGCTCGATCAGGACCGGGCACTGCTCCACACAGGCCCCGCAGGTGGTGCAGGACCAGAGAGTCTCCTCCAGCACGCTCCAGTCCAATAGGGAACCGTCGGTGGGCGCAGTCCCGCGGGGCTCAGGCTCCGCCCAGTAGCTGCGGGGCGGAGCTTCCCCCCGGGCATTGGCGTACCAGGCGTCCCGGAGGTCGGTGATGAGGAGCTTGGGCGACAGCGGCTTGCCGGTGTTGAAGGCGGGGCAGTGCACCTGGCAGCGCCCGCACTCGGTGCAGGTGGCGAGGTCGAGCTCCTGCTTCCAGGTCAGCTGGTCGACCCGAGCCAGGCCGTAATGGTCGGCCTGCTCGATGTCCAGCTTGGGCAGGTGCCGACCGGCCGGCTCCAGGCTGCGGGTGTAAACGTTGAAGACCGCGGTCAGGATGTGCAGGTGCTTGCTGCGGGCCAGGTAGACCAGGAAGCCCGCCACCAGCAGCAGGTGCGCCCACAGGAAGAACTCGTGCCACGCCCAGATCGACTCGCCGTGAAAGCCGCGGAAGACAAACGCCACCGCATCCGAGATTGGGCGCAGGTTGACGACCTGGTCGGCTCCCGCCGCGATCTGGGTGCCGTAGATCCCCAGCTGGGTGGCGATCACAGCCGCGATGAGCACCAGGATCAGGGTGGCGTCGCGCTGGTGGCTCCCGTGGAAGCGGCTCGGGCGCAAGAGGTAGCGGTTCAGCGCCGCCAGCGCCAGCCCCAGCAGCACCGCCGCCGCCATCAGATCCTGAAGGAACGCGATCGGACCCCACCAGTACTGCTGGTCCAAGTTCAGGGGCGGGACCAGGGCCTCCAGCACCGCCTGCAGGATCTCCAGGTTCAGGATCACGAAGCCCCAGAAGATCAGGAAGTGGGCGACCCCCGAGAACGGCCAGCGCAGCAGCCGCCGCTGCCCCAGCACGAACACCGCGACCCCGAGCAGGCGACTGCCGGGATGGTCGAGGCGCGACTCCGGCTGGGCCTGCCGCATCGACCTCATCAGCGGCCCGATGCGGCTCCAGAAGAGGAATCCGGTGACCACGCCCAGACACACCAGGGCAGCGGAGTTGAGCCAGATCAAGGGTGGTCGAAGCTCATCGCCAGCACGAACAGAGCCACCCCGGCGACCACCAGGACCGCCCACGCCGCCCAGAACCACGCGGGCTCCTCGATCCAGAACGGGCCAAGTCGCCGACGGGCCCCTCCCACGGAGCGGTTGGGGTCGTCAGGGCCCACCGGCCCCCTCACCGGGGAAACGCTCACGCAGGAGATGGTAGGGCGTGGCCGCCGGGCATTTCAGCCGGCCCGCCAATGCGGCGGTCGCTTCTCCAGGAAAGCCGCTATCCCCTCGCTCGCGTCTCGACTTCGGAACGTGGCGTCGAATTCGGCCAGCTCGATGCCGAGTGCTTCCGCCAGGGGCCGGTCCAGGCCGTCGGCAACCGCCCGCTTGATCGCGGCCGTCGCCAGGGGCGCCCGCTCACCCAGCTGTTCCGCCAGCGCCTGCGCCTCGTGGCCGAGTTCAGCGGGGGCAGCCACCCGGTTCACCAGCCCCAGGGCCAGGGCCCGCTCGGCATCGATCTGCTCACCGCTCAGCAGCAGCTCCATGGCCATCCCCCTGCCGACCAGCCGGGGCAGCCGCTGGGTCCCGCCCCAGCCCGGGATGATCCCCAGGAGGATCTCCGGCTGCCCCAACCGCGCGCTCCGACTGGCAATCCGCACGTCGCAGGCCATGGCCAGCTCCAACCCACCACCCAGGGCGAATCCATTCACCGCAGCCACCAACGGCAGCCGGGAACGCTCCATCTCCAGGGTGAGGCGCTGGCCATCGGCGATCTTTTCCCTGGTCGCATCGGGCCCGTCGCTCACGAACTCCTTGATGTCCGCTCCGGCCACGAAGAAGCGGTCCCCCGCTCCGGTCACCACCACCGAGCGGACGCCTCGGTCAGCCTCGAATTCGCCAAGGCCATCCCTGAGCCCGCCCAGCACCGCGCGGTTCAGGGCATTGGCCGGGGGATGGTCGATGATCAGCCACCCGACCGGACCCCGCCGTTCCCTTCGTACCACCTCGGCCATCTCACCCTCCAACTCTGCGTCCGGTTCGCCATCCAGCCGGTACGCTACCGGCAATGGACACCCAGAGTAGTGACGACCAGGCTCCCAACCCCTCCGAGCTGGACGACCTCGGCTCCCTCGACGAGGCCGAGGTGGCCAACATGCAGGCTGAGCTGGAGGCGGCGGAGCGCGCGCTGAGGGTCGAGATGGCCCCGCTGCAGGCGCGGCTGGCGGAGCTGAACCGGCGCCGGGGCGTTTTGGCGACCGAGCTGCGCCGCCGCGAGCGCCAACGCCACCTGGCCGAGCGGCGCCGGGTGCGGAGCGAGGTCGCCGAGGGCCAGGCACCTTCCCTGCTGCGGCTGGTGGAGGCAGCCGAGCCTCCCGTCTTCGGGGAGCTCCCCTTCTCGGGGCTCGAGTTCCTGCTCGATACCGGGGGCGTGGTGGCGCTGGGATACCCGGGCAGCAGGGCCCCCACGCTGCAGATGACCGACGGCAGTGGGGTGGCGACCGTGGCCGACCTGGCGGAGGCCCGCAGGCTTTACCAGCTGGGCTGGGACTTCGGGGTGCCCCAGCGCGCCGGGGTTCGGGTCCACACTCCGGGGACGCGGCTGGAGCGCCTGCTGGACCCGGACCGGTGCTTCGTCCGACCCCGCCCGCCGGCCGAGCCGCGGTAGTCGGGAGTGCCGCCGCCCTCCGGGTCTGGGCGTCCCCCCTCATCCCGGGTCGTGGCGCTGACGGGGGGGATCGCCACCGGGAAGACGACGGTGGCGGAGATGCTCAAGGAGCTCGGAGCCTCGATCATCGACGCGGACCAGCTGGCGCGCCAGGCTGTGGCCAAGGGGTCCCCCGGCCTCCAGGCGACCGTGGCCAGGTTCGGGAAGGGGATGCTCACCGCCGATGGAGAGCTGGACCGCAGGCGCATGGCGGAGCTGGTGTTCGCGGATCCGCACCAGCGCGCCGCGCTGGAGGCGATCGTCCACCCGATCGTGGCGGACCTCAGCCGGCAGGCCATCCGGGCCGCGGAGGCAGCCGGGGCCAGAGTCGTGGTCTACGACATCCCGCTGCTGTTCGAGGTCGGCCGGGCCGCCGAGTTCTCAACCATAATCCTGGCCTACCTGCGCCCGGAGCTCCAGCTGCGCCGGCTGATGGAGCGCTCGGGGCTCAGTGCGACCGAGGCGAATGCTCGGATCGCCGCCCAGATGCCGATAGACGACAAGCGCGACCTGGCGACCTGGGTGGTGGACAACTCCGGCACCAGAGAGGAGACCCGGGATCAGGTCTTCGACCTCTGGCAGAAGGAGCTCCACTTCGGCCGCTGACGGCACCCGACGGCGCCTCAGGGGATCTCGACCAACACCTTGCCGACCGCGCCCTGCTCCACCGCATCCTGGGCCTGGGCGCACTGCTCCAGCGGGAAGCGGTGCACCGGCAGCTCGCTCAGGCTGCCTGCGGCGAGCGCCCGGGTGATATCGGCGGCCGCTGCCTCCAGGGCTGGCCGGGGCACTCCGTAGAGCAGCACGAAACGGAAAATGGCGTTGCTGTTCATGCAGCCCCGGATTGGCAGCACCGGGTCCGGGCCGGTGGCGGCATAGACCACGATCGAGGTGGGAGGCCCGGCCAGCGCCAGATCCATCGCAAGGTTGGCCGCGAGGTTCACCTCGATGATCCGGTCGTAGGGCAGGGCGAACGCCCTGAGCTGCTCCAGGGCGCTGTCATCGCGGTAGTTGACCACCAGATCGGCGCCGGCCCGGCTGGCCAGGTCGGCCTTCTCCGCTCCGCTCACCGTGGCAGCGACCCGCGCCCCATGGAGCTTGGCCAGCTCGATTGCGAAATGGCCGACCGCACCGGCGCCACCCGCCACCAGGACCGCCCGGCCATCGAGCTCCCCGTCCGCCAACAGGCACCGGTGAGCAGTCATGGCAGGGACCCCCAGGCTGGCTCCCAGTTCGTAGGATGCGCCGTCGGGCAGCGCCACCGCCTGAGCGCTGGGGACGACCGTCCACTGGGCGGCGGTCCCCCAGCGCCGGCCAGCCGCCGCCCCCCAGACCCAGACGCGTTGGCCCACCAAAGCGGGGTCGACCCCGGGGCCGACCCGGTCGATGTCGCCCGCCCCGTCGTGGTGCGGGATCTGATACCCATCGATGGGTCCCGGGGTCGCCCCGCTCCGCGACTTCCAGTCGGTGGGGTTGACTCCGGAGTAGAGGAGTCGGACCCGGACCTCGCCGGGCCCGGGCTCAGGCGCCTCCACCTCGCCCACCTCGATCACCTCACGGGCTCGGCCATGGCTCCGGAAGAACGCAGCCCGCATCTGACACCTCCTGCCCGCGGCGGCCCCGCAGGCGCTTCCCCGCGCGATTTCCGACCCTCCGATCCTATCCGCTGACAGGTGCGCGCCGGACCCGCCCTCGACCGGCGCACGGATGCCCACGGACTGCGCTATCCTCAAGATCCAAGGTGGCCAGCGCTGCTGATCTCTGGATCAAGGTTCCGAACCCGTTGTTCGGGGTCGACAACGTGGGCTTCTCGGTGCGATACCCCGCCGGAGACCCCGACCCCAAGGTCACGGACCTCCCGTTCTTCGTGGAGGGCGAGGCCTCGGTCATGAGCCGCCTGGCGGAGCGCCTCCGCCTCTTCCCGACCCGGGAGCTCTTCGTAGATTGCAGCCTGAGCGGCGAGGCCTACTCCTGGACGGACCCCATCGCCCTCACCGACGAGGTGATCGTGATGGCCTTTCGCGATCAGAGTCTGGCCGCCACCACCCGCGATCCCGTGCAGGCGGTCCGCAACCGGCTGCGCAACCAGCTGGTGCCGCTGGCCTTTCCCTTCCTGCGCGACCTGGTCCGGGTCGCCGGGCTGAGGCTCAGTCCGGTGATCTCCCTCCGGGTCGCGCTGGAGGACAGCCCCGAGCTCGAGCTGTCAGTCCCGGCTCAGGAGATCGTGGACCGCAACGGTGAGCGGCTCCTGACCGACTTCTGAGTCAGGGGGTGGGGCTGGCCGTGGCGCTGGCCCTAGGCGACGCCTTGGCGCTGGGGGACGCCTTGGCCGAGGTGCTGGGCTTGGGCGTCGGGGTCGGCGTGATCACGGTGACACTCGGCTCGGCACACCCGAAGGGTACCGAGGGGAGCGTCACAGCCGGTGCTGGTGAGACCGAGACGCCGGGGGATGGGGTGGGGGTGGCGTGGATCACGATCGGGGTCTCGCGCGGGCAGGGGGCGGGAGGAGGCAGCGGTGAGGCGGTCACGGCCTTGACCAGGAGCCACGCCAGCACCACCAGCCCCCCCACGATGATCGTGCCGATGAAGGCGGCCGCCCCCCACTCGTGCTTCAGAAAGTTCCGGTTCAAGGATCAGACCCCCTCGCGGCCGATGTTGCCGCTCCAGCGTTGCCAGGTGAGCCAGCCCATGCTGCGTGCCTGCTGCTGCAGGCGGGTGCCCAAAGACGGCCCGGGTGGCCGGCGGTACCCCTCCAGGGGCCTGGTCTGACAGTCGATGATAGCTTGACGCAGGTCCCGCGCGGTCCGACCCGGGAACACGGTCACCGTGCGCGCCAGATCGCGCTCGCCGAAGTGGCTGTCGCTGGACCCGATGGCGGCCCCCAGACGGTCCTGGTGGAGCTCGTAGAAGGCGTCCAGCTCACGGATTCGCTGGGGCAGGGTGAGCGCGGTGTGGCGCAACTCGATGCCGTCCACGGTCTCTCGGGCCAGCAGCCGCCGCAGCGCCGCCGGGGTGATGGAGGCGAAGTAGGTGGGCATGAAGGGATGAGCCAGAATCGCCAGACCACCCTGCTCGCGAATCGCATGAATGGTGTCCACCACCGGCCTGCCCATGCGCACCGGGCCCTTGAGGAACAGGCCCAGCACGTGGACGTTGGCCCGGGGCTCCGTTGTCACCTCCTCGCCCGGGACCACCTCGACCCCAAATTCGAGGCCCGCCTCGACCGCCTCGCCAACGCCCCGGAAGGTGTCGTGATCGGTGACCGCGAGCACCTGAACGCCGGCTTGGGCGGCCGCCCTGACGAGCTCCCGGGCGCTCACCATCCCATCGCTGGCGAGCGTGTGCGCGTGGGGGTCGGCCACCGAATAGCCAGGTGGGATCTCAAGCAGAGCCGCGGGCCGGGCCCCTGAAGCTTCAGGCTGGCTCAGGGGGCCTGGCCCCCCGGGTCGCCCCCGGCATCGTCCGCACCGGCCTCCGGCCGGTTGCGCATGTTGAGAATCCGCAGGAAGTCCTGGGCGCGCGCCATCGCCTTCCAACGCTCGGGAAAGAAGTCCTGGGCCACGATGCTGGAGTCAGCCAGGCGCATGACCGACACACACCACTTGTTGAGGGTGTGCGAGACCTCTACCTCGAAGTCTCCCTCCTGGCTGCGGTAGCGCAGAAGGTCATCACCGCGCCGCGGGCGTTGCATAGCCATTGCACTACCTGATGGTGTCCGGAACTGGGGACGGCACTTTCCGCCTCGATTGACATCTGGCCCTGCAGTATAGCGCCGCCGGCTGACCAGCCCCACGGATCGGTTGACAGGCGCCGACCCTTCACGGTCAGCGTTCCGCTGACTCCAGCTCGGCGATCCGAGCTCGCAGCGCCGGACCCAGATCGGGGTCGCGCCAAACGACCGCGGCGTTGGTGGCAAGCCAGCTCTCCAGGGTCCCCACATCCAAGAGCTCCCCGGTGAACTCGACCCCCACCACCCGGCCCGCCCGGGCCGCGGTCCGAATGGCGTCGGTCAACTGGATCTCCCCAAGGGCACCCGGCTCAGTCGTGGTGAGCGCCTGGAACACCTCTCGGGTCAGGATGTACCGGCCCATCATCGCCAGGTCACTCGGCGCCTCCTCCGGCGCCGGCTTCTCGACCACGTCGGTGACCCGGAAGACGGGACCATCGCCCTCAACGGTCGCCACCCCGTAGCGGGAGATCTCCGCGGGGGCACAGCGGCGCAGCGCCAACACGGTGCAACCGGTCGCGCCATGGGCCTCCAGCAGCTGCGCCAGCAGCGGCGGCGAGCCCGCGAAGAGGTCATCCGGCAGCAGCACCGCGACTGCCTCCTCGGCCCCGACCGTGGGTGCGGCGCAGAGCACGGCATGGCCGAGCCCGAGGGGTTGCTCCTGCTCCACGAACTCCACCCTCAGGAGGTGACCGATGCCATGGACCCGGTCCGCCAACTCCTGGTTGCCGCGCTCGGACAGCACCGCTTCCAGGCTCGGGTCGGGGGCGAAGTGAGCTCGGATCAGGTCCTTGCCCGGGGCGGTGACGATGACCGCGCGCCCCAAACCGGAGGCCACCGCTTCCTCCAGTCCCCACTGAATGGCGGGCCGGTCGCCCACCGGGACCATCTCCTTCGGCAGAGCCTTGGTGGCAGGCAGGAACCGGGTGCCGAGGCCGCCGGCCGGCACCACCACGGTGGTGACTGAACTCACGGGTGGGGATTCTACGGAGCGGACCGCCGACCCTCCCGCGGCGATCTCGATCAGAGTGAGAGGCGGGCCTCCCGCTGGCGCAGGACCGCCAGCCCCACCACCACCCCGGCCGCCATTCCGCCAATCCCGACCCAGGCCGGCACCGGAACCTGCCGGGCCACCCGCAGCACCTCCGGCATCAGGTCGTCGCTCTGCCGCCGGAGGTTCGCCTCGGAGAGCGCCCGCTCAAAGATGTGCGCCCTGGTGTGCGGGTGGAGCGGTCGGGGAGCCAGCGCATCCACCAGCAGAACGGCGGTCTCGGCGATGGCCCGGGTCGCGGGATCGCCATCGGGCATCCCCTGCTCACCCTCCAGCCAGCCGGCGAGGTCGCCGGCCATCCGCTTCTCATCACGACTGGTCATCAGTTCCCTCCTCGGGGCTGGGTGGCGGAGCCACCGTGAGGCGGGGTCCGAACCCCGCCTCGAAATCCGGTCCGAGGCGCTTCTCCAGCGCCCGCAGCGCGCGGAACACCAGCAACTTCACCGCCCCCTCGCTCTTGCCCATGACCTGGGCGACCTCGGCATTGCGCAGACCCGACCCGAAGCGCAGCGTGATCGCCTGGCGCTGATCCGGGGACAGCCGGCGCACCGCCGCCTGGACCCTGCGCACCCGCTCGCTGCGGACCGCGGCCTCCTCCGGGCCCTCTCCGGGATCGACCAGCCCCTCGGGAAGTTCAATCCATCCCGGGTGTCGATGGTCCCGCAGAACCAGGTTGGAGGCGACCCGATAGAGCCAGGCCGAGTAGGGCACCCCCCGCCACTCGAACTTGCCGATCTCGGCGTAGGCGCGCATGAAGGTGGTGGCGGTGACGTCCTCGGCCCGCTCCCAGCTCCCGGTCTGGTGGTACACGTAGGCGTGGATGGAGTCGACGTAGCGGTCATACAACTGGGCGAACGCCGCCGGGTCCCGCTTGGCGGCCTCGACGAGATCGCGTTCCTCCTCCAACTCCTCCGGTGACCGGGGGCCGCGCCGGACGCTCAGGGGCCGGTCACCCCGCGGCGCGGAGCCCTCCACCGACTTCAATTCGGGCAGGCCGGCCATGGTTACGCCGGGCTGGCGCCGACCGCCGGATGCAGCGGCAGTCCCAGCGTCCGAGCCGAGTCCGCGAAGGCCTCCAGCGCCCGGTCCAGCTGCTCCTTGGTGTGGCTGCTGGTGACGATGGTGCGGACCCGGCCCTGGTCCCGGGCCACCGTGGGAAACCCAATCCCCTGGGCGAAGACTCCCCGCCTGCGCAGCTCGTCCGAGAGCGCCATGGCCTGGCGCGCCTCCCCGACGATCACCGGGGTGATGGGGGTCTCGCTGTGACCGCAATCGAACCCCAGAGCCAGCAGCCCGGCCTTGAAGTGGCGGGCATTGTCCCAGAGGCGCTCCTGCAGCTCCGGTTCAGACTCCATCACGTCCAGGGCCGCGATGCAGGCGGCGACCACGGCGGGCGGATGGGAGGTGGAGAAGAGAAACGGCCGGCCCAGGTGGATCAGGGTGTCCCGCAGCTCCTGCGAGCCGGCCACATAGCCACCCAGGACCCCGACCGCTTTGCTGAGCGTGCCCACCTGGATCGCCACCCGACCCTCCAGGCCGAAGTGGTCGACCGAGCCGCGGCCGTTGCGGCCCAGGACCCCGGAGGCATGGGCGTCGTCGACCATGACGGCGGCCCCGAAGGCCTCGGCGCGCTCCACGATCGCGGGCAGCGGCGCGATGTCACCGTCCATGCTGAACACTCCGTCGGTCACCACCAGCACCCTCCGCCGGCCGTCCCGCCGCGCCTCCTCGAGACGCTGCTGCAGCCCGTCCAGATCACGGTGCGGGAAGAGGTAGCGGCTCGCCTTGGTGAGCCGAATGCCGTCGATGATGCTGGCGTGGTTCAGGGCGTCGCTGACCACCGCGTCGGTCTCCCCGAGGACTCCTCCCAGAACCGCCAGGTTGGCGGTGTAGCCGCTCTGGAGGGTGAGCGCCGCCGGGGTTCCCTTGAAGGCCGCCAGGCGCGCCTCGAGCTCCTCGTGAATGGACTGGGTGCCGGCGATGGTCCGCACCGCGCCCGAGCCCGCCCCCCAGGTCCGGACCGCCTCGATGGCCGCCTCCTTGAGGCGGGGGTGGGTGTTCAGCCCCAGGTAGTTGTTGGAGGACAGGTTGATCAGGCGGCGTCCGTCGATCACCACCTCGGCGTCCTGAGGGCTCTCCAGCACCACCAGGGGCCGGTAACGCCCCTCCTCACGCAGCCGGTCAAGGTCCGTGCGCAAACTCGTGTCCAGATCAGTCATGCCCATTCGCCCTCCGGAGGATAGAGAACCACCTTGCCCACGGCCCCGGCCCGCGCCAGCTCGGCGGCCGCGGCAAACTCCAGGATCGAGAATCTGTCGGTCAGGATGGGGCTGACGTCAACCGCTCCCGAGGCCAGATACGCGGCGGTCTGGTCCCAGGTCTGGAACTGGCGCCGCCCGGTCACCCCGAACAGGGTGGCGCCTCGCATCACCACCAGGGTGGAGAGGTCGAGGGGGACCGTCCCATCCCCGAGGCCCAGCAGGCTCACCCATCCCCCCGGGGTCAGGGCCAGCAGGGAGCTCTCGATCAGCGCGGGGTGGCCGGACATCTCCAGCACGACATCCGCGGTGCCGCGGCAGGCCCGGCGCAGCGCGCTTCCCAAATCGCCGCTGGAAGTGGTGTCGATCACCTCGTCCGCCCCCATCGCTTCGGCGATCGCCAACCGGGCTGGGACCCGGTCGACGGCGACGACCCTGGCCGCGCCCTCGGCCTTGGCGATCCCCACAGCCGCCAGCCCTATCGGGCCGCACCCAGTGACCACGACCACGCGGTCCCGCAGGGGCCCCTGGGAGGCCGCGTGGACGGCGTTGCCCATGGGCTCCTGGAAGGCGATCACGGCAGGGTCGAGCCCGGCCGGGGCGGGGCGGCAGTTGCGCGCGGGAACCACCACCAGTTCGGCAAACGCGCCATCGATGTCGACCCCCAGGATCCTGGTGTTCTGACAGACGTGGTAATCGCCTCGCAGACACTGGGCACAGGTGAGACAGACCACATGGGTCTCGACGCCGACCATCTCTCCGATCAGCGGCCGCTCCACCCCCTCACCGAGCCGCAGCACCAGCCCCGCCATCTCGTGGCCCATCACCCGCGGCGGCCTGACCCGAGCCGCCGCCCAGGCGTTCCAGTCCAGGATGTGCAGATCGGTGCCGCAGATCCCGGTCGCGACCGGCTTGAGCAGCACCTCGCCCGGACCCGGGCGGGGATCGGCCACCTCTCCCAATACCGCCCCGGGACCCGATCGCCCCTTGAGAACTGCTCGCAAACTCTTGCCTCCCTCGCCTGCTGGTGAAGCCGGGCTCCCCGGTAATCATGCAACTACCACCACGGACCGGGACGCCCACAGCTTCCCCCCCGGAGGTCCTCAGCCGGCCAAGGAGGCTGGCGAGGACTTCGGCCGGCCGCAGGCAACTGGAGGAGCGGTCCACCTCGATCAGTTGGGCCGCCCCCGCAGGTGGCTCTCGCCGCGAGATCTTCCCTGAGCGGCAAGGATCGGATATGGTCACCTGGAGGGCCCGGCGGGGCCAGTTGAAAGGCAGAGGAGGGAGGTCATGGTGCGGGCGTACATCCTGATGACACTGGAACCGGGCAAGGCCATGGATGTGGTGCAGCGGCTGCGCAACGAGCCCGGGGTGGTTCAGGTCGATGCCATCACCGGCGAGTACGACGCGATCGCCCAGGTTCAGGCGGATGACGTCAAGGGGATCGGGACCCTCATTGTGGACCGCATCCAGAGCTTCAGCGGGGTCGCCCGCACCATCACCTGCCTCGCGGTGGAATGAGAGCGGGGCCCGCGCGGAGGGACCGGTCGACCTCCGCTCGCGATCTGGAGGGCTCGACCACCACCAGATCCCGGAAGTAGGCCCGGTAGAATCCGCGATCCCGGGTCAGCAGCCGGTCGGCCACGTCCAGCGCGTGGGCACCGACCAGAAAGTCGGGGGCAAGGCGGCGCCGGTCGCCCCCCCGCCTCTGGTACTCCCGCTGGATCCTCGAGGCCCGCAGCGCCGCCTCCTCCGAGGTCGGCAGGTAGTGGATTCCCAGCTCGGCCAGGACATGTCGGGCCTCCTCCTGGTTCGCGAAGAGCCCGGCGACCTCGGAGTACACGACGTCGCAGGCGACCAGGGAGCCGCGCCGCCGACTCGCTCCCAGGGCCTCCCAGGAGGCGGTCCCCCGGACCCTGTCAGGGCTCAGCACGTCGATGAGGATGTTGGAGTCGACCGCCGTGATCACAGGTGGTCCACCGGCCCGCGCAGCTGCTCCATGAGAGCGTCCGTCGAGACCTCGAGCCCCAGATACCCGAACAGCTTCCGGTCGAGATCTCGAGTTTGCTGACCCTCATGGCCGCCCACCCTGGATCCCGCCGGCCCGGCCCCTTTGCCATAGCCGTCCCGCCCATCGCGCCGATCGCTCGAGCTGTCCATCCCCCTCCCCTGGCGGCAACCGATGAATCCGGAGCTGCGAGGGCTCGCCGCCACCTCCCCCACTGGGCATGGGTCCGGTGGGGCAGCCGCACGGGTGCGTCCTAGCTCAGATAGGGAGCGGCGCCGTGCCCCTGCTGCGCGGCGTCCATCACCACCTCGCTCACTGTGGGATGGGCGTGGATGACATCTCCCAGCTCCGCCATGGTGAAGCCGTCGCTGATCGCGACGCCCACCTCGTGGATCAGCTCGACGGCATGCGGCCCCATGATGGTGGCGCCCAGCAACCGGTCATCCCCGGCGTCGGCCACCAGCTGGACGTAGCCCTCCGGCTCGCCCTCCGCCAGCGCCTTGGCCTCGCCTACGAACCGGGCCTGGCCGAGGCGCACCTCGTGCCCGGCCTGACGCGCGAGGTCCGCGTGAAGTCCCACCGTGGCTATCTCGGGACTGGTGAAGATGCAGTTGGGCACGACCGTCCGATCCATCGGTCGCATCCGCGCCGGCTCGAGCGCGTTCTCCACCGCCCGGGCGGCCTCCGCGCTGGCCAGGTGGGCGAGCTGCAGCCCCCCGATGCAGTCCCCCGCCGCCCAGATCTTCGGGTTGGCGGTGCGCAGGTACTCGTCGACCTCCACGTGACCACGGGAGTTGAGCTCAAGGCCCGCCTCCACCAGCCCGATGTCGGCAGTCTGGGGTGTTCTGCCCACCGCCACCAGCAGCAGGTCGGCGTCCACCTTCTCACCTCCCGTGAGCGTCGCCTCCACCCCGTCGGCGCGGTATGCCAGCTCCTCGACCTTGGTCTCCAGGTGGACCTTGACGCCGTGGCCCTCGACCAGCTTCTGGAACTGCTGGGCGGTGCGCCGGTCCACCCCCGCCAGGAGCTGGGGGAGCATCTCCACCATCGTGACCTGCGAGCCCAGCGGGCCGAAGAGGCTGGCGAATTCGCAGCCGATGACGCCACCCCCGATGATCAGGAGGCGCTGGGGAATCTCGCTCAGCGTCCAGACCCCGTCCGAGGTGATCACCCGGGGATGTTCCATGTCGATCCCCGGCAGCCCGGAAGGCTCGGTCCCCACACATACCACCAGGTGGTCGTAGGGATAGCTCACCCCCCCGGCCACAACCGCACCGTCCTCCAGATGGCCCTGCTCCCGGACCACCTTGACCTGGTGGCGCTCACAGGCCAGCTCGACCCCGCGCCGCATCTTGAGCACGATGTCGTCCTTCCGCTGCTGCATCTTGGGGAAGTCGAAGGAGAGTCCGTTGACCACCAGACCGAACTCATCAGCGCGCTGGATCTTGCTGGCCAGAGCCGAGATCGCGAGCAGCGCCTTGCTGGGCACGCAGCCGCGGTTGAGGCAGGTCCCCCCAAGGTCGCGCCGCTCGACCAGCACCACCTCCGCCCCGAGCTGGGCGGCGCGCAGCGCAGCGACATCCCCTGCCGGGCCTCCCCCCAGCACGGCCACCTTGGGCGCGGTCACTCCGGCACCGCGGGATCGGTGGTCGCTCCGCCCATGACCGCCTCCCTGATCAGTCGCTCCTGCTCCTGCTGGTGCGCGCTCATGGATCCCTCGGAGGGCGATGCCTGCGCGCGCCGGCCCACGTAGTGGAGCGCAAGGCCCGGCCGCAGCAGCGGTTGCAGCCGGGGCACCAGGTAGCTGTAGGCGCCCATGTTGCGCGGCTCCTCCTGGACCCAGAAGACCTGTTCCACCCCGGCGTAGCGCGCCAGGATCTCGGCGACGGCCGCGGCCGCGAACGGGTACAGAAGTTCCAGCCGCACCACCGCGACCTCCGCGCGCTGCTCCTTGTCCCGGCGCGCGATCAGCTCGTGCGCCACCTTGCCGCTGGCCAGCAGCAGTCTGCGCACCGATTCGGGGCCGGGTCTGCGCGGATCATCCAGGACCGCCTGGAACGATCCCTCGGCGAGCTCGGCCGGGCTCGACATCGCTGCGGGCAGCCGCAGCCCACTCTTGGGGGTCAGCACCACCAGCGGCCGCCGCTCATCCGCCAGCGCCTGCAGCCGCAGCAGATGGAAGTACTGGGCGGCGGTCGAGGGATTGGCCACCCGCATGTTGCCCTCGGCGCAGAGCTCGAGGAAGCGCTCGACCCGGGCGCTGGAGTGCTCCGGGCCGCTGCCCTCGTAGCCGTGCGGGAGCAGCAGGGTGAGGCGCGACTCCTGGTCCCACTTGGCCTGACCCGCCGCCACGAACTGGTCGATGATCACCTGGGCGTTGTTGAAGAAGTCCCCGTACTGGGCCTCCCAGATCACCAGGGCGTCGGGCTTGGTCACTCCGTAGCCATACTCGAAGCCCATCGCCGCCACCTCGGAGAGGGGGCTGTTGTGCACCTCGAAAGCGGCCCTGGCCCCGGCAAGGTGCTGGATGGGGGCCCAGCTGGCGCCCGTCTCCACATCGTGGAGCACCAGGTGGCGCTGGCTGAAGGTGCCCCGAGCGGTGTCCTGCCCGGTGAGACGGATCGCGACCCCGTCCTCGATCAGGCTGGCGAACGCCAGCGCTTCGCTCTGGGCCCACAGCAACCTGCCGTCCGGGCCGAACGCCTGCGGGCGTTGCGCGAAGAAACGGGTGAGCTTGGGGTTCAGCTTGAAGGACTCAGGGGTCGCCGCCAGCTCGAGGTCCAGCGCCCTCAGGCGGTCCACGGAGACGGAGGTCTCCACCACGGGGAGCCCCGACGGCTCCGTCATGGTCCCGGCCGGCTGGGCGGCCGCCGCCAGCTCCTTGCCGTCGGCGAGCGCGCGGGCGTGGGCATCGACCATCTCCTGGTAGGCGACCTGCTGGGCACGCTCAAGATCGGCCTCGCTGACCACCCCGCGCTCGACCAGGCGGGCTCCATAGACCTGCACGGGGGTCGGATGGCGGCGGATCTTGGCCATCATCACAGGCTGCGTGTAGGCGGGCTCGTCGCCCTCGTTGTGCCCCAGCCGGCGGTATCCGATCAGGTCGATGAGCACATCTCGTTCGAAGGTCGCCCGGTAGCTGACCGCCAGCCGGACGGCCTGCAGGCACGCCTCCACGTCGTCCCCGTTCACATGGATGATGGGTATGTCGTAGCCCTTGGCGACGTCGCTGGCATACCTCGTCGAGCGCCCCTCGCCGGGTTCGGTCGTGAAACCGATCTGATTGTTGGCGATGATGTGCACGGTGCCGCCGACCCGGTAACCCTCCAGGCTCTGGAGGTTGAGGGTCTCGGTCACCACGCCCTGTCCGGTGAAGGCGGCATCCCCGTGGATGAGCACCGGAATGGCCCAGCGGGTGTCCTGCTGTATCGCGCCGGCCGCGGTCTGGCGAGCCCGGGTGCGGCCCTCGACCACCGCGTTCACCACCTCAAGGTGGCTGGGATTGTGGGTGAGCACCACCTTCACCTCACGGTTCTCACGGGTCCGGGCGACGCCCTCGGCCCCGTAGTGGTACTTGACGTCCCCGGTCGACGCGCCCCCCAGGTACGCGCCTGACTCGAACTCCGCGATGATGTCCTCAAGGGAGCGGCCCACGATCCGCGCCGTCACATTGAGGCGGCCGCGATGGGCCATCCCCAGCACCACCTCCCGGGTGCCGTCCCGGCTGAAGAGGTCGATCAGCTCCTCGAGCATCGGGACCAGCGCGTCCAGCCCCTCGATCGAGAATGTGTGCTGGCCGAGATAGGTCTTGCGCAGGAAGCGCTCGAACGCGTCGACCTGCGCCAGCCGCTGCAGGAGCTGACGCTGCTCCTCCTGACTGAGCGGGACCAGATGGGCGCCGGACTCGATCTGGCTGCGCAGCCAGGTCCGCTGCTCGTGGCTGCTGATGTGCTCGATCTCATAGGCGATGGTGCCGCAGTAGGTCTGCCGCATCCGGGGCAGGGCGTCTGCCAGGGTGGCCCCCGGCACGGCAACCCGGAGCATCTCCGCCGGCACCTGGGTCATGAGGGTGTGGTCGAGCCCCACGGTGGCGGGCTCGAGGGAGGGATCTCCGGGCGGCTCCGAACCCAAAGGGTCGAGATGGGCGGCCAGGTGGCCGTGAGTCCGATACGCCTTGACCAGCGACATCCCGGCCGCCACCGCCCGCATCAGCTGCTGGTTGGGGGTCGCCAGCGCGGATCCGGCGCTGACGGTCAGTGGCGGCGCACTCGCGACCTCCGGGAGCGCGGGCAGGTCAAGCTGCAGGCTCCTGAAGACATCCTCGTAGAAGCCCTGCCCTCCCGCGAGCAGGACCTCCATCTGACGCAGGAGCATCCCGGACTCCAACCCCTGCACCAGCCGATGGTCGTAGGTGCTGGTGAGGGTCATGATGGGGCGGATCCCCAGAGCCGCCCTGGCCTCCGTCGAGAGCCCCGAGAAGCCCGCGGGGATGCCGATCGCGCCGACCGCGATGATCGCGGACTGTCCGGCCATGAGCCGCGGCACGGACCCGACGGTGCCGACCCCGCCGGGGTTGGTGAGGGTGATGGTGGCGTCCGCGAGGTCGTCCACGGACAGCCCTCCGGTGCGGGTCCTGCGGACCTGCTCCTCGTAGGCGGCGCGGAACCCCGCGAAGTCGAGCCGGTGCGCACCCTTGATCACCGGAACCAGCAGGAAGCGGGAGCCGTCAGAACGCTCGACGTCCACCGCCAACCCCAGGTTGACGCCGTCACGAATCACCTTCTGGGGCTGACCGTCCCGGCGGGCGAAGCCGGCCGCAAAGGCAGGCATCTCCCGAGCCGCCCTGACCAGGGCGTAGGCGACCAGGTGGGTGAAGGAGACCTTGAGATCAGACCGCCCCGCCCGCTGCAACGCGGCGTTCAACTGGCTGCGGCGGGCCTCCAGGACCGGCACCTCGATGGTGCGGAAGCTGGTGGCGGTGGGAATGGTGAGGCTCTCCTCCATCGCCTCCACCAGCTTGGCCGAGGTTCCCTTGATCGGCACCACCGTGGCACCCCCCGCAGGGGCCGCCTCGGACCGGACCACATCGTCGCGGCGCACCATTCCTCCAGGACCGGTGCCCTCAACCCGGCTCAGGTCGACCCCGTCCTGGACTGCGCGCCTTCTCGCCAGTGGACTCGCATCCGTCTCCAGAACCGAGGCGGTGGCCTCGCCGCTGAGCTTGGGCTCGGGAGGCACGGGCACCGATGCCGGCCGGTCGCCCGCCGGTGTCCCGGGCTGAATCGTGGCCATCACCGTGCCCACGGAGACGGTCTCACCCTCCGGGACCAGCACCTCGAGCACGGTCCCCCCGATCGGTGCCGGCACCTCCGCGTCCACCTTGTCGGTCTGGATCTCAACCAGGGTCTCGCCGGCCGCGATCTCATCTCCCGGCTTCTTGTGCCACGTGCCGACGACGCCCTCCGTCACCGACTCGCCGAGCGCCGGCAGCGGCACGGGCACCGGAGCTGCCGGCTCCGCGGCAGGGGTCGTCGACGAGGTGCCGAGAGCGTCCCCGTTGCCGGACTCAGGCGCCCGGCCGGCCGCCGCCTCCCCCGGCGCGAGCTCCGCCAGGGTCGCGCCAACCGCGACGACCTCCCCCTCGGGGGCCACGATCCGGACCAGGACGCCATCGGCCGGGGCGGGCACCTCGGCGTCGATCTTGTCGGTCTGGATCTCGACCAGGGTCTCGCCGGCCGCCACCTGATCACCGGGCTGCTTGCGCCAGGCTCCCACCACCCCCTCGGTCACCGACTCTCCCATCTGAGGCAGAGTCACCTCCATGGTCTTACTCGGCAAGGTGTCTCCCTGAATGGCGGGGCGAACGCCGACGGCGTCTCACTTCGCAGCTCTCGCTGCTTATAGATACGATTCTAGGGAGGGCTGGACGTGCGAGCGGCATGCTCTTGACTATTTGACGCTGAGGGCCCAAGATATTGCGCCTAGGCCCTGTGACACCCACCACATATGGTTCGGAAGCCACCTAGAGCCCTCTAGTCAACCACCGCGCGTCCTGCAAGGAGGAAATTTGTGGACCGACCCGCCAACGACCCAGACCCTGTAGCTGCCGCCACGCCAGACGGCTCCTCCGACCGGCCGACCGCAGGGGCCGCGAATCCCACTGCCTCGGCCCGAGGCCTGCGCGTGGAGCGCCACTTCACCCAGCCCGGTGTCCATCCGTTTGACGCCATCGCCTGGGAGCGGCGGACCGCCGCCATCTCCAATGAGAAGGGCGAGGTGGTCTTCACCCAAGAGGACTGCGAGGTGCCGGCGAGCTGGTCCCAGCTCGCCACCAACGTGGTCGTCTCCAAGTACTTCAGGGGCCTGCAGGGCGGCGGTCAACGGGAGAGCAGCGTTCGCCAGCTGATCTCCCGAGTTGCCGACACCATTCGTGACTGGGGCCGCCAGGGTCAGTACTTCGCCTCCGACGAGGATCTCGAGATCTTCCACGCCGAGCTTTGCGCAATCCTGGTGAACCAGATCGCCGCCTTCAACAGCCCGGTCTGGTTCAACCTGGGGGCGGAACCCAACCCTCAGGTCAGTGCCTGCTTCATCAACTCCGTGGAGGACACCATGGAGGCGATCCTCTCCCTGGCGAAGACCGAGGGGATGCTCTTCAAGTACGGCTCGGGGACCGGCACCAACCTCTCCACGATCCGCTCCTCCGTCGAGCACCTGGCCTCGGGTGGCACCGCCAGCGGACCGGTGTCCTTCATGAAGGGCTTCGACGCGTTCGCCGGGGTCATCAAGTCCGGCGGGACCACGCGGCGTGCGGCCAAGATGGTGATCCTCAACGCCGACCATCCCGACATCGTCGACTTCATCAACTGCAAGGTCCGCGAGGAGCGCAAGGCGTGGGCCCTGATCGAGGCCGGCTACGACGGGTCCTTCACCGGCGAGGCCTACTCGTCGGTCTTCTTCCAGAATTCCAACAACTCGGTGCGGGTCTCCGATGAATTCATGCGGGCGGTGCTGGAGGACAAGGAGTGGCGCACCTACGCGGTGACTGATCGGAGCCGGGTGATCGGCACCTACCGGGCCCGCGACCTGATGAAGCAGATCACCGAGGCGGCCTGGGCCTGCGGCGATCCGGGTCTGCAGTTCGACACCACCATCAACGAGTGGCACACCTCCCCCAACTCCGGGCGCATCAACGCCAGCAACCCCTGCTCGGAGTTTCTCTACCTGGACGATACCGCCTGCAATCTCTCCAGCATCAACCTGCTCAAGTTTCTGAACGACGACGACACCTTCGACATCGAGGGCTACCGCCACACGGTCCAGGTGATGCTGACGGCCATGGAGATCCTGGTGGGCTACGCGACCTACCCGACCGAGAAGATCACCGTCAACAGCCACAAGTTCCGTCCGCTGGGGCTCGGCTACGCCAACCTGGGGGCGGTGCTGATGGCGCTGGGGTTGCCGTACGACAGTCCGCAGGCCCGGGACTACGCGGGCGCCTTGACGGCTCTGATGAGCGGCGAGGCCTACGCGCAGTCGGCCCGGATCGCCAAGGAGGTCGGGCCCTTCGAGGGCTATGACGTGAACCGCCAGCCGATGCTCCGCGTCATGGACAAGCATCGGGCCGCCGCCTACAAGATTGCACCGGACCACGTGCCCGCGGGGCTGCTGTCGGCAGCCCGCAAGGCCTGGGATGACGCCCATGAGCTGGGCGCAGTGCACGGATACCGCAACTCCCAGGTGACGGTGCTCGCCCCCACCGGCACGATCTCCTTCATGATGGACTGCGACACCACCGGCGTCGAGCCCGACATCGCCTTGGTGAAGTACAAGAAGCTGGTGGGAGGGGGCCTGCTCAAGATGGTGAACGGCACTGTTCCTGCCGCCCTGCGACGCCTGGGCTACGGGGAGGAGGCGGTCTCGGACATCGTCGCCTACATCAATGAGCACGACACCATCGAGGGGGCTCCCCACCTCCGGGAGGAGGACCTCGCGGTCTTCGACTGCGCCTTCCCGCCCGCCAACGGGCAGCGGTCGATCAGCTGGCAGGGCCACATCCGCATGATGGCGGCGGTGCAACCGTTCATCTCCGGAGCCATCAGCAAGACCGTCAACCTTCCGCACGACGCCACCCCAGACGACGTCGAACAGGCTTACGTGGACGCCTGGAAGCTCGGGTTGAAGGCGGTCGCGATCTACCGCGACGGCAGCAAGCGCAGCCAGCCGCTGTCGACGTCCCAGAAGCAGGCGACCTACAGCGGCCAGGAGGTGGCGGAGGCCAAGCCCGCCCGCCGACGTCTGCCGGCGGAGAGGAGCGCGATCACGCACAAGTTCGACATCCAGGGCCACGAGGGGTACCTCACGGTGGGCCTGTACGAAGATGGCCAACCCGGCGAGATCTTCCTCAAGATGGCCAAGGAGGGCAGCACCCTCAGTGGGATGATGGACTCCTTCGCGACCTCGGTGTCGGTCGCGTTGCAGTACGGAGTGCCCCTGCGCCTGTTCTGCGCGAAGTTCGCCCACAGCCGCTTTGAACCGGCTGGCTACACGACCAATCCCGAAATCCCGATCGCCAAGTCGATCGTGGACTATATCTTCCGCTGGCTGGCAGCACGCTTTCTCTCGGCCGAGGATCGTGACGCGCTGGGAATCATAAGCCGCCGCGAGGAGACCGTCAGCGCCCTCGACGAGGCGGCGGTCACACCGACCGAGCGCCTCATCGTGTCCGCCGAACCGGCCACGACACCGCGCCAGGTCAGCGCCAAGCAACTCGCCGCCGAGCTGACGTTCCGCAACCAGGAGGACGCGCCGTCCTGTTCCGACTGCGGAGCGCTCATGGTCCGCAATGGGGCCTGCTACAAGTGCATGAACTGTGGTAGCACTTCGGGATGTTCCTGATGGGAGGGTCTTGCGGATAAGGCGCAAAACGCTTGCGACTTTCACAAGTCAGACGCCCGGAGAGAAATCTCCGGGCGTTTTGCTGTCCTTGGGGGCTTTTGAGGTGAGAATCAGGCCCCAAAGGGACAAAGGAAACGCCCCGCGGCGGCGATCGGGCCTGTCTCGGGGCGCGTTTGGTCCAAGAAGTCGGGATCCGAGTCGGTGGAAGAGCTCCGAGGCGGCCCTATGGAGCCCGCGAGTCCTCCCCCGAGCCCCCCTGCCCCAGGAGCGCGGAGCTGGGCTCGGTCACCAGCGCCACCTGGGAGCTTCGCCGCGGTTGCAGGCGGTGCTTGCGCAACATGGCCGCGGCGGCCTGGGCGGCATCCCGCTTCCGCTTGATCATCAGGCGTAGGTTGTGGGCTCCCCACATCAGCGAAGGCTTCCTCTCACGACTGCCATCGACCGGATCTACATGGAGTACCCCTTCATGGGGTCGCGTCAGATGACTCGGGCCCTCCGGGCGGCCGGGTTCCCGGTGCACCGGAGCCGAGTTCAGCGGCTCATGCAGCTGATGGACCTGCAGTCCATGGCACCCGGCCCGCACACCAGTCGCAAGCACCCCTCGCACCCCATCTACCCCTACCTGCTGCGGGATCGGGAAGTCACCCGTCCGAACGAGGTGTGGGCCACGGACATCACCTACCTACCTTCCGAGAAGGGTTTCTTCTACTTGATCGCCATCCAGGACTGGTACTCTCGGAAGATCCTCTCCTGGCGGATGTCCCCCACGCTGGACCTCGCCTTCTGTCTGGATGCCCTGCGCGAGGCCCTGGCGACTTACGGCACCCCGGAGATCTTCAACACCGATCAGGGCTCCCACTTCACCGCCTCGGACTGGGTCGACGTGCTGAAGGCCCATGGCATCGCCATCTCCATGGATGGCAGGGGCCGGGCCCTCGACAACGTGTTCATCGAGAGGTTCTGGAGATCGCTCAAATACGAATACGTCTTCTTGCACCCACTGGCAGATGGCCTCGAGCTGAGGGCTGGTATCCGCGCCTACATCCTCTGGTACAACCAAGATCGGGCGCACTCATCCTTGGATGGCCAGACCCCCGATGCCGTCTATGCCGCCGGCGCCACCCTGTGCGCGGCATAACCCGCCGAGGCGGAAGGTCCTGACCGGTGCAAACGTTGCCGCCCGGTCCCGAACCAGACGACCAGGGTGGGCCGAGTGCTCACGTCGGAGACGCGGACGTGGTCAGCACCGCGGACGGGACCCGTCTCGCAGCAGACAGGGTCGGGGTCCTGGACATCATGAGCGGCGATTTGCGAGGCTCTACGGCCTTCTCAGCGGCGTGTTTTGGCCCCGCTTGTCCTCAAAAGCGTCCCCGAGCCCTGTTCAGCCCCATCTCACAGCTCTGCCTCGACCAACTCTCCCCGGAATCCACACTTTCGGCCCCCTTCCCCCAAACCCCCATCCCCGTTACGATGACTACTACTTATCCAAGGACGTTAGCCCAGCCCTCCACCTGTCTAGTGCAGTAGGGCCACATCAGGGCCCCCTGGCCATCATCCCTAGTCGGCACCTCACCGGAGTCTGGGGGAACCCCGACATTCCGATTGCTCGTCTCGGAGCCGCCATTCGAGACGTGATCCGAGATCGCCGAGCAGAGTCATAGCGTGGCTACACGGCACCAGCGGGACGTGGCGATCACACTCTTCGTGTACTCGGTTGCGGACGCTAGCAACTGGGACTTGCTGGGGACCATTGCGCAGACCGCAGACGGAGCCATATCGTGTGACCCCGACGATCTCTCTTGTCTCCTAAACCGACCAAAGGTCATGGGCCTCGACCCCATGATGTTCTTAGATGGTTGGAGCAACGTATATATCAGCGTCACTCACCGGCGGAAAGCGTGATGTCCAGGCTACGCCTTGTCAGACCCGCAAACGTCGGCCGGCCGTCAGATTAGCCCTCCCACTGCCGAGCCCGCTCAACACGGTTCGATCGCTGGAGTGCCGGATCCGCCAGCGCCGCTTAGGGTGGTCAACCAAGAATCGACACGCCGCCTAACGCCCTCGCTCTGCGCCCTAGCGCTCAACCCATAAGCGAGTGTCGAGACCTGACTTCACCGTTCAGCGTGCCTGAGAGCAAAAAGTGTAAAAGTCATGAAAGTGGCGTGTAAAGATGCCCTCGACACTCGCAACAATCCCCAAGTTCAAGGGCCCTTTGCAAAGTCGCCAAAGGCTCGATGCGGAGCCCTTGGCGAATTTTCGCCCAAACATTGGCGACCTTCGCGAAGCGGACGCCCGGAGAGCAATCTCCGGGCGTTTTGCTGTCTCTAGGGGGGTTGAGGTGAAGGTCAGTCCATGAAGAGACAATGGATGCGCCCCAGGGCAGCGGTTAGGCTGGCTTCACGGCGAGCTAACCCAAGCCTAGAACTAGAGTGTCGTCCCAGAGTCGTCATCGCTCTCGGCGCCCGACGACACGGTCGAGGGAGTGTGCAATTCTTGCTGCAGATCATCCAGCAACTTGAATACCTCCACCGCTCCCCACACCCGATTTCGGCTCCTGGTGGTGAATTGCCGGAGGATCCCTGCCTGCTCCAAACCCATAAGCGCCTTACGCGCAGCCTCGTTACTGACACCGAAGCGATCCGACACTGTGACAGTATTCAAAATCGGGTGCCCGCCTAGGTCGCGTATCACCTTGAGTTCAGTTGAATGTGCGCGTGGGTTGCCGGCCATGGCGATCCAGCGTTGTTCGCGCATGGATAGATCCTCACCGATTCGTACCATGCGATCGGCCGACCAACTTGTCGCCGCTGCAAAGTATTCAAACCACTCGTCCAGGTGCCCCTCTCGAAAGTCAACCAGTCCAGTGACGTAGCGATCTACGTTAACGGCCAATGCGAGACTGATTGGCACCACGGGAGAGGCAGCCAACCCACGCCGGGTCAGAACCATGTGAATCAACGCTCTCCCAATTCTGCCATTACCATCACCGAAAGGATGTATGGTCTCAAGTTGCGCGTGGGCTATAGCTGCTTGCATGACGGGATGATCAACCTCGCTGTTCAGGTATGTGATCAGGTCATCCATGAGGTGCGAGACATCATCCGGCGGAGGAGGAACATAATCTGCTCCAAACGGATTGTATGGATTGCCTCCGACCCAATTCTGAGAAGTTCGCACCACTCCGCCCCAATCGGGATTCGGAGACCGCGACATCAACTGCACATGGACGGCGAGCAGGCCTGCTTTCGAAATTGCTGCAGCCTTACTAGCTAGCTCAACGGCACCCTCGACCGCCTCGATGTTGCCGAGAATCTCTCTGGCGACGTGGTCGCGATCATCGTTATCGAATTCAGTCGATAATAGCCGGCGACTTCCTACGGCGAGCCCCTCGATATACGATGATGCCAACGACTCGCTTCTCAGTAACAGTCTCGCTAGGGACTCGAATCCGTGTGATCGTACCGACAGTTGGGCTTGACGGAGAGAATCGTTTGCATCGACCAGGGCGTCGTACGTCGTCTTCGTCAGTCGCTTGTCCAACTTGCTTAGGAGGTCTGGACTCCAGGCGCGATAAACACCAGACTCCCGTTCACGCTTCACCTGTCCCGATGGATTGCCCTGCCAGCGCCGCTCTACCCACTCACCCACAACATCCTGACTATAGCGATCGCCGAGGCATCCGTCAATTCCTTATCCAAGGTTTTACGGCCTCGTTGGCTGAAAAGTTGGGTTGCGTTCCAGTTTATCCAAGGTTTCCCACACAGAAAGGTAGGCAAGTGGACTGTGTTCCAAGTGCCCCGGTAGTTCGGGGTCGGGGGCTGGCAGACGCCACGGACGGCCGTGCCATGACTCTGACTGCGGGTGACTGCGTGGGCGGATCGCTGGCGCGCCCGTAGGCACCCGACCACCTCGGAGCTCAGTGACCAGAGCCCTGCCTTTGGGTTCCAGTCCTGATCCTAGGGCTGCGCAGGCCTCCGTGTCTGGCCTCGCTAGTGCGAAGCGCGGCCTACGGAGGCTCTGTGGGGGAGCGGCGTCCCGGCCGTTGAGCCAAATGAATGCCCGGAACGCCCACCCGCCAGCCAAGACCAGAGGCAGTCGACATGCCCATCTGCCTCCGAGGACCGGATGGCCAAATTGAACGGCTGCCGCCCGCAGCCGAAGGTCGACAAGCTTGACTTCGCCGTTCAGGCTGCCTGAGATCAAAAAGTGTAAAGAGGGGGAAAGTGGCGTGTAAGAACCGTTCGCTAGCTCTCGGGAATCGCCAATCTATTGGGGCTAGAAAAATTCGCAAACGGCTCGATGCGCCATGCTGCCGTACTCCGTCACCGTCCCGTCGGTGTCCGCCACCGCGACCTGAATGGTCGCCTTGCTGACATCCAGTCCCAGGTATCGGATACGCTCATCCAGGGGGTCGGCCTCCACAACGATGTAGCTCTGCTCGGGGCGGGCTTCGGCCCCTCGAGCAACCTACGGTGCTCGTTGGGCCGGCCCCTACGCCTGCCCTTCCATGTTGACTTGGAGTCCTGGCTGAAGCCACGGTCGCCGATTAGCTCGGTGACCGAGTGGCCAGAGGCCTGGAGCATCTCCACCAGCCGCACGGACAGAGGCCGTGGCGCTTGTCCACGCTCCGCGGGGGCTTGGGCGCCTCAGTCAGAAGGGAGATCGGGCTGGCGGTGCTCGCCAGGTCCCAGGGGCCCGGAAGCTTCGCTTTGAGCCGACCAGGACCGGGGCTGATGCCGTTGGTCGCCGGCCTACCTCTCGGCTACCCCCGATGCAACACCTATCGACGCGAATCCAGGGGCCCCTCCCCTCCGCACGGCTGACGTCGGCGGAAGCAGAGCGGCCCTCAATCTGCTGACCAGGCCGGCTCGGACCTCAGCACCAGCTCCTCCACCACCTGCCTCGGTCCATGGCTGGCCGATCCCGTCGTCCGGGTCAAAGCGACAGGTCGTCGTAGATGGAGCGGTGCCCGCGAAGCATCCGATGGCGCTCGTCCGGGTGGACCATCTCCGACACCCGCTGGGGCCGGGTCGCCGGACTTTCCACACGCCACTCGGGCCTTTGGGGCCTCCCGGAGCGAGATGGCCGGCGATGGGACGTCATGGTGGGAGAGCGCCGGTCGGTCGGAGCAGGACGCCGAGTGCGGGCGGGTCGACTGGACCCGTCCCGCGGGGACACGGCCCGCTGGAATGCGAAGAACCCTGCCCGGGCAGCCCCCGGAAGCCGGCCGCTGAGTTCGCGGAAACCAAAGCGTAGGCTGCGTCCCAAGGTGTCACGGTAGAGAGCCAAAAAGAGCAAGACCGCGGTCAGAAGCGCGACCGTGGCCCACCCCACCAGAGCGTTGTGGGCCCGCGCGCTGGCAGCCTCGGCGCGACGGGTCGCGAGCAACTTGAGCTGAGCCCGCGAGTAGGCGAGCTCCTCCGCATGAATCCGGGGAATCTGGGGGGCGTATGCCAGGATTCCGTTGGCAATTCCCTGGGCGAGCGCCTCCCGGAAGTTCGGCTCCGCCAGCAGCGCTGAGTCCTTGGCGTTGCTCATGAAGCCCGACTCGATTGTGAGCGTGGGCATGGTCGCATGCACCCACAGGCGCGGCAGCGGCTGCACTCCCCGGTTGCCCATCCCGAAGGGGGCTATGGTCTTGCCCATTGCCGCATCAACCGCGTTGGCGAAGGCGGTGTCCCAGGAGTGGGGGGTGAAGACGGTCACCCCCTCCAGTGTCTGGGTGGTCCAGTCGTTCACCCACAGGCTGACGAACACATTGGCATGGTTGTCCTCCGCAACCGCCTCAGCCTGGGGGATGCTGACAAAGACGTCCCTGGTCCGGCTCATGACCACGCGAACCCCCTGGGCCTCGAGCAGGCGCCGAAGGTCCAGCCCGACGCTCAAGGTGACGTTCTTCTCCTCCAAGCCGTTGTAAGGCGAGATCGCACCCGGGTCGTAGCCGCCGTGGCCAGGGTCGATGGCGACCACGTAGGGTTTCGGAGGTTTCAGGGCAGTTCTCGGGCCGGAGGTGCGCTGGGACGCCAGAACCGTCCCGGGCAGGAGCACGGCCAAGAGACCGACCCCCAGGGCCAGGGCGACGACGTGGAGAAGACGGATTGGCCCGGTGCGCATGGCGCTTGGGGAAGTATATGCCGCGCGGGCCTCGAGCAGGGCGATAACAACGCCGCAAGCGGTCCGTACGCTGGGCGATTCGGCCACCTTCCAGCATCGCCTGGGAGCCGGCTGTCCCCGCTCAGTTCAGGGCGGGGAGCGGGCCCGGTCGCCGCGTCGCACGCTCCGGAGCGACTCGCCGTTGGCCCATCGACAGCGGGGGCGAGGTCGGTGAAGGAGGTGCTTCCGGAAGACGTACCCCTTGCGGGATCGCGGTCAGTGGTCCCTGCGAAGCTCCTCCGCCAGCAACTCCCACTGCTCGACCGGGACCTTTGCGGGATCCTCCTGGATGACCTGGATGGCGACGTGGTCGGCCCCGGCTCGGAGATGGTCGCGGACCCTATCCGCGACCAATCCCACCGGACCCCAGGCGACCACCGCGTCGACCAGCCGATCAGTTCCCCCGTCGTCCATCTCCGCAGCGGCGAAACCCAGGCGCTCCAGGTTGTGGCGGTAATTGGGAAGGCGCAGGTAGGAGCCGGTGTGGCGACGGGCGACGGTGCGGGCTCGCTTGGGATCGTCCTCAAGGACCACGGCCTGTTCCGGACACAGCAGCTTGGAGGGCCCGAGGATCGATCGCGCCAGCTGAGTGTGCGCCACGGGCACGAAGTAGGGATGGGCGCCGTCGGCGCTGCTGGCGGCGAGCTCCAGCATCTTCGGGCCTAACGCTGCCAGTACGGTGAGCGGCTCCGCAGCCGGCCGGGGAGCGTCGTACTGCGCCGCGGCCATCGCGGCCAGATAGGCCCGCATCGCCGAATAGGGGCGGTCGTAGGTGTGCCCGCGAGGATTGACCAGGGGCACGTGGCTGACTCCCAAACCCAGCAGAAACCGATCCGGATACGCCTCCGCCAGGGTGAGCTGACCCGCCCTCATCGCCTGGGCATCACGCGCCCAGATGCTGGCGATCCCGGTGGCCACCTGCAGGCGTTCGGTCGCAGCCAGCAAGATGGCCGAGTTGGCCAGCGCCTCCCGCCGGAAGCTCTCGCCGACCCATAGGGTGGAGAAGCCAAGTGCTTCAAGCCGGCGAGCCTCGCTGCGAGCGACCGACGCTGGCTGCCGATCGAGCACCGAGGTCCAGATCCCGTAACGACCGAGTTCCACTCGGTCAGAGTAGCGGGTCACCGGTCAATGGCTCGTCCATGATCGCCTACGGCTTGAGGGGGCGACGCTGCCCGGTGGCGACCCTTACGATGCCCGAGTGCCAGGTCCTGCCAGCTCCCGCACGAGGGTGCGTCGCCACCCGGAGCGCGCTGAGTACAGGCGCCAGATGATCGATGACATCCTCGACGAGGGGTTACGAACAGTTGCTCGTACGCTGACCTATAGTGAGCGGAGATGAACTTGAAGGAGTGGGCGAGGGGGCAGGGGATTCACCCGGTGACCGCATGCCGTTGGTTCCGGGATGGCAAGCTGGCCGGTGCCGGCGCACCGCGTCGAGGGCGTCTCGGTCCGGCGTGTGGTCACGGAGGTGGGCTCCGCGCTGAACGGTAAACGGCTAAGGTTTCTGGCTCTGCTGCGGGACGAGTCGGTAACGACGATCGTGGTCGAGCCCAGGGACCGATTTGCCCGCTTCGGCTCAGAGTACGTGGAAGCCGCGCTTTCCGCGCCGGGACGCCGGCTGCTGGTGGTGGACCCCGCCGAGGTTGACGACGACCTGGTCCGGGACGTGACCGAGATCCTCTCCTTGCTGTGCGCCCGCCTCTACGGCCGCCGGAAAGCGAAGAAGCGGGCGGCGCGATCAACCGCTGCGGTGACCGGGATAGGGTGCGACTCATGACCACAACGGCGTGCGCAGGTGCTGGTGTGACAGTGGAGGCCCGCACCGCCAAAGAAGCGGCGAGGATCGCCAGTGTCACCGGGGGGGAGCATCTGCCTGCCAAAGAGCCGGGCAAGCTGTCGCGCCGGGTAAGGCTCAGCGGTGATTTCGAGGCTCACCGGGCGGCAGTCGAGGCTGTGACCGTCTTGTTCGGTCTCTTCACCGATGACGGCGTCCCGGTGCCCTCTGGCTGGACCGTGACGGGGGCGAGCTTCGAGGTGCAGTGGCCCAAGGAAGCTTCCCGTGTGCGTTCGCACTTCGGGGCCAGACGCTACGCCTTCAACTGGGGTCTCGGCCAGGTGAAAGCCGACATGGACGCGAAGCAGGCCGATCCGGAGCACGAGTCGGTGCCCTGGACGCTCCTGGCTTTGCGCAAGCGCTGGAACCAGGTCAAAGACGAGGTGGCTCCGTGGTGGGCCGAGAACTCCAAGGAGTGCTATGCCTCGGGAATCGCAGATCTCGTGCAGGCGCTGGAGAACTGGTCAACGTCCAAGCAAGGCAAGCGCAAGGGGCGCAAGGTCGGGTTCCCCAAGCTCAAGGCTCGCAATCGCGATCGGCCCCGAGTGCGCTTCACCACCGGGGCGATGCACTTCGAGCCCGACCGTAGGACCATTGTCGTCCCGGTCATCGGCCCCCTGCGCTCCAAGGAGAACACCCGCCGGGTCGAGCGCCACCTTGCCAAGGACAACGCTCGGCTCATCTCCATGACTCTTTCCGAGCGCTGGGGACGGCTGTTCGTGGCGGTGAACTATGCGGTTCGGACCAAGGTCGTGAGTCCTTCCCGGGCTCCGACGCGGCCGGGGTCGAGAGCCGGGGTCGATCTCGGCATGAGAGATCTCGCCACCGTCGCCGACACCCAGGGCGTCATCACGATCTTCCCCAACCCGGCGCCACTGCGAGCCAGCCTGGCCGAGCGGCGCCGGACGGGGAAGCAGCTTGCCAGGCGCATCCCAGGATCTCGCGGTCATCGGGCGGCGAAAGCCAAGCTCACCCGTCTCGACCGCAGGTGCGTGAACCTGCGCCTGGAGTCCCACCACCAGTTCACGCGTTGGCTGGTGGACACCTACAACGAAGTCGTGGTCGAAGATCTCGATCTCGCGGCCATGCAAGCCGGCATGGGTAGACGGGCGTTCCGGCGTTCGGTCAGCGACACCGCATTGGGTCAGGTCCGACCCATGCTCGCCTACAAGGTCGAGCGAGTCGGGTCGAAGCTCGGCGTCGCTGAGCGCTGGTTTCCCTCCAGCCAGGTACACCACGGTTGCGGTTGCCGACTGGTGGCGAAGCACAAGCTCGACAAGATGCTGGTGTGTGCGGTCACCGGGGAACTGGTCGACCGGGACGTCAACGCGGCCCAGAACCTCCGCGACTGGCCGGATCATGCCAGTTGTGGCTCAGTTGGAGCCACGGCCCCGTTCGTGCTCGGGCCATCTCGGGATGGTACAGGCGACGGCTCGGATGCTCGGACGACCGGGCACCTGGGGAGTGGATGTAAGACCAGCGCTTCGGCGCGGGCGGTTCGCGGTGAGGCCAGAACCGAACCCAGCAATGGGGGAGGAACCCCGCGAGGGGTGCCACCAGCAGTGGGCTCACTAGAGTTCACGCAGTG
>JAKABA010000025.1 GCA_021802115.1 bacterium | reverse complement strand
TCCGACAGGCACACCATTTCTGGTGACGACGAAGGTCTCGCCCTGATCCAGTGCCCTCATGATCTCGCCGCTGTCATTACGAAGCTGCCTCTGGGTGATGTCTCGTGCCATGGGGTGATCGTAGCACCGTGTGCTACTCCCATTTGTCCGACTCCCTCCGGCGGGACGCCGCACGGGCTGTCCACAGCCTCTTGGAAGGCGCGCCTGAAACGGATGCGGTGTCAAATGGGGTGTCAAATCCACCGGCGGAGCCGTCCACATAGTCCGGCTGATCTCAAAAACCGGCACCGATGGAGGCCCTGGTCGGGAAGGGCGGATTCGAACCGCCGACCTCACGGTCCCGAACCGTGCACTCTAACCTGACTGAGCTACTTCCCGCAGTTGCCCAGTATACCTGTGAGCAGTTTGGCCCCAGGGCTCCCTCTACACTGTGGCTCAATGGCCATCTACCTGGTCCGCCACGGCGAGACCGAATGGACTCTGGGGGGGCGCCACACTGGGACCACCGACCTTCCCCTGACACCGGCTGGGGAGGCGCAGGCCGTGGGGCTCAAGGCCGACCTGGCTGCGCCGAGCTTCGCTAGGGTTATCGTCAGCCCCCGCCGCCGCGCGATCCGCACCGCCGAGTTGGCAGGATTCTCCGGCCGTCTCGAGGTTGATCCCCGGCTGGCCGAGTACGACTACGGGCAGTACGAGGGGCTCACCGCCGCTGAGATCGAAGCTTGCCAGCCTGGATGGGAGCTCTGGCGGGATGGCTGCCCCGGCGGTGAGATGCCCGGAGAGGTGTTGGCCCGGGCCCGGGAGCTTCTGGCCGGGCTCCCGCTCTCGGCCGAAGACGACAGCGTCATCTTTGGCCATGGCCACATTCTGCGGGCGGTGGCGGCTGCCTACCTGGGCCTACCCGTGAGCTTCTGCGCCAGCCTGATCTTGAAAGTGGCCTCGGTATCCATCCTGGCGACCGAGCATAACCAGCCCGCGATCGACAGTTGGGACCTCACCCATCCGGCGGCCGGTTAGGCCAGCCGGGGCTGCGACACCAGGTTCTCCAGCAGCGCCGGCCGCTGGCCCAAGTCGCCGGCCGTCCTGGCGACCGCGAATTCGTACACCGGGGAGATCCGTAGCCCCCTGGGCAGGAACGGCCGGCTGGAACGCAGCCAGATCCGGATGGTCTGGTGGGCGAGGGCATGGGCGGGAGTCCATCGAATGCCGTAGTGACGCCGGATTGGGTCGGGCAGCAGCCCCGCTGTGATGAAGCCGGTGAGCTCAGCCAGGCCCCTGGGGCCTCGCATTCCAAGCCTGGGGATGAGGATCACGTCGGCGACCTGGCGTGAACCGGCCCCTGGCAGCGCCACTCCCTGAGCGATCTGGTCCTCGATCCAGCTCCGCATCTCTCCCACGCCGCTCCAGGTCGATCCCGGAGCCAGCCCCATCAGGCGGGCGACCGCGTCCCACTCGCGGACGAAACGGTCCCGCTGCCGCTGGGTCAGGCCCCCGATCAGGGAGTCGTGGGTGGTCAGCATGGCATCCGCCAAGGAAGCGTGGACCCAGAGCGTGAGGTCGCGGTCGCGAGCGCGGTATCCCGCTCCCGCTTGCCAGGCGGAGGTCGCGTGGGCCGGCGGCAGGGTGCCCTCCACCTTCTTGTGCATCCGGTTGACTTCTCGGGTCGCCGCCAGAGCCTCCTCGGTGGTGCCGAAGACAACGCTGGTGACCCAGGCCACCGTGCGCTGAAAGCGGCCGATCGGGTCGGTGGTGAAGTCGCTGTGATCCAGAGCTCCCTGAGCCACCAGGGGATGGGCCACCTGCATCAGCAGGGCCCGCGACGCACCCAGCAACAGCATCGGCTCGCGCATCACCCGCCAGGTGACGGTTCCGGGGCCGAAAAGCCCCTGCTCCCGCTCGGTCGAGCGCAGCGGGAACGGTCCCGGCGGCGGGAGGCCGGCGGCAAGCATCCAGAGCAGGTCGTTCCGAGACGGAATCTCCACTCTCACAGTCCCAGGTTAGCGAGGGTTGGGTCCGGCGGCGGCATCACCATCTCGGTCTCTGGGGATGGGGCGGGTTGACGTCCGGCCCCACTCCACCTATGGTCGGGACGTGCCCAACACCATAGCCGAGCTGGTCGAGCCCTTCGCATTTCTCCTGGGTGACTGGGACGGGGAAGGGGTCGGCCTCTGGGAGGCCGAGCCCCGGTTTCGGTACCGGGAGCGGCTCTCGATCCGCGCCGTGCCCGAACGGGCGCTGCTCAGGCTTAGTCAGAGCACGGTGGTCGCCGGCAGCGGAGCCCTGAGTCACGTCGAGGAGAGTTTCCTGCGGCTCTTCCCCGAGGCGCTGGTCGAACTCGTGGTGGCCATCCCGGCCGGGTACACGGAGATCCACGCCGGGCGATTGGTCGGCCCTCGGCTGGAGTTGAGCCAGCTGGCGCTCGGGGTCGCGCCCAGGGCCCGGCCGGTGAATCTGGTGGAGAGGCGACTGGAGATGGTCGATGGCAGCCTTCACCACCAGGTCGCGATCGCGGTCGGGCCCGGTCCGGCCGCTCCCCACGTGGCCTCGATCCTGACCCGTTCCGCCTGACCCAAACCCTGATCCGACGGCGACCCGGAGGCACCAAGTGCTGGATTCCCAAGCGCGCGAACTGGCCGCGGAGCTTGACCGCCGCGACCAGATCGGTTGGCTACGCCAGCGGTTCTGGCTCGAACCGGACGGCCCGATCTATCTGGACGGCAACTCCCTGGGGAGATTGCCGCTGCGCTCGCTGGACCGCGTCGACCAGGTGATGCGAGCCGAGTGGGGTGGCGGCCTGGTCGGTTCATGGGACGGCTGGATCGACCTGCCGTCCAGGGTCGGTGACGAGCTGGGGCAGCATTTCTTGGGGGCCGGTCCGGGCCAGGTGGTGCTAGCGGACGCCACCACCGTCAACTTGTTCAAGCTCGCCAGCGCCGCCCTCGACGCTCGGCCGGACCGCTCCACGATCGTCTCCGACCGCGGCAACTTTCCTACCGACCGCTATTTGCTGGAGGGCCTGGCCAAGCAGCGCGGCCTGCGCCTGGACCTGGTGGACTTTCCCGAGGTCGAGGGCCCCAACCCCGACCTGGTGGCGAAGGTGATCAGCGACGACACCGCCCTGCTGGCCCTCTCCCATGTGGATTACCGCTCCGGCGCGCTGGCCGACATGACCGGCATCAACCGGGTGGCCCACGCCTGTGGTGCGATGGTGCTTTGGGATCTCTGCCACTCAGTGGGGGCGGTTCCCGTCGAGCTGGACTCGTCGGGGTCCGACCTGGCCGCTGGATGCACCTACAAGTACCTCAACGCGGGTCCGGGCTCGCCCGCATTCCTGTACGTCCGCGCCGAGCTCCAGGCCAGCCTGGGGCAGCCCATCTGGGGCTGGTTCGGGCAGACCGACCAGTTCGCGATGGGCCAGGGCTACCAACCGGTCGCCGGCCTGGGGCGCTTCCAGAGCGGCTCCCCGAATGTGATCGGGATCGCTCTGGTGGAGGAGGGGGCAAGGCTGCTGGCCGAGGCCGGCATCCAGGCGGTGCGCGAGAAGAGCCTGGCCCTCACGTCGCTGCTGATCGAGCTTCACGATGCCTGGCTGGCGAACCTTGGCTTTGAGCTCATGAGCCCGCGGGACCCATCACGCCGTGGCTCCCAGGTCACCCTGCGCCACCCCGAAGCCTACCGCGTCTGTCGGGCCATGATCGCTGGGGCTGGGGTTATCGCCGACTTCCGCGCACCGGATCGGCTGCGGCTGGGCTGCGCGGCTCCCACCACCAGCTTCGGCGAGTTATGCGAGGCGGTCATCCGCATCCGCCAACTCGTGCAAGCCGGCCGTCATCTGGCAGAGGCGGCCCAGCCGTCCCCGAGGGCCTAGACCGAGCCGCTCTCAGCCGCTGCGTTCCTGCCGCAGCAGCGGTCGGAGGAAGCTGATGGCCTCACCAGTTAGGGCCACCTCCTGGTCGACCACCATGGCGCTATGGCCCGCCCGGTAGTGGGAGAAGGTGACGGCCTTGCCGAGCTCCTCCAGGCGGCGCACATAGACCTCGACCTGGTGGAACGGGCAGCGGCTGTCGTTCTCGCCGGCTTGGACTAGCAGCGGTGCGGCCACCCTCGCGGCATAGGTGAGGGGAGAGCGCTCCTGGTAGAGGTGCGGCACCTCCTCGGGGGTGCCACCAAACAGAGCGCGGTCCATCGCCTTGAGCGGCTCTGACTCCTCGGCGAAGGCGAGCGGGTAGTCGGCCACGGGAACCCTGGCGACGCCGGCGACGAACAGCTCCGGGCGAAGGCCCAGACCCAGCAGGGTGATGTAGCCGCCCCAGGATGCTCCCATCAGGGCGACCCTGGAGGGATCCGCCAGGCCTCTGGCCACCAGGTCCGCCAGGCCGGCTGCGACGTCGGCCACTTCGGGCAGGCCCGGATTGCCGTTGAGCTGGTCCTGATGGGCGCTTCCGTAGCCGATGCTGCCGCGATAGTTGGGCGCGGCCACCAGGAAGCCCTGATCCACCAGGGCCGACACCCCCGCTCCCACTGGATAGGAGTCCTCGACCACCGAGTGCGGTCCCCCGTGGACCCAGATCACGGTGGGATGGGGCCCCCGCCCCGGCGGCTTGGCCAGGAACCCGTGGACCAGCCAGTCTCGCTCGGAGTGGAAGGTCCAATTCTGGAAGGCGTGACCGAGCGGCGCGCTGGGGTCTAGAGGCTTCGCCACCTCGCGACCGGACCCCAACTGCAGGACCCGCGGTGGCCGGCGGGCGCTCGAGCAAAGCGCCCAAACCTCTCCATCCGGCCTCACCTCGGCCTCCGCCACGGATCCTCGCGGAGTGGGGAGGGGAGCCAGCTGGCCGCTCTCAAGGTCCATTCGGAACATTCGATGCCTGCCCCGCAGGAGCTGGCGGAGCAGGATCCCATTCCCATTGGGATACCAGCTGACCGACTCCACCTCGCCGCGCAGCGCCAAGGGCAGACTCCGGCGGCGACCGGAGAGGGGCCACCACAGCTGCGGGCGGAGGTGCCCCGACTGATCGTGGTTCACCGCCAGGCATGGATCGCTTGGGTTTGGGGACCAGCCGCCCGAGCTCAGGTGCAGCACGCCATTGGCCGGGTATTCAGCCACCACCTTGCCGTCGGAGGCGCGCAGGACCCTGAGGTCGGGATGGATCGAGTCACCGCCCTCGGCGCAGGAGATCAGGGCCAGGGTGTCATCGGGCGACAGCGCCAGGGCCATCGCCTCCTCAAGTTGATCGTAGATCGAGCGGGCCGGCGCCGCTCCCGAGATGTCGACCAGGTGGATTCGGAAGCCGTTCTCATCCGCCAATCCCACCAGGGCTTTGGCGCCTCCCCACGCCAGCCCGCATTCCACGGCCGGCACCGCCCCTGGAAGGAACTCCCTGGCCCCGCCACCCTCGAAGGCTTCGGCCAGCCAGAGCCCAACCTCATCTCCGGTCTCGTCCTCGAACCAAACCACCGTCTCCCCATCGGGAGAGATGGCGACACTTCGATTGCCGACCCGACTTCGGGTCACCTGCCGGTCCACTCCGGCGGCCGCCTCGACGGCCCACCCCTGCCAGCTGCCGCCTCGGGACGAGCTGTAGACCATGCGCCCGGGTCGCTGCCGCCCCCACCGAGGCAGGTTCGTTCGCGGCGCTCGGAAGCGCTGCTCCCATACAGGCGACGGGAGGATAGGGGCGGCCCCGGAAGCTCTCAAGCCCAGTTACCGGACCGAACTCTGGGCCAGAGAAGCCCCCTCCGCCGGAAGCTCGTCTGTCCCATCAGAGTCCTCCACCCTATGGCGCTGCGCTGTGACCATCGGCGTGACCGAAGCTCGCCTTGGAGTATCGCAGGCCGGAGCAGGGGAGGTCAGCCGGGAGCCGGGGCGGCAGCGGGGCGGGCTGGCCGATGGCGGCCCGAGATCCAGTAGAAGCCGCCAACTGCGCTGAGAACGTAGACCCAGTAGACGACCACCTGGAGTCCGGTCGGCTGCGCCGCGTACCCCAGGAAGGTGTGCAGGATGTCGCCCAGGGCCCCTCCCTCGGTGAGCCAGGAGGAGGTGTTCCACAGGGGGTGGGCCAGCAGTGGAAGCCAGTGCAGTTGCTGAAGGTTCTCGATCGCGTCCGCGAGCAGCCCGGCGGCGAACAGCATCAGAAGGCTGCCGACGACCTGGAAGAAGCGGCCCAGATTGAGGCGATGGCCGAGCCTATAGACGGTGTAGGCGATGACCAGGGCGACGAGTACGCCCAGGCCAGCTCCCAGCGCCGCCGCCGGCACCGAGGCCGCGAAGTTGCCGCCGGCGCCGGAGGCGGCGAAGAAGATGGCCAACGTGAAGACCACGGTCTCCAGCCCCTCTCTGCCGACCGCCTGAAAGGCCACCAGGGCAAGGCTGAAGCGCGCGCCTCGTCCCATCGCCTGATCCGCCTTGGCCTTCAGCTCCCGAGAGAGGCTGCGGGCGTGCGAGTGCATCCAGAACGTCATGTAGGTGAGCACCCCACAGGCGAGCAGGAAGGTGGCGGTTTCGAAGATGGTCTGAGCCCGGGATCCCTCGTAGGTGCGGATCAGCAGGAATGCCGCGGCGCCGCCACCGAAGGCCAGCGCCAGGGCGGCCGCCACGCCGGCGTAGACATCCTTGAAATATTCCCGGTGGCCACTGCGAGCCAGGTAGGCGAGCAGAATGGCGACGATCATGCTCGCCTCGACCCCCTCCCGCAGGAAGATCACGAACGTCGGTAGCATCGGTGACCTCTCCTTGTGTCGACGCCCCGGTTCATCCGGCCCTCTCTGAGGCTGGTTAGCCTCGGCGCAGGCGGACGTTAGCTGTGGCTAAGCCTATGGAGGTGAAATCCATGCCGTCAAGTCGGAATACCGAGTCGGATATCTCCCCCACTGGCGCGCGGTATCTGGAGGCGATTTACTACATCGCTCATGAGGGAGAGGCGGTCCGGCCGTCACGGCTGGCGGAGTGGCTGGGAGTCAGCCCTCCCACCGTCACCGGGGTGGTCCAGCGCCTCCGTGACCAGGGGCTGCTCGAAATCCGTGCCGACCACAGCCTGGTCCTGGCCGGCCCCGGTATGGCGGCGGCGTCCAGCGCGGTGCGTCGGCACCGGGTAGTCGAGCGCTGGCTGACTGACGAGATGGGTTTGGACTGGGCCGCCGCGGACCTGGAGGCCGGCAGGATCTCGCACGCGTTCTCTGAGGAGCTGGTCGACCGCATCCTGGCCAAGCTGGGCGGGCCGGCAACCTGCCCCCATGGCAATGAGATCCCCGGCGTCCAGGGCCTGCCTCGGCATCTGGTCAATCTCGCGGAACTGCCCCAGGGTGTGATAGCACCCATCTCCCGGGTGTCGGAGGTGGCCGAGCACGAGGCCCCCCAGCTGCTCTCACTCCTGGACCAGGAGGGGCTACGACTGGGAGTGGACGTCGAGGTGATCCGCTCCCTTGGATCACAGGCGGTGACGGTGCTGCGGGGCAGCCACCGCACGGCCCTCGGCCTGGGCGCGGCTCAAGCGGTGTGGGTGGATCTCAGTCGTCGGGCTCCCGCGGCGGCTCGTAGGGGCTCTGGAGGTCCTTGAGGAACTCCTCGTACTCGGCCTCGGGCATCCACTCGGCGGTGCGCAACTCGCCGTTGCGATACCAGCGGAAGCTCATGGCCGCGGCCCCGAGAAGGAGCAGCACCGCGCCCGCGTCCGGCGCGGAGATGGTGTGGGTGGCGACCGGGATGGCCACCACCAGCATCGCGACCAACAGGCAGATCACCCAGACCGCGGTCTCAGTGCGCGTCACCATGGGGATCGCGGGGATCCCAGAAGCGCGCATCCCTTCATCCTCGGCAGCCGGGTCTTCCGCCATGGCGGCGATCCTAGTCGCTTCGGTTGGCTGGCGGCCACGGTGGTGGCGAGGCTGCCAGCTCGGTGGGGAATTTCAAGCTCAAAACTGATCCTTCGAAATACCAATGTGGTATGGCGGATTTGACATATCGCTTAGCTAAGCCTATAAGTGATGACATGTCAGATTCAGAGACGATGCAGGAAATTCTCCGCCAGGTGGCGGCCGGATCGATCAGCCCCGAGGATGCCGCCGCCAGGATAGCTGGGCTGCAGCAAGGACCGTTGGCAGTGGCCGATGATGTGGTGCGCCGATTGCGGGTCACCGGCCTGATCCACCCCACCCGCATCGTGGGTGACCCCGAGGTCAAGGATGCCGCGGTCAGGGGGCCGCACCAGGCCACTCGCGAAGGGGACACCATGGTGGTGCGCGGAATGCCAATGGGTGAGGAGGGGGGCTGGTTCTCCTTCCGCTGGCCGGAGCGCCTGCCCTTCCCTGGAATCCCGGGCGAGAACCCGCTGCGGCCGATTCTCATTCGGATGAACCCGAGCCTGGAGCTGGACGTCGAGATGGCCGCCGGCCTGCTCACCGTGCAGGGGGTAAAGGGCCCGATCAAGGCGGACATCCAGGCCGGCAGTGCCAAGGTGGAGGGGTTCTCCGACTCCCTCGACCTGAGTGTCAAGTGGGGGACCGTGACCGCCAGTGGGGTGCTCCGCCAGGGCAGCTCGCGGGTTCGTTGTGAGGCCGGCACCGTCAAGGTGCGCCTGGAGCGCGGCTCCAGCGTCAGGGTGGTGGCCCGCAGCACCCTGGGCAAGATCTCACTACCGGGAGACGAGGCTGGTCTGATGGGCGGCTGGACCATGAGCGGCGACATCCGTGAGTGCATAGTTGGTGATGGGGCGGCTCATCTCGAGATCGAGGCCACCACCGGGGCTGTGTTCGTGGAGGCGGACTAGTGAACCGGAGCGAGCACCGGCCGCCGCGCACCTGCCCGGTCTGCGGCGAACTCCTGCACGTGACTCGTCTCAGCTGTCACAGTTGCGGCACGGAGCTGTCCGGTGATTTCGAGACCTGCGAGTTCTGTGCCATGGGGCGCGAGGATCGCGAGTTGCTGAAGATCTTCCTGGGCTCCCGGGGCAACATGAAGGCGCTGGAGCGCCAGCTCGGGGTGAGCTACCCGACCGCTCGCACGCGCCTTGATTCAGTCCTGTCGAAGCTGGGCATTGAACCTGGCGGCGGGCCAACTCAGGAAGGCTCCCTGGAGGTGCTCCAAGCACTGGCGCGGGGGGAGGTCAACGTCGAGGAGGCGGCGGCCCGACTCGACAGCGGCGGGTGATGCTGTCAGCGGAAGCCGTAGAGTCCCTCGTGGAAGTCGCCCGTGGATGACCACCGGGAGATGACCGTGTTCACCACCTCGTCGTCGACCACCGCCACCCCCATCTGCCTGGCATTGCCCTCGACCGCCTCCAGCACCTGACCCTTCACGAAGTCGGGAACCTTGTCAAAGCGGCTGCGGGCGGAGTCGGTCCAGGGCAGCTCGTGGTCCCGCCGCTGCTGGATGGCGTGGGATACCTCCCCCCACATCTGGTACTTCACCTCCATGATCTCGGGGGTGATCGTGGTCCCCAGCCCCTGCTTGATCGCGGTCCATTCCACCCGCCACCGGGTGAGGTCGCGGCAGAAGGCGGGGACCTCGGCCAGGCGGGCCTCGGCAGCCTCGGTCCAGGTGAACTGGGGCAGCCCGGTGCGGTCGCTGAGCGGGTGGCCGTAGCCGAGCTTCTTGCCCAGGCTGTTCAGGAACTCGCTGCGGATCTCACCAAGCCCTTTCTGAGCCGCCCGCTGCTCGGCTGCCTTGACGGCCATCTCCTCGGCTTTGGCGGTCTCCAGGTGGCTGGTCTCAGCCGACCTCTGGGCCCGGCGCATGGCCTCAACATGAGCCTCGACATCCCACTGCGGCTGGGCCGAGTGCGGGACCGGGCAGCTCCCGCCGGACTCTCCGTCGGAGGTGGGGATGGGGCGGTCCGGCTGCTCATCGAAGCCGGGGAAGGGACACCTCGGCGCCTCGGGAACGGACACTCTCAGCTCTCCTCCATCAGGGTTTGGGTGGCGCCACGTCCTGAGCGCAACCCGCTGGCTCGGCCAGGTTGGCCGCGACCAGCTGGTCCAGGGCGACTCGCAGGGACTCCATCTGCTGGCAGTCTAGAACATCGCCGAAGTGCTCCTGCACGGAGCGGAGATGCCCCGCCATGGCCGCCCGCAGCCGCGCCCGCCCGGTCGTGGTCAGGACCGCGTAGGCGCCGCGCGCGTCGCTGGGGCAGACCTCGCGGCGGACCAGCCCGACGCCCTCCAGGCGCTCCACCAAGCGGGTCAGGCCGCTGCGGCTGAGCAGCACCCGATCCGCAAGCTGGGCCATGCGCAGCCTGCCGTCCGGGGCCGCGCTGAGCTGGAACAGGACGTCGTACTCGGCCAGGGGGAGCCGCTGGGTGGCCACCAGCTCCCGCTCCAGAGCGCGCGTGACCACCGTGTGTGCCTGCAGGAACGACTGCCACGCGGCCATCGCCTGTGGGCTCGGGCCGGGGGGCTCGGGGGCGGGTTGGATCTGATGTGATTGCATGAGCAAGTATCTCTAGTATATGATTGCATAAGCAATTATGACGCTAGCGGCGTCGCAGACAGCGCAGGAGGAATGTACATGACCTGGAAATTGGACACGGCCCATTCGGCGGTTGAGTTCTCGGTGAGGCACATGATGGTAAGCACGGTCAAGGGGAATTTCAAGGAGTTCTCGGTTGACCTCACCCTCGACCCCGAGGATTTGGTCAACAGCTCGGCCAAGGCGGTGATCCAGGCGGCCAGCATCGACACCCGCGAGCCAGCTCGCAATGGCCACCTCACATCAGCCGACTTCTTCGAGGTGGAGAAGTATCCGGAGATCACCTACCAGAGCCGCAGCGTCAAGGCCCTGGGCGGTGACCGCTACCAGGTCGAGGGCGACCTCACGGTCAAGGACGTGACCCGACCGGTGGCGCTGGAGGTTGCCTTCCTGGGCGTCCAGACCAGCCCCCAGGGGGCGAAGGTGGCCGGCTTCGAGGCCTCCACCAAGATCAGCCGGAAGGACTTCGGGTTGAACTGGAACGTCGCCCTGGAGACCGGCGGAGTGCTGGTCGGTGACGAGATCAAGATTAGCCTTGACATCGAGGCCAACGAGGTGGCCGCGTAGTCCCGATCGGTGAAGTCCGGTGGGGCCGGGGAAACCTGGCGCCACCGGACTGACCCTCGGTCGGCACCACGAGCGCCGGGACAGCCCTACTCGGCCAGGTCCTCCTCGTCCTCCTCGTCCTCCTCGGGGACCAGATCGAAGGTGGCCCCGGGAGCCAGACGTTGGGAGCACAGCGTGCCCTGCAGATGGTCCGACTCGTGCTGGACGATGCGGGCCAGCCAGCCGTCGAAGTCGCGGACCACTCCCTTGCCGTGGAGGTTACGGTAGCGCACCCTGACCGCCTCGAAGCGACGCACCAGGCCGGCCTGGCCCGGGAGCGAAAGGCAGCCCTCCTGGGCGTCCACCTCACCCGCCTGCGAGATTCGCTGGGGGTTGGCGATGGCGAATCTGTGGCCTTCGTACACCACGACCGCCAGTTGCAGGTTCAGCCCCACCTGGGGCGCTGCCAGCCCCACACCGTGCCATTCCACACAGCGCTCGAACATCTCGTCCACCAGCCGTCGGAGCCCGCCGTCGAATACCTTCACCGGCTCCGAGTGATGATGGAGGACCGCCGCCGGATCGGTCACCAGCTGCAGCGGTGGGCGTGTCTTCACCAGGAGATTCTCCCAGGCCGCGCCGCCTCGGGGTCAACCAGCAGGCGCAGAGCACCTTCGCGATCCAGCTCTGGGATCCCCAGGATCTGGCACAGCCAGCCGAGCCGCTCCGGTGCGACCCCCTCCCCGAAGGTGCGGTGGGCGGCGTCGAGGGTTGCGAGCTCGGTCGGGCTGGGCGGTCGCACCCCGATGATGGCCCTGATCAGGGCCGTCTCCCTGGTCAGCTTGAACCCCAGCCCCGCCAACTTGCGACCGCCGACCGACACGTCGCTGAAGCCAGGACACCACGCTCCGGCCACCCGACCTCGCTCCAGCGCCACCTCCCAGGGCGCCAGGCGCTGCCCAAGGAAGGCCATGAACCCGGCCATCAACTGGTCCAGGGGCCGAGGGAACGGGTCCGGGAGGTGAGCCACGAAGAGCAGGCTCAACCAGCTGTCACCGCCGGGCCCAACCGTGCCCCCGATGGGGCTGAGGCGAACCTCTCCGATCCCGGCCAGGGCCCGAATCGCCGACTCCAGGTGGGGCCGGCGCCAGATGGCCGATCCCAGGGTGACTCCGGGCGCGTTCACGAGCGGGCACAACAGCACCTGGCCGGGAACGTCCGGGACCAACTCGCGTAGGCGATCGGCCTGCAGCTCCGGGTCTCCCTCTGAGCGCATCTTGGTCACTCGCAGCGTCCAGGGGCATCCGGGTGCCCGCTCCCAGGCCGACAATCGCGTCGGATCGCCGGCGCTCACCCCTGGGCTCCGCCAGGGCCGGCTGCGCTCAGGCCCATGCCCGCTGGCGGCGGTCCACCGCGCGATCCGGGCTGGGATCCGCGGCGCGCTCACCCACCTTGAACAGGCTCCTCGCCTGCTCCCTGGTCTGGAACCGTCAATCCGGAGCCGTCTGGGGGGTCAGCCCGCCGCTCCTGGCCCTCGCCCGGAGCTGGGCGGACAGCGCCTGCAAGGAGCGCCTGGCCTGGGTCTCAAGGATGGTCCGGACTCCGAAGCGCGCGGCGATCACCCCCAGGAACCCTCCTGGCAGTTGGTAGCGCAATGACTGAACCACCTCGGTCGACTGCGGTCCCAGGGCGGTGCACTCGATCCTCAGCTCGGCGCTGGCGCCCATGGCGTGGCCGCGGCTGGTGACCAGATGGGGGCGCTCGCAGGCGCCGATGATCCACTCGCTGTCCGCCAACTTGCCACCGGCGACCAGCCGGATCCGCAGGTGGTCACCCTCCTGCAGCGGGTGCCGGAACGAGCCGGCCACCTCACGGACGCCGAACATCCAGCGGTTGGAGTTGCGAACATCGGCGATGAAGTCCCACACCTGGTCCTGAGGGAACGGAAGCACGATCCGATCGTGCACCTCGGCCTCGGCGGTCCCGATCACTTTCATACCACCTCGAGGATATCCCGTACGGTTGTCGCGATGCCCGAGCCTGATCTCTCGGCCCTGACTGAGCTCGCCTATCTGGACCGGTTTGTGCAGTGGGACCTGATCACCGTCAACCCCTGGGGCACCCCCTCGGTGGCGCCGGTGGGGGCCCGGCTGCTGCCCTCCGAAGGCACCATCTGGACATCGACCACGGTCGGCTACGCGGCCAAGCTTCGCAACCTGCGCCTGCACCCCCGGGTCACGCTGCTACGGGCTCCGGCGGGGGAGCCGGCCCGCCTCCTGCTCGGGGAGGCGGTTGTGGTCCCGGGCGATGGCACCGCCAATCTGACCCAGCTCTTCCGGCTGATGGGTGGTCCCGGCGGTCCTCGGGAATTCTTCGGCGTCACCGCCCAAAGTCCCTTCTGGCGGAGCGTGTACCGCGAGTACTGGAGGCGGGCCCTGATCCGAATCCGGATCGTCGAGGTCGGCAGCCTGGGCCCCAGCGGGTGGGAGATGCGCCGGCTGCGGCCCTGGAGACAGCCCCGGGAGCGCCGCCTGGCGGCGGCCGCCTCGGGTTCCCGTTCGCCCACCGCCATCGCCGGGCTCGAGATCAAGGGGCGGCAGATGCTCGCCGATGCCCTCCCCAGCGTGCTGGCGCTCGCCTCCGAGGATGGCGGCGCGCCCCTCGCCTTTCCGGTGCAGGCGCGCACCATGGCCGGGGGCGGCCTCCAGGTCCGGGCGCCCGGCCTGCCTGGCCGGCGAGTGCCGAAGGCCTCCCTGGCGGTTCGAGTCTTCGATGATTCCTTCGAGTTCGCTCGCATGGTGGGCTGGATTGGCACTCTGGGGGATGGCGCGGGCTGGCGCGACTTTCAGCCCCGCTCCGTCTACGGCCTTGCCAAACCCCCGGGTTTCCTCCCCGATCTGGCGGCCGGCTTGGCGGCCGGGCTGATGAGCGCGCGGTCGGCCGGCTCAGAGGGGGTGAGCCGCCCCGCCGTCGATCTGGCGGCCGCCGACGCGCCCGGTTCCAGGGTGCCCCCCCTGGCTCTGCCGGAAACGGTGTGGGTGGCTCTGCAGCAGCTGTTCGTGCAGGACGCGGCGCTGGCGCCCTGGTATGCCGGGCTGGCGTTTCTGGCCCGCTCCCCCGAGGATGGCGGCTGGTTTGGCTACCTGGCCCAGAGGGCCGAGCTGGAGCGGGACTGGGCCCAGTCGCTGCTGGTGCGAGGCGGTCGCCGCGTGGGGGCTGTGAGCCTGGGCCGAGGCCTTCTGGTGGCCGGGCCCCGCACCGTGCGGGCGCGAGCGGAGGCTGCCCGCCGGGATCTTGCCCTGGAACGCTCCCGCAAGCTCCTGCGCTCCGCGCTGCCTCCCAGTTTGAGCTCAGGTCTGGCCCCGCCCCTGGCCGAGGGCAGTCGGGGGCGCGCGCCCCTCCCGGGCCAGACGTCGTGGCTGGGTGCGGCCTTCACCGCCGCCGGCTCCGCCGCGGCAGCCCTGGACCGCATCCTGCCAACCCGTCGCACCTGAGGTGGCCCGAGTGTCTCGTCGGGCGACGCTCTGGGGGCTTGGCCTGGGAGCTCTGGGGCAGGCGGCCGCGGTCCGGGGCAGCTTCCGCCGCCCGGAGCGATTCTGGCCTCTGATGACCACCGCACTCGCGGGCTCGGGGCTGCTGGTGCCCGCCGCCGGATCCAGGCGCATACCCTCCGCCCGCTGGTTGGGGGCAGGGGCCGGGCTCGGCGCCGCCGCCTACTCCGCCACCCTGGCCGCTTCGATCCTGATCTCCCGGTCGGGCCTGGGGCGGCGCAGTCTGGACCAGTTCCAGAAGTGCACCGAGTCCGCCCCGAAGGCGGTGGCGGCGGCGCTGATCCTGCCCGCGGCGCTGGGCGAGGAGTGGTTCTGGAGGGAGGGCGTCATCTCCGAGCTGCTGGCGCGCGGGCACACTCCGGGCCGCGTCCTGGGGCAGGCCACCGCCTGCTACGCGCTGGTCCAGGCCGCCTCGCTGGACCCGCTGCCGCCAGCAGGCGCCGTGCTCCTGGGCCTGGTCACGGGCGCGCTCAGGCTGGCCTCGGGCTCGGTCTGGCCCGCCCTGGCGGCCCACGTGGTCTTCTCCGAGTTCACCCTGGTGGCCCCGGGCCTGCTCTCGACCACCCACCTCGCCGGCGCAAACACGAGCACAGAGATGTAACTCATTCGTCGCCGCGATCCCCCCGCCGGGTGGCAATATCTCGTGCGTGGCTGCGGTCATCTCCAACAACCCAGGGGAGCTCACCGAGGCCGCTTGGTCGGAGGACTCCAAGCCGCGTCGCCGCGCTCCGGTGCACCTGGCCGACGCCTCTGAGCTCGCGGTCAGGGATCTGCTCAGCCCTCATGCCCTTCGGATCACGGCCGAGCCGATCCGGCGGCTGTCGGACCGAGCCGTGCTCGCCTACGAGTTGACCTGGCGCCTGCCCCGCCTCGATGCTCTGCCATCTCGGGAAGACCTCTGGGAGGCAGCCTCCGCAGCCGGCCTGGTGGAGGCTTTGGACGACGCCCTCCTGCGGGCTCAATTGGCGGTGGCCCAAATGGTGCGGCCGGCTGCGGTGATGATCAGCCTGAACGGCTGGCGCCGGACCCGCCCGGGGCTGTCCACCCTGCTGGCCCAAGCGGTGCGCCGGGCCGATATCCCCGCGTCCCGGGTGGTCTGGCAGCTCAGTGATGATGATCCGTTCTCGGAGGCGGCCCCCTTGGTGGACCTGACCGCCGATCTCAGGATGCGGGGCTTCAAGGTCGCCTTTCAACACCTCGGCGACGGCCGCACCCGCCTCTCCGTGCTGGCCCGCGCGATGCCCGACATCACCCAGCTGGACCGCAGTCTGGTGGCGGGGCTCGACACCGACTTCGGCACCCGGGCGGTGGTGTACGGACTGCTCGAGCTCAGCCGGCGGGTGGGCACCCGTCTGGTGGCTTCGGGGATCGCGACCAGGAGCGAGCTCGACAGCCTGTCCGCGATCGGGGTTCGCTACGGCATGGGTCCGCTTTTCGGCGCCCCCCAGTCCGCCGCGGGGCCCGGGGCGGTGGAGCTGATCCGGCCGCAGCTCATCCTCGATCTCGAGCAACCGCCGGCCCAGATGGATGAGGAGGAGCGCGACCTTGGCCCGATCAGCCTTTCGGGGGCTCCGATGCGCGCCGGGATCACCGTAACCGACGCCCTGGTCCTGGCCGCCCGGTCGTTTCAGGCGGAGCACGATCCGGTGGTGGTGCTGGAGACCGCGGCGGACCACCTGGGCCGGCTGGTGCCGTCCGACGGGCTGGCGGTCTACGAGGCCGACTGGGACTCCCTGCGCTTTCGCCCGATCCTCGCCCGTTCCCTCAGCGAGCCGACCTACGAGACCGGTGTGATGGGCCACAATTTCCCGATCGGCTCGGGGATCACCGGGTGGGCATTTGACTTGGGCACCCCCCAACTGGTCAACGACGCCGACTCCCACCCCGCGGCCGGGCACGTGCCCGGCACCACCAACGACGACGAGTCGATGCTGCTGGTGCCGCTGGTGGCCGGGGACCACCGGCTCGGTATGCTCAGCCTGGTGCGTTTCCGGCGTGATGCCTTCACCTCGGACGACCTCAACATGGCGAGCCTGGTGGGCCACATGGCGGCCGCCGCTTGGCGCAACGCCCAGCTCTATTCGGAGCAGCTCCAGCACGCCATCACAGATCCCTTGACCGGGCTTCTCAACACCCGTTGGCTACGCGACGCCGGCCGGCGTGAGCTGGCCGCGGCCGAGCGGTCGAGCAGCCCCCTGGTCCTGATGATGATCGACCTGGACCGGTTCAAGGCGATCAACGACAGCTGCGGACATGGAGCCGGCGACAACGTCTTGCGGGCGGTGGGGCAGGCTCTACAGGACTCGGTCCGCGCCGAGGACGCCGCAGTTCGGTACGGCGGCGAGGAGTTCGTGCTGCTACTGCCAAGCTCCGACGTTGATGGTGCCCGCCGGGTCGCCAAAGAGGTCCGCCGACGGCTGGCTCTGATCCCCCTGCCGCCGCCCTGCGCCCTGACCCGGGTCACCGCCTCGATCGGGATGGCAACGTTCCCGAACCACGGCCGGACGGTCGGGCAGTTGCTGGGAGCGGCTGATGCGGCCATGTACACCGCCAAGCGCCGCGGTGGCAACCGCGCCGTCGCCGTGCCCGCCTGACGATCGGGCTCGGCTCAGGCCGGGTCCTTGAGGCAGCAGATGGCGCGCTCGGTGGCCGCCAGTACCTTGAGCAGCGCCTCCAACTCATCGTCTTCAAAACGGGCCAGGACCTGCTGCGCGGCCGCTCGCCGGAAGCCGGCCGCCTCGGCGGCGTCCTCGGCTCCTTGGGCGGTGAGCACGATGTGGACCATGCGGCGGTCCTCCGCGTCCCTCTGTCGGGCCACCAGGGCGTGTTCCTCAAGCCGGTCCAGCACCGAACTCACCGAGGGCATGCTGACTCGGAGCATCTCCGCCAGCTGGCCGACCGTGAGGGGGCCGGCCTCGTTCAGCAGCATGAGCACATGCATCTGTCCGGGCGAGAGGTCCTTCTTGGAGAACCGCGCCGCCGGGCCCTTCCGCCAGTGCTGGGCTGACAGCCGATCGAGGGTCGCCAGTGCCTCCGCGATCAGGCTCTGACGCAGCGGGAGCGGGTTTGGGGAGGGCGGCTGGACCAGTGCCTCAACGCTCACTTGGTGACCACCAGCTCAGCCTCGTCGGTCTGGGCCGTGGCCAGTTCCTTGGGCGCGAGCTTGGAGTGGCTGCCCATGGAGGTGCGCAGCGGGACCTCCTTCATGTACAGGGTGGCCAGCACCGCCACCGCCGCCGCCACCGCACCCAGCCAGAAGCTGCCGCCGATCGCCTGGGCCAAGCTCTGGTGGATGGCGGTCACGATGTCCGAGATGAAGGGTCGGGCCGCGGCCGGCAGGGTGTGTTGGAGCTGGCCGGCCAGATTGCCGACCCCGGTCAGGCTGCTGTTGTTCCCGGCTCCCTTGAAGCCGCTGGTGAGCTGCCGCGGCACCCCGGCGGCGACCAGGTTCTTGGGCAGTCGGCTGGTGAACGTGGAGGCGAGGTAGGTCCCCGCTATCGCCAGTCCGATCGAACCGCCCATCTGCCGGAAGAACGTGAGGTTGCTGGTGGCGACCCCGATGTCCTTCTGGGGCACCGCGTTTTGGACCACCACCGTGTAGGCCGACATGGAGGGGCCGACGCCCACGCCCATCACGAACATCCAGGCCCAGAGGGTCCAGTTGCCCACCGTGGCGGTGAGCTGAGTCATCAGGAGCAGGCCGATGGTGGCCATGATCATGGAGCCCACCAATAGGACCTTGTACTTACCCGTGCGGCTGATCATCAGCCCGGCCAGCACGCTGGTGCCCATCAGCCCGACCAGGAGCGGCCACACCATGTAGCCGGAGGCGGTGGCGCTGATGTCGCGCACCGCCTGGTAGTAACGGGGCAGGAAGATGACCCCGATGAAGAAGGCGAATGAGAGCAGGAACATGGCCACCTGGGAGGCCGCGTAGGTGCGCACCTTGAACAGGTGCAGGGGCACGATCGGCTCCTTGGCCCGGTGCTCGATGTAGACGAAGACGGCTCCCAGCACCGCCGAGACCGCGATCAGGCCGCCGACCCGCCAGTCGAGCCAGCCCAGCGCCTGGCCGGAACTGCTGTCGAGGCCCTTCTCGGTCAGCCCGATCAGAAGCGGGATGACGGCGGCGGTGAAGACCAGGGTGCCCAGGTAGTCGATCGAGGGACGCGGGCCCTCCTGGCGGTGGTTGGGCAGGATGGTGGCGATCACGGCCAAAGCCACCAGCCCGATCGGGAGGTTGACGTAGAACACCCAGTGCCAGCTGATGTTGTCGGTGATGAACCCGCCCAGGAAGGGGCCGACCAGAAAGGCCAGCCCGAAGACCGCCCCGAAGAAACCCTGGTACTTACCCCGCTCGCGGGGGGTGAAGAGGTCACCGATGATCGCCAGGGAGATCGGGAACAGAGCGCCGGCGCCGATCCCCTGGAGGCCACGGAAGAAGATCAGCTCGGCCATGTTCTGGGACAGCCCGGAGAGCGCCGAGCCGACCAGGAAGACTGAGATCCCGATGATCAGCATCAGCTTGCGCCCAAAAATGTCGGAGAGCTTGCCGTACATGGGGATGGTCACCGTGCTGGTCAGCAAATAGGCTGTCACCACCCAGACGTAGAGGCTGTTGCCCCCCAGGTCGGTGACGATGGTGGGCAGCGCGGTCCCCACCACGGTCTGGTCCAGGGCGCTGAGGAAAAGTCCCAGCATCACCGCGCCGACGATGGCCAGCTTGGCCCGCTGGGAGAGCTCGATCGATGGGTGCACTGGGTCCAAAGTTGTTGTCGTCCTCCTGGGGATGGCTCTGTCGTGTCGGCGTCCCCAAAAGCTTAGCTAGGACATAATATTTATGTCAAGGCTAAATACAGAGCACGCTCTACGACACCCGCTCCGAACCGCTTTGGAGCCTTTCCGCTCGGGTGCCAGCCGTACTGGTCAGCGTCGGGCCCGGCACGGTGTCGACGCCGGACCTCGCCTGCCGCCCGCTCAGGTCACCGTGACCGGCGCACGAAATCCGAGGTCCCGGAGGAGCAGGTTCGGCAGCAGCTCCCGGAGCCCGTCCGTGAGCTCGGCGAGGCGCCCCTGGTCGCCCCGCAGGCGCAGGTGGGGTCCCCGCAGGGCGGCCAGTTCGGCGTGGGCGGGGAGCTCCTCCAGCAGGGTCGCCAGCAGGCGGGTCACCAGCCTGGCGGCGGCGTCGCTGAGGCGTCGGTCGCGGCCCCGATCGGAGGTTGGCTCGCCCCAGGGGAGGGTGGTGGGGATCCGCCCGGGGCTGTGCAGCCACTCCCAGGCCGTCGGGTAGCGAGACAGCTCGGCAAACCCCTCGGGGATCTGCTCAGGCCGGTCCAGGGCCGATCCCCACAGAGGCTCGTGGAAGTCGGTGCGAGGCCGGCGCGCCGCCAGGGCCCGTTGCCACGACGGGGCCTCGCCGGCCCCGCCTCCCAGACCCTGCCCCAGCGCCGCGATCAGCTCGGGGTCCTGACTCCAAAAGGCGGTCAGGAGCAGGGTCGGGGCGGGCACCCTGACTTCCAACTGCGCCTGAGCCTTGCGCTCCAGCGAGTGGCCGCGGCTGCGGGGCCTGGACTCCACGGCGGCGAAGAGGCCGGCTGGGTGGGGCAGGTTGAGCTCGTAGCCCGCCAGCGACAGCCTCCCCATCAGCAGCAGGTCCTCGGCATAGGGCAACTGCTTGCGCCGAGCCGGCATGGCCCGGCCCCAGGCGGCCATGGCCCGGCCCAGCTGGGCCAACTTCCAGGCCCCGTCGTCCTCGCCTCGCTGGGGCTCCGGGTCGCGCTCCTCGGCGGGCTCCAGGATCCCCACCATGGTGGTCAGTCGGTGCCGTTCGACGAACTGGAGTCCCCTCAGCGCCTCCCTTAGTTCGAGGCGAGGCGGAAGGTCGCCGATCAGGAGCCCAGGGAGGGCCCCCGAGGCAACCCCACTGGCGAATTCCGCCAGCGAGAGATCCCACTTCCCGCCGGGCACGGCGATGTGGAGGCTGCCCGGCCCTGATCTCAGCAGCACCGCGGCGGTCGGCCCCGCCACCCAGCGCGGAGCCCGGGCCGGCCGCCGTGCCCCGACCGCCTCGGGGGCGGGGCGGCCCCGGGCGGCCTGGTCGTAGGCGGCCCGCCGCTCCGGGGTGGCGACCAAAGACCAGGCGGCCTGCAGTTGGCTGAATAGGGCGTTGGCCCGCTGCTGATCCAGTCGCTGAGATCCCTGCCGGTGCACCTGGACGTCGGGATGGAGCTCCCGAGCGCGCGCCCGGTAGCGGCGGCGGAGCTCCTGCCAGCTGTCGGTGCGCTCAGCTCCGAGCAGTTGGTAGACGTCGATCTGGGGGACGGCGCTGGCTCTCATCGGAAAGCAAGCGTACTTGGCCACCCGAGCCGACCCCGTCTCCGGCTCACGCGGCCCGACTCAGAGATCGAAAGGATCCTGGAAGAAGCCGGGAAGGTGGGCCGAGAGCCAGTCGTTGAGGATGGTGAAGTGATTGACCGTGACCAGCACCCCCATGGTCACCACCACCGCTCCCCCCAAGACCGAGACCATCCGCTGGTGCCGTGCGACCGCCCGCAGCAGCGGCGAGATCCGGTCCAGCAGCAGGGCCGCCACCAGGAAGGGGAGGCCGAGACCGATCACGTAGGCGACCATCAGGTACATCCCCCGGGCAGTTGTTCCCTGGCTTATACCGGAGGTCAGCACCGCCCCCAGCACCGGCCCGATGCAGGGCGACCAGCCAGCCGCCAGTCCCACCCCCAGCAACAGCCCGCCCACGAAGCCACCCCCGCCGAAGTGAACGGGCAGCCGCCGCACCTCGCGCTCCAGCAGGGGGACTCGGACGACGCCCATGAAGTTGAGGCCGAGGATTATCACCGCCACTCCCAGGATCGGAGTCACCACGGACTTCCAGGGCTCGAGGAGCCGGTCGAGGGCGTAGAAGAAGGCCAGACAGAAGAGCCCCAGCCCGACCGCGAAGCCGAGCGCCCCCTGGAGCACGCGCCAGCGCCTGGCGGCCAGCCCGCCCGGCCCGGCTGCCGAGTGGGAGAGGAAGGCCAGGTAGGCCGGCACCAGGGGCAGCACGCAAGGCGAGAGGAACGACGCCGCCCCGGCCGCCACCGCCAGGGGAACGGTGACCGAGTTCAGAGTCAAGCCGACTCCGCCGGGTGACCACAGACCAGGGCGGATCGGGGTGGGAGCCGGTGCGGCATAACGTTCGGCCAGTGACTGACGAGCGGTCCCGATTCAGCTAACCCGGGCCACCGACTCCGGCCATCCGCTCCAGCTCCCACTCCGCCAGTTTCGGGTCCAGCTTGCGGAAGAGCGGTTCTGGGGCGCCGAGCGGATGGCCGGCGGGAAGCCTGGAGGGTGCCCACGCCGGTGCGGCATCGGGCCAGGTGGTGGTGAGGACCAGATGGCGGTCGCCATCGCCAGGGTCGACCTCGTGAATCTCAGGCAGGGGAGCTATCTGTCCCTGGAGTCCGAGCATCTGGTGGAGGTGCTGGGAGCTGAAGGGGAGGAAAGGGGTGAACATGGTCTTGAGGCTGGCGATGCACTGAATGGCGACGTAGAGCACGGTCGCAGCGCGCTCTGGCTCCGCTTTGAGCAGCCGCCAGGGCTCCATCTCGCCCAGGTAGCGGTTGACCTGGGCGGCCAGCCCCATCACCTCACTCAGGGCCGCCTTGAAGTGGGCGGTGTCCAGCAAGGAGCCCACCGGACCAAAGCCGGCGTCCACCGCTCGCAGCAGCTCCGCGTCGGCATCGGTGAGCACCCCCGGGGGCGGGATCGTGCCGAAGTGGCGGCTGGTCAACTGCAGGGTCCGGTGCACCAGGTTGCCCCAGGTGGCCACCAGCTCGTCGTTGTTGCGGCGGATGAACTCGGCCCAGGTGAAGTCGGTGTCCTGGGTCTCCGGGCCGCCTGCGGTCAGGTAGTAGCGCAGGGGATCGGGATCGTAGCGTTCCAGAAAGTCGCCGACCTCGATCACGACGCCGCGGCTGCTGGAGAACTTCTGACCCTCCTGGGTGAGGAACTCACTGCTGACCACGTTCTCGGGCAGCACCAGAGGGTGGTGGGGCGGCCCACCGCCAAAGGCCCCGCCGCTCCCGTACCCCATCAGCATGCTCGGCCAGATCACGGCGTGGAACACGATGTTGTCCTTGCCCATGAAGTAGAAGTGGCGGGCCTCGGGGTCCTGCCACCAGTCCCTCCAGGAGTCTGGCCGGCCCTGGAGCCGGGCCCATTCGATGCTGGCGGAGAGGTAGCCGATCACGGCGTCGAACCAGACATAGATCCGCTTGTCGTCGCGCCCCTCGAATTCTGACAAGGGGATGCGGATCCCCCAGTCGATGTCCCTGGTCACCGCCCGCGGTCTGAGCTCCGAGAGCAGGTTCAGGGAGAAGCTCCGGACGTTGCTGCGCCAGTCCGGCTTGCTGGTGAGCCACTCGGAGAGCGCCGTGGCGAAGGCGGGCAGATCCAGAAAGAAATGCTCCGACTCCCGGAACACCGGCGGCTCGCCGTCAATCCGGGAGTGGGGGTCGATGAGGTCGGCAGGGTCCAGCATCCGGCCGCAGTTGTCGCACTGGTCGCCGCGGGCGGAGGGGTAGCCACAGTGGGGACAGGTGCCCTCGATGTAGCGGTCGGGCAGGGTTCGGCCGGTGCGCCCGGAGAACGCCCCCAACTGCGACTGCCGGATCAGGAAGCCCCGATCCAGGAGGGTGCGGAACATGTCCTGGACCACCAGCGCATGGTTCTGAGTGGTCGTCCGGGTGAACAGGTCGTAACCCAGGCCAAGCCGGCGAAGGTCTTCCGCGATGACCCCGTTGTAGCGGTCCGCGATCTCCTTCGGACTGATCCCCTCGCGGTCGGCCGCCACCAGGATCGGGGTGCCGTGCTCGTCGGTGCCGCTGACCATGAGCACCTGGGCGCCCCGCAGCCGCTGGTAGCGGGCAAAGATGTCCGAGGGCACCCCGAACCCGGCCACATGGCCGATGTGACGGGGGCCGCTGGCGTATGGCCAGGCGACCGCCACCAGGATGTGCTCTGAGGCGGGGTCGGTTGCGGTCAAGACCTGACCGATGGTAGCCGGTGGGGTCGGCTCCAAGTGGAACAATGCAGCCGTGCTATCTCAACCGCGGGTGATGCTGGTGATCGCCGACAGCTCGCGAACCGGTGGTCCGGAACACGTCTTCACCCTGGCTCGCCAGCTGCTGGCTGCCTCCTGGACACCGCTGGTGGTATGTCCCGAGGGGCCGCTCCAAGCACGCTGCGCGGAGGCTGGCATCGCCCAGCTGCCGCTGATCATGAGCGGAACCGGACTGGCGGCGGCCCCGATCCGGCTGCGCCAGATGGTGCGCCACCACGATATCGACCTGGTCCACAGCCACGCCCTGCGAGCGGGGATGGTGCTGCGCCGGGCCCGAGTCCCAACCCCGTTCGTCCACACCCACCACCTGGACGGTTGGTTCACCGCCGGGCGGCTGCGGACCAGGCTGCACCGCCGCGAGCTCCGGCGTGTGGCCGCCAGCGCCGACCGCCAGATCGCGGTCTCGGCGGCGGTGCTGGACTTTCTGCGCGACGAGGTCGGCCTGGATCCGGCTCCACTGCGCCTGGTCGCCAATGGGATCGACCCCCTGCGCGCCCGCCTGCGTGCGACCCCAGCCGGTTTTCGGGTGGGCACCCTGGCCCGGCTCACCTCCGCCAAGGGCATCGACCTGGCCGTGATGGCGCTGGCGGCTCCAGCCGGCCGCAAGCTCAGCTTGCAGGTGGGGGGGACCGGGCCGGAGCTGGCCGCCCTGATCGACCTGGCCGCCTCCCTCGGGGTGGCCGATCGGGTGCACTTCCTGGGTGACGTGGTTGACCGCCAGCAGTTCTTCGAGGGCTGCGACGTGGTCTGGGTGCCCTCCCGCGAGGAGCCGTTCGGTCTGGTGGCCTGCGAGGCGATGAGCGCCGGAGTGCCGGTGGTAGCGAGCCGAGTGGGCGGTCTTCCCGAGATCGTCGATGCTCCCAACGCCGGCATCCTGGTGAGTCCCGCCAACCCGGCCGCTCTGGCCAGCGTGACGGCCGCCCTGCTGGCGGATCCGGAGCGCTACGGGAGACTCTCACTGGCTGGTCCGGAGCGAGTGCTGAAGCACTTCTCGGCCCAGAGGATGGCAGCCCTGACCAGGGGCGTCTACCGCGAGGTTCTCCGCTGAGGCTGCCGGTCGCCTACTTCTTGGAGGCTTGGTAGTAGGGGTTCGCCCCCTGGGCGTGGTCGGTGGTGTCGACCACGTCGTGGAGCTCCGCGAACCGCTCCAGGATGGTGGTGCGCACGCCCTGGGAGAGGGTGACCTCGGCGAGGCCGCAGCCCTGACAACCCCCTCCCATCTGCACATAGGCGACCCCGTCGGCGATGTCCAGCAGCCCGATGTAGCCGCCGTGGGCGGCCACCGCGGGGTTGATCTCCTGGTCGAGCAATTGCTGCACCGCCTGGGCGAGCGGGTCCGCATCGGGGTTGTAGCTGGTCTCCAGCGACAGTGCGCCCGAGTGGGGGTCGGCGTCCACACTGGCGCCGATCACGTGCCGTGAGATCACCTTCGGGGCCACGAAGGAGATGTCCTGGTCGCCACGTACCAGCACCTCATCATCCTTCAGCTCACCGCTCTCGACCAGCGCGAAGCTGTACGTGAGGCGCTCTCCCTCAAGGCCCGCCGGGGCGATGGAGATCCAGCCTTCCGGATGCCCCTGGCGCTCTCTGAAGGTCCGGATCCGCGCCGCCGCACGTTCACTCAGGCGCAGGGAGGGCAGGTCGTCGGCGGGGTGGTCCATGTCGATAGTCTGACGCAATGAGTCGAGCCGTGCTGCTGGTGTTGCCGACCCGGACCTATCGCGCCGCGGCCTTCCTGGTGGCCGCGCGCAGGCTCGACCTGGAGGTGGTGGTCGCCAGCGACGACGCCTCGACTCTGGGGCACCTCCATCCCGGACGCGAGCTGGTCATCGACCTGGCTCATCCGGAAGCGGCTGGCGCGCGACTGGCCCAGCTCCCAGACAAAGAGCGCATCGGGGCGGTGGTGGCGGTCGACGAAGCCGGGGTGCTCTACGCCGCCAACCTGGCGGCGGCGCTGGGGGTGGGAGGCAATCCGCCGGCGGCCGCGGCCGCCACCCGGGACAAGGCGGAGCTGCGGCGGCGCCTGGCCGGGCATCGCCTCCCGCAGCCGCGCTGGGCGATCTGGGCGGACGGAGCTCCGCCCCCGCAAGTGGCCTTTCCGGTGGTGGTCAAGCCCCTGGACCAGGCGGCCAGCCGGGGCGTGATCCGAGCCGATGACCGCCACCAACTGGAGCAGGCGGGGATCCGAATCCGGGCCCTCCTGGCGCCGGACCAGGTCTGCGGGCCGCTCTCGGGCGCGGGGGAGCTCCTGGTCGAGGAGTTCGTGGCCGGGCCCGAGGTCGCGGTCGAGGCGTTGCTGCTGGACGGGGAGCTGCAGCCGCTGGCGGTGTACGACAAGCCCGAGCCCCTCGACGGTCCCCACTTTGAGGAGACGATCTACACGGTGCCGACCGGGCTGCACCCCGAGCTCACATCGCTGGTCTGGCAGCAGCTCCAGGAGGCGGTCTGGGCGCTGGGGCTGGACACCGGGCCGGTGCACGCCGAGTTCCGACTCGGCCAGGGCGTGCCCCGCCTGATTGACCTGGCCTCGAGGTCGATCGGGGGCCGTTGCTCGGGGGTCCTTCGCTTCCGCTCCGGAGCCAGTCTGGAGGAGCTCATCTTGCTCAATGCCCTGGGAGATCAACTCCCGGAAGTTGAATTGGAGGAGGGCGGCTCCGGGGTCATGATGCTGCCCATCCCGGCGGCCGGTCGGCTGCTTCAGGTGGCCGGCCAGGAGCTCGCGCTGGAGGTGCCGGGAGTGGACCGGATCGAGATCACAGTGCCGGTGGGAGGCCGGATCGCCGCTCCCCCAGATGGCGACCGCTACCTCGGATTCATGTTCGCCCACGGCACCGATGGCCCGGCCGCAGCCGCGGCGCTGCGCCAGGCTCATGCCCGCTTGCGGGTCGAGGTCGAGCCCCTTAACTGATCGGGACCAGGCACGATCGGCCCGGGCTGGGACACCGGGCCCCGCCCGCCGCTGGGTTTCACCCAGGGTCTGGTCTGCGCACCAACCGCGGGGTTCCCGGCGGACCAATCCAGCGTGGTCGATGGCATATCCGAAGCGCGGCGGGAGGCGGCTCCGGGTGCCCGCGAAGCGGCTCTGCAGCAGCTGCGGGATGGCATTCTGGGACTCACCGCATCTCCCGGCTGGACCGCCTGGCTGCGCCTCTGCCGCCGCTTTCGCACCTACAGCTTCTCCAACCAGGTGCTGATCCTCTCCCAGCGACCCGACGCCACCCGTGTGGCCGGATACCGCAGCTGGCAGGAGCTGGGTCGGCAGGTGCGCCGCGGCGAGCAGGGGATTTCGATCCTGGCGCCCTGTTGGCCCCGACGGGAGGCCGGCGAGCTGGCGGAGGACGACGACGCTCCACCTCCGGTCGGGGCCAGAGCCTTTCGGGTGGTGCGGGTGTTCGACGTGGCCCAGACGGTGGGTGAGGAGCTGCCCCGGCCCCTCGCCGAGCTGACCGGTGCGGCGCCCGCGGGGGAGCTCGACCGCCTCCTGCGCCGGGCGGAGGCCGCCCAGTTCGCGGTCGAGTTTCTCGAGCTGCGTGGGGACCGCCACGGTGACTGCAGCCACGTGTTGCGGCGGATCCGAATCGACTCTCGGTTGGGCCTGGCGCAGACGCTCAAGACGCTGAGCCACGAGTTGGCCCACATGCTGCTTCACGGAGTCGAGTTTCAGGGATCGCGGGCCCTCGCCGAGCTGGAGGCGGAGAGCGTGGCCTACGTCACCTGCCAGGACTTGGGCATCGACAGCTCGAGTTACAGCTTCGGCTATCTCGCCAGCTGGGCTGGGGACGGGCCGGCCGCGGTCCGGTCGATCGCCGCGTCGGGCGCCAGGATCGTGTCCGCGGTGGACCAGATCCTGGCTTTCGAACCGAGGCCATCGGGCATCAGCCCGTTGACGGCTGTCCGCTTCTGACGGCCGCCGTCCGGGTCGGGGACCGTTATCGTTCCTTCCCAGGCGAGATGACAGCAGTCCACAACCCGGCGTCCGAGCCCGCTCCCACGACATCCTCTTCGTCCTCGCCCAGCCGGGAGCAGGCGGCTCTGGTGGCGGCCGGCATCCTGCTCGCTTCCGACCTCTCTTTGGACACCGTGCTGCAACGCCTGGTGGAGCTGGCGGTGCGGCTGACCGAGGCACGGTATGGGGCGCTTGCGGTGCTCGCCCCTGACGGTTCGATCGCCGACTTCGTGACCGTCGGCCTGGAGCAGGCGGAACGCGACGCCATCGGCGACCTGCCCCGGGGCCAGGGGGTTCTGGGGCTGTTGATGGCGGAGCCCCACCCTCTTCGGCTGACCCGGATCCAAGATCACCCGAGCTCGGTTGGCTTCCCCAAGCACCATCCCCAGATGACCACCTTCCTCGGTACCCCCGTGCGGGCCAAGGGGCGCGTCTTCGGGAACCTCTACCTGACCGACAAGGGCGGCGGACTTGCCTTCGACGACGCCGACGAGGCGCTGCTGGTCACCCTGGCCAGCCAGGCCGGGGTGGCGATTGCCAACGCCCAGAACTTCTCTGAGCTCCAGCAGCGGGAGCGCTGGCTGCAGGCTCTCCACCAGACCACTTCGGCCATCCTCGCCAGGGGGTCGGTGGAGTCGCTGCTGGCGGCCATAGTCAGGGTGGCCCGAGAGATCAGCGAGTCCGAGCTGGCGGCGGTGGTGCTGCCCCACCAACCCGGGAGCTCTCGGCTCCGGGTGGTGGCAGTCGAGGGCCATCGCAGCCACCGGCTGGAACATCTGGAGCTGCCCCGATCCGGGACGGCCTCCCATGCCGTGATGCGTAGCGGGCGGCCGCGCCTGGTGGAGAAGGGAAGCGCTCAGATCGCCTGGATTGGGAAGGCCGGAGTGGAGGTGGGGGCCGTGATGGTGGTTCCGCTGACGGTGCAACAGCGGGTCGAGGGCACCATCCTGATCGCTCGGCCGCCGGCGGGGCCGACCTTCAGGCCCGAGGACATGAACCTCCTGGACAGCTTTGCGATCCAGGCGGCGCTGGCGATCGACTACCTCAACATCCAGCGGGAGCTGCAGCGGCTGGCGGTCCTGGAGGAGCGCCATCGCATTGCCCGCGACATCCACGACGAGCCGGTGCAGGCCCTGATCTACCTTTCCAGGAGGTTGGAGCGGCTGGCCGCCGAACCGGAGCTGACCGGACCCGCCGCGAGTCAGCTGGGGGAGATCCGCAACCTCGCCATCGCGGTGGCAGACGGTCTCCGCCAGCTCACCGAGGGCCTGCGCTCGGAGACCCTGGACGAGCAGGGCCTGGGGCCGGCCCTGGAGGAGCTGGGCGAGCGGTTCTCCCAGCGCGCCCACGTTGATGTCACGGTCCGGATCGAGGGCACCCAGCAGCGCTGGCCCGAGGCGGTGGAGCGGGGCTGGCTGCGGATCGCCCAGGAGGCTCTCTCCAACGTGGAGCGACATGCCAACGCCGGCCATGTGGCGGTCCGGCTGGATTCCCGCACCGACTCGCTCCGACTGGCGATCAGCGACGACGGGATCGGCTTCCGCATGGTCGGCGGCCGGCCCGTGCACGACGGGCTGGGGATGCTGGGGATGCGCGAGCGGGCTGACCTGCTGGGTGGCCGGCTGGGGGTTCGATCACAGCCCGGGCGGGGGACGCTGGTGGTGGCCAGGATCGGCAGCGCCCACCTGGAGCCGCCCGCCGACTCTAAGGATTGAGCCCCGGCCGAGCTGGGCACGGTGGCAATCACCTAGTGGAAACTGCGTAGAACCGGGGGGGGGGCGCGGCCGCGATCGAGCTATCGTTCAGATTAAGGAGAGCCATGAGCGAAGCCATCACAATCGTCATCGCCGAGGACCACACCCTAGTCCGGGAAGGCACCCGGGAGATTCTCGCCCGCGAACCCGACCTGGAGGTGGTCGGCGAGGCAGCCCGTGGCGACGACGCCGTTCGGGTGACCCTGGAGCTGCGTCCCCAGGTCCTCCTGATGGACATGCGCATGCCCGGACTGACCGGAATCGAGGTGACCCGGGAGGTCATGGAACAGGCCCCCACCGTCAAGGTGCTGATTCTGAGCGCTCATGAGGACGAGGACTACGTGCGCGAGGCGCTCGCGGCCGGTGCCTGCGGCTACCTGCTCAAAACCTCGCCCGGCAAGGAGCTGGTGGAGGCGGTGCGCACGGTTGCTTCCGGAGCCACCGTGCTCTCTCCCACCCTGACCCGCAAGCTGGCTCAGTTTCGGGTCGAGCCGAGCCGAGCCTCGGACCGCCTCAGCGTCCGGGAGTTCGCCGTGCTCCGGCTGATCGCCCAGGGTCGGGCCAACAAGGAGATCGCGGTGGAGCTCGGCATCAGTCTCCGGACCGTCGAGGGGCACCTGCACAACATCTTCGAGAAGCTCCGGGTCGGCTCCCGCACCGAGGCGGTGGTGCACGCGGTCAACCACGGGCTGCTCTCGATCGAGACCCCAGGAGGCCAATGACGATCAGTGCGCCGCCGGGCAACCGAGAGGGCTGCTCCGGAGGGGTTCCGGACACCTATACGCTGCGTCTGCTGCGGGCCCAGGAGAAGGAGCGCAAGTGGCTGGCCGACCAGATCCAGGAGGATCCACTGCAGATGCTGAGCCACATTTCCAGGCTGCTGGTCAGCGCGGTCGAGGTCGAGACTCCGAAGTCAGATCTCAAGGACGTGGCCCTGGAGGCGGCCCGGCTGGCCACCACGGCCAGCGATCATCTGCGCTCCCTGGCCCGGGAGTTGCGGCCATCGGTGCTGGACGACTTCGGCCTGCCCCAGGCCCTGAGGGCACTGGCGGCCGACTTCACGCTCCGCACCGGCACCATCGTCCGCTTCACCATCCACGGGCAGTCCATGCGGTCCAACAAGGATGCTGAGGTCACCTGCTACCGGATCGCCCAGGAGGCGCTCCGCAATATCGAGCGCCACGCGCGCGCCACCCGGGTCGAGCTGCGCCTCACCATGCTGGCCCACCAGCTCCGGCTGCTGGTGGCCGACGACGGCGTCGGGCTGGGCGACGAGGCGACCCCCTTCCAGTCGGAGGGCTTTGGGATTCTGGACATGGCCCATCGGGCGGGCGCCCTGGGCGGGAGCCTGCGGGTTCGCGGGACCAGACCGGCGGGCACTGTGGTCCGGCTCTGCCTGCCCCAGCTCGCTGGTGACTCCAACCAGGTGCCGAGCTCCGGCAGGTGATTACCCGCGGCCGGTGGGCCGTGGACGCGTCCTGCCCCGAGCACCACCGACGGCTCACCATAAGGGAGTAGCGGTTTTGGTTGGGGTGGCCCTCGGGGGACGCCCGGCCCTGGAGGTGAGCCCATGGCGGTGAACGACTCGGCGAGCGAGCAGCGAGCGGTGGTGGTCGGCGTGGACGGCTCGGAAGGTAGCCGGCAAGCTCTGCACTGGGCCCTGGAGGAGGCCACCCTGCGCAAGCTTCGGGTGCGCGCCGTCGGGGTGGTCCAGATCCACCTGGTCGCGCTCAGCGTGCCCGGCTACCCCTACGCCGACGAGACCTACATCAACGATCTGGTCGAAAACGTCCGCGAAATGGTGGCGTCTGAGGTGGAGGAGGCGCGCCCGGGCTTCGAGGTGCCGATCAGCGTGGAGGCGGTGATGGGATCGCCGGCAGAGGTCCTGGTAGAGGCCTCGGGCGACGCGGCCATGCTGGTGGTGGGCTCGCGGGGCCACGGAGGTTTCACCGGGCTTCTGCTGGGATCGGTCTCGCAGGAGTGCGTCAGCCACGCGACGGTCCCGGTCCTGGTGGTCCGCCCGCCCAAGAAGTAGGGCCGGGGTCACCCGGAAGCCCCCATGCCACCGCGCCGCCGGCGCTATCCTCAGCCGGTGGCGGCACTCCGCGCGCGGGACCGGGCCGTGGTCGGAGTCGCCCTGGCGGTCAGCCTGGCGCTGGCGGGTTGCGCCGGGCCTAGCCAGCGGGTGACCACTGGCTCGGCCGCCCCCCCTTCCCCGAAGTCATCTCCCACCCCGGCCCGGTGCACGAATCAGACCGTCCTGGCTGGCTGGAGCACGGCCCGGCTCGCCGCCCAGCTGGTGGTGGTCCCCGCCCCGGAGTCGGATGTGGCCGCAGCCGCGGCCGCGGTGACCCAGGGTGCGGGCGGAGTGGTTCTGTTCGGGAGTGCCGCGCCAGCCGACCTGGGTTCTCAGATCCGCGCCGTCGATGCCATGGCGCTGGGGTCCATCCAACCGTTGGTGATGACCGACGAGGAAGGTGGCGGCGTCCAACGGATGGCCAATCTGGTCGGATCGATGCCCTGGGCGCGCCAGATGGGCGCCATGAGCCCAGCTGCCATCCAGAGTCTGGCGAAGGCGGTGGGGCAGCGGATGCGAGCCCTGGGGGTGACCATGGACCTCGCCCCGGTGCTGGACGTGGATGGTGGCCCCGGCCCCAATGCGAGCAATCCCGATGGCGACCGCTCCTTCAGCGCGAGTCCGTCCCAGGCGGCCCGTGATGGACTGGCCTTCGCCGCCGGCCTGCTCGCCGCCGGTGTGATCCCGGTGGTGAAGCACTTTCCCGGTTTGGGGGGAGCCAGCGGCAACCCCGATTACGGTCCCGCCGCCACCCGGCCCTACCTATCCTTGCTCGGCTCCGGCCTGCTGCCGTTCCGGCAGGCCGTGGCGGCCGGCCTGCCGGCGGTGATGGTGGCGAACGCCAGTGTCCCGGGCCTCACCAGCGGCCCTGCCAGCCTCTCCTCCGCGGCCATCCAGGGCCTCCTGGAGGGCCGACTTCAGTTTCACGGCCTGGTGATGACAGACTCCCTCAGCGCTCCGGCGATCACCGCGGTCGGTCTCAGCGTGCCCGAGGCGGCAGTCAGGGCGGTCCTGGCGGGGGCTGACCTGGTCATGTTCTCGTCCGGGCAGCCGGGACCTGTCCTGACCGCGATCGAGGCCGCCTTGGCGCGGGCCCTGGCGACCGGCGAGATCTCCTCGGCCCGGCTGATCGACGCCGCCGACCGGGTGCTGGTGGCCAAGGGTGTGAGCCTGTGCGGGCCCGGTTGAGGCGGGACGGGGGTCCCAAACTCGTGCCCCGGCAATCTATAATCCGCACGACGGAGCAGGTCCCCACCATAGTGACCGCCGCCGATCGTGCCATCGGCGGCCAGGGCTGGCTCTGGAGGTACGCCCAGGTGTCATCGATAACCGAGACCTTGCCGGCCCGGTCGCAAGCTCCTGAGCCGGTGGGTGGCGCTCGTCCCCCGATTCAGGTCGTCCCGCTCCGGGGGTTGCCGATTGTGGCGGTGGTGCTCGCCCTCCTGGTGGTCGCCATCGCCGGCAACTGGCTCTGGGCGCTGGACTTCTTCCATGTCGTCGGGGGTGGCCTTTGGACCGCCATCGACCTCTTCGTGGGGCTGGTCCTAGGCCCGATCCTGGGCCGGCTCTCGATTCCGGCTCGAGCCGAGTTCTCGGCTCGCTTCATGCCCAAGATGGTCTTGATCATGCCCACCCTGGTGACCATGACCCTGGGCTCGGGCTTCCAGTTGGCCCGCCATCTGGGCAACCTCAATGCGGGTGCCGCCATGCACGGCTGGCTGGTGGCCTCCTTCATCGTGGTGGGGGTCATGGCGGTAATCGCACTGGGGATCCTGGAGCCGGCCAACATTGCGGTTTTGTTCGAGATGAAGAAGCCGCGCCCCGACAGCGAGATCATCGCCCGCCTGATGAAGCGCTTCATCTACACCGCCGGAGTTACCGGCGTGATGCAGGTGGCCACCCTGGTGATCATGACCAGGCTGGCCACCTGATGGCAGCCTCCGCCAGCGCAGAGCGGCGCCTGCCGCCCGTGGCGGAGCTGGCGGTCGGCTCGCTGTGCCTGATCGTGGTGGGCGGGATCTACCTGGCGGCGCACATCCCTGGACCCGTCTCCCTGACCCCCGCGATCGTGCTCTGGGCTCTGGCGGCAGCCCTGCTCCTGGTCAATGCCGCCCTGCTCCGCCGGCTGTCGGGCTTCGCCTGGGGGCGGTTCCGACAGGTGGGGGGCTGGGCGCTGCTCGCCTACGCCATCAGCGCCGGGATGCTCGAGTACGTCTTCGTGATCGACCGCGTACCCGCCAAGGAGCTGGTCTGGTTGAGTTTGATGCTGGTCGTCTACGCGGTCGACATACCCCTCATCCTGGCTTTCTCGGTGGCCCGTTACCAGGCATCGGACTGATCCGCTCGGGGCTGGCGCCCGCCTCGCTGCCGGGCCTTGGCGCGGTGGCGTTCTGAGCTGGCCGTCCCTGGGCCGCTAGGTGGCCTCGACCGTGGCTGAGCCGCTCGCGAGCGAGCCGCGCCCTCGGCTTGGGATCAGCCGGGGGCTGGTCGCGACCCTGGCCGTCGCCTGCGGGTTGGCGGTGGCGAATCTCTACTACGCCCAGCCGCTGCTCCACCTCCTCGCCACCACCTTTCACACCGGGTCGGGCGGCGTCGCCATCGTTGTCACCATCGCCCAGATGGGCTACGCCGCCGGACTGCTGCTGCTGGTGCCACTGGGTGACATCTGGCAACGGCGCCGGTTGGTGGCGTGGGTCCTGCTGCTGGCGGCGTTGGCGCTGGCGGCGTCCGCCCTGGCCCCCAACCTGGTCATTTTCGAGGGGGCCGCCCTGCTGGTGGGGCTCACCTCGGTGGTCGCGCAGGTGCTGGTGCCGCTGGCGGCCGACCTCGCCTCAGCGCCCCGCCGAGGCCAGGTCGTCGGCACTGTGATGAGCGGGCTCCTGATCGGAATCCTGCTGTCCCGCACCCTGTCCGGGCTGCTGGCGGCGCTGGCCGGATGGCGATTCGTCTACTGGTTCGCCGCCGTCGCCATGGTTGGGCTGGCATTGGTCCTGCGGGCGGTTTTGCCCGTGGACCGACGCTCCCCAGAGCTCAGCTACCGAGCCCTGCTGCGCTCAACCGTTCCTACGGAGTGCCTATTAGTGACACCCGGTCGGGACGAGCGGTCTTTCCCGACCTGGACGCTGCCAAGGTTGCCGTCGCCGTTTCGGGTCTTGCGCCACGGCTGTGGTTGCCCTCACGCCTTCGGAACTTGGACCGGCCCTCGCACCCGGTACCCGCCATGCCGGCGCATTCCACTGGGTAGCTCTCCACATCAGCGCGTTGCCCCGCCGCTTCGATCCCCTGGTCG
>JAKABA010000194.1 GCA_021802115.1 bacterium | reverse complement strand
GCGAGATGGCCCGCGACCCTCCTCGGGAGGAAGGTGAGATGCGGCCGCCCCACTGCGGGACCGCTCCCGGGTCCTTGGGACCGACCTCGAGCCGTGCTTGTGCACGCGCACGGCTCCCCGGAGGCCAGTTGCTTCAGCGCCGGTGCGATCTCGCTGGTCGTGCGCTGGGGCGCCTCCTCCACCCTTGGACAGGTCCCTCCCTTGCCCGCCGGGCGACCTGGCGCGAGGCCTGAAGCCGTGCCCGGGTGGCCCGCGGGCTCCGATGGGCGGGCCATCTGGCGGCCTTCTCATCCCCTCCCGATTGTGCCCCCTGCCCCCGCCCGGCCCCCGGGAAGAGCGGACCGGAGGTTCGGCCTGCCCCCGCTACCATTGGTCCGTCGGTCGACCAGCTGCACGGAGAGGGGCAGGTGCTCCTCCGCCGGCCAGGGAGGAGTGCGATGCCGGAAGGAGATGACATCGGGGCCGCCTTCGGGTGGCGTTTCATCGGCCCACCCCGGGGCGGCCGGTCGGTGGCGGTGGCCGGCGATCCCGGCGACCCGGCGGTTTTCTACTTCGGATCGTGTGGCGGCGGGGTCTGGAAGACCAAGGACGCGGGCACCAGCTGGAGGAACATCACCGACGGCCACCTGAACTCGGTGGCGGTGGGGGCGCTGGCGGTGGCCCACTCCGATCCCAAGGTCATATATGTCGGCACCGGGGAGGCCTGCCCGCGCAACGACGTCATCCAGGGTGACGGCGTCTACCGGTCCACCGATGGCGGCCGCAGCTGGCAGCATCGTGGCCTGAAGGAGACCCTGCAGATATCCCGGGTCAGGGTGTCACCCACCGACCCGGACCTGGTCTACGTGGCCGCCCTGGGGGACATCTTCGGCCCCTCCGACGCGCGCGGAATCTACCGGTCCCAAGACGGCGGAGCCAGCTGGGAGCTGGTGCTTCCGGGGGCACCGCAGGCTGGTGCCGCCGACCTGTGGATGGCCCCCGGCAACCCCCGCCTGCTCTACGCCACCCTCTGGGAGGCCCGGCGCGAGCCCTGGGGGTTCAGCAGCGGCGGGGCAGGCAGCCGCCTCTTCCGCTCAACCGACGGCGGGGACACCTGGACGGACCTCACCGGGCGACCGGGACTTCCCAAGGCTCTGCTGGGCAGGATGGGGGTCGCCTCCGCACCCACCCGTCCGGAGCGGGTGTGGGCGGTCATCGAGGCCGCCGACCGGGAGGGCGGCCTCTTCCGCAGCGAGGACGGCGGGGACAGCTGGGACCGCATCTCTGACGATCGGTCGCTTCTGGGACGGCCCTGGTACTACAGCCACATCGTGCCCGATCCCCTCGATCCCGAGACCCTGTACGCCATGAACTACAACTTCGTCCGCTCCACGGACGGGGGCAAGAGCTGGAGCCAGGTCGGAACTCCCCACGGGGACAACCACGACCTCTGGATCGACCCCGCAAACCCCCGCCGGATGATCGAGGCCAACGACGGCGGGGCCTGCGTCTCCCTAAACGGCGGCGAGACCTTCTCCACCGTCTACAACCAGCCCACGGCGGCGATCTACAAGCTGGCGATCGACGACAGGTTCCCCTACCGGGTCTACGGGACCCAGCAGGACAACTCCGCGATCCGGGTGCCGAGCCGCTCCATGCTCGGGGCGATCCTGCGCGACCAGTGCGAGGAGGTGGGGCACTCCGAGAGCGGCTACATCGCCGTCGACCCCAGAGACGACAACATCGTCTACTCCGGGGCGGTCGGCAGCTCCGGGGGAGGTGGCGCGCCGCTGCTGCGCCACGACCACCGCTCGGGCCAGACCGGCCTGATCACGATCTGGCCGGAGTGGACGTACGCCGAGGACCCCGGCTCATTCCGCCATCGCTTCGCATGGACCTATCCGATCGTGCTCTCGCGGCACGATCCCACGGTGCTGTACGCCGCCGGCGAGCGCGTCTTTGTGAGCCGCGACGAAGGGATGAGCTGGGAGGCGATCAGCCCGGATTTGAGCCGCAACGATCCCGAGAAGCTGCGCGCCTCCGGCGGTCCCATCACCAAGGACACCTCGGGGGCGGAGGTCTACTGCACCGCCTCGGTGCTGGCGGAGTCACCTCACGACCCCCAGGTCCTATGGGTGGGCACCGACGACGGACTCCTCCACCGCACCGCCGACGGGGGCAAGAGCTGGGAGCGGCTGGACCTGCCCGGGCTCCCGGAGTGGTCCTGGATCTCGGGGGTCGAGGTGTCCCCTCACGACCCCCAGGTGGTCATGGTGTCGGCCCACCGCTACCGCCTGCAGGACCGCGCGCCGTACATCTACCGCACCACCGACGGGGGCACCACCTGGACACCGGTCATCAACGGGATCGGCGAGGGCGACTTCGTTCGAGTCGTGCGCTGCGACCCCGGCCAGCCCGGGACCTGGTACGCGGGGACCGAGCACGGTCCCTACTGCTCCTTTGATCAGGGCGACCACTGGCGCTCGCTGCGGCTGAACCTCCCCCCGGTGCCGGTCTACGACCTCGCCAGCAAGCACGGAGAGGTGGTGGCGGCGACCCACGGCCGGGGCTTCTGGGTCCTGGACGACTCCCAGCTGATCCGGGAGGCCTCGGACCGGAGCGCCCCAGGGGCGATCCAGCTGCTGGTGCCGGCTACGGTGCACCGGTACTTCACGGGCCAGCCCCAGGCACCAACCGAGCGCGGCACCCAATATCCAGGTCGAGCCATGTCCGTGGTCGAGAGCGACCCCGAGGGGGGGTTGCGAACGGTCATCCTCGACGCGGGCTACAACCCTCCCGACGGGGTCGTCATCCGCTACCGCCTGGCCCAGGAGGTTGAGCCGGACCAATTGGAACTCCGCATCTTCGACGCTGGCGGAGAGGAGCTGCGACGCTTCCGGGGCAAGAAGCCAGCCCGGCTGGGAGAGGAGCAGCCAGCGACCCCTCCCATCGTTGAGGAGGACGACCTGCGCCCGGCCCGGTTGGAGACCACCGCCGGCGTGCACCGCCACGTGTGGAACCTCTGCGCCGAGGGGGTCTCCCTGCAGAACCGGGTCCTGCGCACCATGGTCGCCAACTCCGAGAACGGCCTCGACGGCCCCCGGGTGCCACCCGGACGCTACCGGGTCGAGCTCCGATGCCAGGACCAGGTGGCGACTCAGGAGTTCGAAGTCATCCCCGATCCCAACCTCAGCCTCTCCGACGATGACTACCAGCAGCAGTACCGGTTGCTGCTCCTGGTCCGCGACCACCAGCGGAGCGTCAATGACGCTCTCCGGCGGTGCCGCCTGCTCCGCGATCGGCTGGCCGCCTGGGAGGAGCGGCCGGACTGCAGCGACTCGCTCCGAGCCCAGGTCAGGGATCTGCGCCAGGAGCTCTCCCGGATGGAGTCCCTGCTCACCCAGCCGGGATGGCGCGGCGAGATGGACGAGATGGAGATGCCGGCGGGTCTCGACGGGCGCCTGTTCACCCTGCAGCAGGCGCTGGATCGCTCCGATGCCGTCCCGACCCGCCAGGCTCGGGAGGTGGCTAGGGACCTCTTCAAGCGGACCGAGGACGTGCTGGCCGAGATGGAGCGGCTGATCCGCGAGCGGCTGGCCGCGGTCAACACCAGCATCGGCAGCGAGGGGCTGGCCCCGATCACCGAGGCCTAGCGATGCCAGGGGCGGGCCCGCGGACTCGGCAGGCCCGCCCCGGGTTACCGGTCGCACCATCGCCCGGCCCGGCGCGGCGCAGCCGCCGACCGATGCTGCCGATCTCGACCGGACCACCTGACCGACCACGCCGGGCCCCGGCCGTCCTTCGCCACTGAACCCAACCGAGCAACCGCCCGTGGACCGGGCAAGGATGGAGGCCACTCCGGGCAGCGCCGGCGCTGGGACCGCTCGCCAGGACTAGTTGGAGACGCGCTTGGCGCCCACCGGCAGATCTCGGGCGGGCGCCGCGATCCTGGCCCTGGCGTCCACGACGAAGGCGCCCTCGGGAGTGACCGTGACCGGGTTGCACTCGAGCTCCGCGAGGGCCGGGTGGGCGTCGGCCAGGGCGGCCAGTCTGGTGATGACCTCCACCGCCGCGGCCACATCCACACGCGGGGCCCCGCGGAAGCCCACCAGCAGCGGATAGGTGGTCAGCTCCTCCAGCATCTCCTGCGCCTCCGAGTGATCCAGCGGCGCCAGCCGGATGGAGGTGTCGTGGAGAAGCTCGACCGCGGTGCCCCCGGCTCCACAGGCCACCACCGTCCCGAACTGGGGATCCCTCACCGCTCCCACCAACAGCTCGACCCCCGGCCCCAGCTCTGGTTGCAGGAGGAAACCGTCGACCCGGTGTCCCGCGGACTCGAGCCGGGCGCGCATCTCCAAGGCGGCCCCGCGAACCGCATCTTTGCTGCCGAGGCCCAGGCGGACCGCGCCCAGCTCGGTCTTGTGGAGCAGGGTCGGCCCCAGGGCCTTGAGCACCACCGCGGGCCCCAGGGACTCGGCCTTGGCGGCGGCGTCCTCGGGATCGCGCGCGGTCAGGGTCGGCACGGTCCGGATCCCGTATGCCGAAAGCAGGCTCTGGGTCTCCTCGGTGGAGAGCCGCCGCTCCCCCTCCCGCAGCCAGTGGGCGAGCTGGGCGGCGACCCGCAGCTCATCGCCGATCGGTGCGCCCCCGCCTGGTCGGGGACGCGGCCGCTCCCTCCACCGGCTGAGACGGTGGGCCGCCGCGAGGGCGCGGGCGGGATTCTCCGGGAACGGGAAGGAGGGGATCTGCATCGCGCCGGCGCGCAGTTGATCGGGCACGCCGGCCGTGGTCATGAAGACGGTGAGGAGCGGGATCTTCCGAGGCAGGGCGGCGGCCGCATCCCGGATCGCGGCTGCCACGTCCTCCGGACTGGTGACCAGCGGCGGGATGAAGATCACGATGAGGGCGTCCACACCGGGGTCGCCCGCCACTATCTCGATGGCCCGCCGGTAGTCGTCGGCGCTGGCGCTGGCGATCATGTCCACCGGATTGCCAGTGGCCGCCTCGGCGGGGAGGAAGGCTCCGAGCCCGGCCCGGGTCGTCTCGGTCAACTCCACCACCTCCAGGGCGTTGGCCTCGCAGGCGTCGGCGCAGAGGATGGCGGGACCGCCGGCGTTGGTGATGATCCCGACCCGAGGGCCACCGGGCAGGGGCTGGGTCGCCAGCAGGGACAGCAGGTCGAACATGTCGGAGAGGGTCTCGGTGCGCAGGACACCGGTCTGCCTGAAGAGTGCGTCCACGGTGGCGTCGGAGGTGGCGACCAGAGACGCGGTGTGCGACGCCGCCGCTCGAGCGCCGGCCTTGCCCCGGCCGCTGCGCACCGCCACGATCGGCTTGTGGCGGGAGACCCGGGCGGCGAGCTGAGCAAACTTGCGCGGGTTGCCGAAGGATTCCAGGTAGAGCGCGATCAGGCTGGTTCTGGGATCTCGCTCCCAGTAGCTCAGCAGATCGTTGCCGCTGATGTCCGCCTTGTTGCCCACCGAGACGAAGCTGCTGAGGCCCAGCCCCAGGCTCCTGGTGGTGTCGATGATCGCGAGCCCCAGCGCTCCACTCTGGGAGAGGAATCCGATGCCTCCCGGCAGCGGCATGCCCGGCGCGAAGGTCGCGTTCAGGCGCACGTCATCCGCCGTGTTGATGGCCCCCATGCAGTTGGGCCCGACCAGCCTGATCCCCGCGCTGTTGCAGAGACGCAGCAGCTCCTCCTGGCGCTCGCGGCCAGGTTGGCCCGCCTCCGCGAATCCGGCCGAGATGACGATGATGGCCCTGACACCCTTCTCAGCGCATTCGTGGGCAACCGACAGCACCCGCTCCGCCGGAACCGAGATCACGGCCAGGTCGACCGGTCCCGGAACAGCCAGGATCGAGGCAAACGCGGGCACAGCCTGGACCACCCCGGCGGAAGGGTTGACCGGGTACACCGGTCCGTTGAACTCCGCCTCCAGCAGGTTGTGAAAGATCTCCCCCCCAATCGTGCCCCGCCGGCGACTTGCTCCTATCACCGCCACCGCCCGAGGTTGCAGGATCGACTCGACGGCCGCGGTGGCGGCCCGGTCCTCCCGGTAGTGGAAACGGGTGAGCGCGTCCTCCGTCAGTTCGGTGGGGAACTCAACGGTCAGGACTCCGGGTCCCGAACTGGTGTGGACCGGAAACCCGCTGCCGGAGAACACGTCCAGCATCGCTGAGTTCTCAGGCAGGACGGTGGCCTCGAAGATGTCGATCCCCACCGCGCGCGCCGCCTCGGCCATCTGGGCGAGCATGATCGACGCCACGCCCTGACCATGAAGGCGGTCCGCAACCGTGAACGCGACCTCGGCTCGACCGGGCGCGGTTCGGACGCAGAAGCCGTGGGCGGCCGCCCGGGGCGGGTTCCCCTGGAGAGCCAGCAGCCCGAAGGCGTGGTCCCCACCCACCTGCACCAGCAGCTCCGACATGCTCTCGGTGTCGATCGCTCCCGAGAAGAACCGCGTGGCCAGTGAGTCCGGAGAGAGGTCGTCGAGCAGCTCGCGGACGAGAGCCCTGTCCCCTCTTGCGACCGGGCGGAGATGCAGCGTCGAGCCGTCCCGCAGGACGATGTCACTCTCGACAAGATGGGCTCCCGCTGCTGCCATCATCGCCTGCCCATTGTGCCCGCGAACAGCGGCCGGCGCGGCGGTGATTCCCCCCTCCTCCGTCCGCCCCCCTCATCCGAGACCAGGAGGATCGATGAAGAGTGGGACCTGTCCGCAGCGCTTCTTTTGCCCCGGCTCCGCGTCAGCGGTCGCCAGCGCTCCTGCTCTCCAGCGCCGACCACATCCGGTCAAGCAGCTCGACCAGGACCGGCCTGGGAGTCGCGAAATTGAGCCGCACATGGCCTGCGCCCGAGGATCCGAAGTCCGCCCCCGGCGAGAGGGCGACCCGAGCGTGATCTCGCAGCCAGGCGGCGGGCTCGTCGGGCAGCTGGCACGATCGCAGGTCGAGCCAGGCCAGGTAGGTCGCCTGCGGGGAGCGGATCGCCGTGGGCCCGAGATGCTCCCTGGCCGAACTCAGGACGAGCTCGCGGTTGTCGGCGAGCACCTGGAGCGCCCCGTCCAGCCAGGCGCCTCCACTCTCCCAGGCGGCCAGCGCCGCCACCATCCCGAGCACCGAGACGCTGCCCCGGGCATGAGCGGGAAACCGTGAGAACCGCTCCAGCAGCCGTTCCGACCCGAAGGCGGCGACGGCGCAGCGAAGGCCGGCCAGGTTGAAGGCCTTGCTGGCGGAGGACAGGGTCACGGACCTCGCGTTGGCCGCCTTGCCGAGTGCACCAAATGGATGGTGAGCTGACCCCCGCAGGGTCAGGTCGGCGTGAATCTCGTCGTTCACCACCACCATGTCGAACTCCTCGGCGATCTCGTGGATCCCCTCGAGTTCGGTCTGGTCGAAGTTGCGCCCGGTCGGATTGTGGGGATTGCACAGGAGCAGGAGGCGGGCTCCTGTGGCCCTCACCTGCTCTCTC
>JAKABA010000193.1 GCA_021802115.1 bacterium | reverse complement strand
GGATCTCGAAGGCGGCCGCGAGCTGGCAGCGGACCCCTCCGGCCTGGCGGCGGCGCTGGAGGTGCTCGGCGACCGCTGGACCCTGCTCCTGGTGGCAGCCCTCCTGCCCGGACCGCTGCGCTTCACCGACCTGCGTCGGGCGGTGCCGGGGATCGCGTCCAACGTGTTGACCGAGCGGCTTCGGCGACTGGAGGCGGCCGGGCTGCTGGAGAGCCGTCCCTACTCGACCCGTCCCTGGCGAGCGGAGTACCGCCTGGCCCCGTCGGGCGCGTCGTTGGCCCCCACGATCCAGGAGTTGGAGCGCTGGGCGGGGGCTTCCCGTGGGGGGCTGGCACCGGTGCATCGGTCCTGCGGGGCCCCGTTGGAGAGCCGCTGGTACTGCCCCGAGTGCGAGGAGGTGGTGGCCGGTCCAGCGGCCGAGGAGGACGTGGTCGATGTCTGAGCCCGGGCGCGGAGTCGAGGTGCTCCCCGAGACGCCGTCGGCGGAGGGGCTGCTGGACCTGCTGCCGGCGATGGAGTCGGCGCTGGGCACCAGGGCCTGCCTCGTCGGTGGTTACCCGCGTGACCTGCTGATGGGCAGGGCCAGCTCGCCCGACGTCGACGTGGTGCTGGAGGGGGTGGACGCGGAGCTCGGGGCGAGGTGGCTGCGCCGGCGCTGGCGCCGCGGCAAGGTGGTCTCCTTCGAGCGCTACGGCACCGCTCAGATCGCCTTTCCGATCTCACCGGGCAGCCGCTTCACCGTCGAGTTCGTGCGCGCCCGCAGCGAGGCGTACTCGCCGGAGAGCCGCAAGCCCAGGGTCCGCCCGGGGACCATGGAGGAGGACGTGCTGCGCCGCGACTTCACCATCAACACCCTGCTCCTCACCGCCCGCCGGGAGCTGCTGGACCCCACCGGGCTGGGGCTGGCGGATATCCGCCACCGGGTCCTGCGCACCCCCTTGGAGCCTCGCCTCACCTTCGAGGAGGACCCGCTGCGGATGCTGCGGGCGGCTCGCTTCGCCTCGCAGCTGGACTTTGAGCTCGCCCCCGGGGTGGAGGCGGCCATTCGGGAGGCGGCCCCGAGGATCCGGATCGTGTCCCAGGAGCGGGTGCGGGAGGAGCTGGTCAAGCTGCTGCTGGGCCAGCGGCCCTCGCGGGGGCTGCTGCTCCTGCACGAGACCGGTCTCCTGGGGGAGATCGCCCCGGAGCTGGAGCGCATGAGCGGGGTGGAGCAGGCGGGGTACCACCTGGGGGACGTGCTCCAACACACCGCGATGGCCCTGGACCTGGCCGCCCCCACCCGCCTGGTCCGCCTGGCCGTCCTGTTCCACGACGCGGGCAAGCCGGCCACCCGGCAGCCCTCACCGGCGGGGCCGACCTTCCACGGGCACGCCCAGGCGGGCGCCCGCCTGGCGCGCGAGGCGCTGCGGCGGCTGCGCTTCCCCACCGCCGAGATCGCGCAGGTGGCGCACCTGGTGGAGCTGCACATGCGCCCCATCCAGTACCGCAGCGACTGGGCGGACTCGGCGGTGCGCCGGCTCTGGCGTGACGCCGGCGATCTCACCGGCGAGCTGCTGGAGCTGGCTCGGGCCGACACCAGGGCGAGCTCCTACCCCGGCACCGCCGAGCTGGAGGAGCTGGAGGGCCGCCTCCGCGAGGTGGCGGCCGACCACCCCCGGGGGCTCGCGCCGCCCCTGGGAGGGAATCCGCTCAAGGAGCGCTTCGGGTTGGGCGACGGGCCCTGGATCAAGCGGGCGCAGCACCAGCTGCTGGAGGCGCTGCTGGACGGCCGCCTGCAGCCCGTGGACGGCGAGGTCCCTGCCGGCGAGGCCCTGCGCCTCCTCGAGGAGGATCGGACCAGCTGGTGGCCGCGACCGGGAGAGGGAGGCTGGGCGGGCTGACCCAAAAGCCCGGTCGGCGCGGCGCCAGCCACCTTCGCGCGTGAGCCGCGGAGCAGCTCGGTGGCCCGCCTTGCCCGGGAGGTGACGGCGGCCCGCAAGGCCGCCGCGAGGGCTTGTGCCGAGTGCCGGTTAGACTGGCAGAGTTCGTATTCGGGGGTCCCAACCACACATGGCCGTGCTCTCGCGCGTGAAGCGCCTTCGCAGTCTGATCCTGGAGCTGCCCCAGCAGCTGCGCCTCGCCTACTGCCTGGCTCGTGACCCGCGCACCCCGCCGGCCGCCAAGGCGGCGCTGGGAGGCGCGCTGGCGGTGATCCTCAACCCGGTCTTGGACATCCCCGGCTGGATTCCCGTCGTCGGTCAGATGGACACCATCGCCCTCACCGTGCTGGCGGTCAGGACCTTCAACTCCCAGGTGCCGGAGGAGATCCGGGCTGACGTCGAAGCTCAGATCCGGCAGCGCACCAGCGTGTTCGACCGGGACCTGGCCCGGGGAGTGTCGGCCGCGGTCGGACTCGCCGCGGTCGGCCGCGGCCTGTCAAAATGGCGGTCCAGGGAAGAGGGACCGACCGTGGTCCCCGAGCCCCGGCCGTGGTACCGTTCCGCGGAGTCAGAGGGGGAGAGGTTGTCTGATCCCGGGGTGGGTTCGTCCCCACCGTCTCAGGAGTCAATGAGTTGAAGGTAATTCTCACCGACGATGTGCCCGGCACCGGCAGGGCCGGTGATGTCAAGGAGGTCGCGGACGGCTTCGCGCGCAACCACCTCTTGCCCAAGCGGCTCGCGCAGCCGGCCCAGCCCCGGGCGGAGCAGCAGATCCGGGCTCAGAAGGACCGCCAGCGCCGCCGTCAGGAGGCGGAGGTTGTTGCCGCCCGTGCCTTCGCGGAGCAGTTGCGCGCCACCGTGGTCGAGATCCCGGCGCGCGCCGGCGAGACCGGCAAGCTCTACGGCGCGGTCGTGAACATCGATGTGGCGGAGGCTCTGGAGGCCAAGCTGGGGACCTCGGTCGATCGCCGCAAGATCGATTTCGAGCCCGCGCATGAGGTCGGTGAATACGAGGCCGTGGTCAAGGTCCACTCCGAGGTCGAGGCCAGGGTGACGGTCCGGGTCGTAGCCGCGTGAGCGTCCGGCCGGAGCTCCGGCCGGCGGCCCTACTCAGAGTCCCTCCCCACAATCTGGACGCCGAGCGGTCGGTGCTGGGAGCGCTGCTGCTCGACAAGGACCAGATCGGGCAGGTGGTGGGGGCGCTGGAGGCGGACGACTTCTACCTCGACGCTCACGCCGACATCTTCAGAGCCATGCTGAGCCTCTTCTCGCAGGGGACGCCCCTGGACACCCTGACCCTGGCCGACGAGCTGGAGCGGCAGCGCACCCTGGAGCGGGTCGGCGGGCTTTCGGCGCTCACGTCGCTGGCGTCGGCGGTGCCGACCGCGGCCAATGTCGGCTACTACGGCCGCATCGTGCACGACCACGCGGTCAAGCGCCGTCTGATCCAGGCCGGCGGCCATCTCGCCGAGCTGGGCTTCGACGAGTCCCTGGAGGCCCAGCAGGCGATCGAGGCGGCTGAGAAGACCGTCTTCGCGGTCGCCGACAGGGGCCGGCCCAAGGGCGAGTTCGAGCCCATCAGCAAGCAGCTGGTCACCACCTGGGAGGCGCTGAGCCACGCCTTCCACCAGGGGGAGGTGCACTCGGTGACCGGGGTCGCCAGCGGCTTCGGAGAGCTGGACGCGGTCACCTCGGGGTTCCAGCGCTCAGAGCTGGTCGTGATCGCCGCCCGTCCGGGGGTGGGGAAGACCTCCTTCGTCCTCAACGTCGCCCGCAACGCCGCCGTCCGCCGCCAGCACGGCGTGGCCCTCTTCAGCCTGGAGATGAGCCGCGACACCCTGGTGCAGCGGCTGCTCTGCAGCGAGGCGACCGTGGACTCCTACCGGCTGCGGACCGGCCAGCTGGGGAACGACGCCTGGCCCCGGATCGCGGCGGCGATGGACACCCTGAGCCGGGCCGCGATCTACATCGACGACACCCCCGGGCTCACGGTCATGGAGATGCGGGCAAAGGCCAGGCGGCTGCGGGCCGCCCATCCCGTCGACCTGTTCATCGTCGACTACCTGCAGCTGATGCGCTCGCAGGGGAGGTCGGACTCGCGGGCCCAGGAGGTGTCCGAGATCTCGGCTGGGCTGAAGAGCCTGGCGCGGGAGCTGGACGTGCCGGTGATCGCGGTCTCCCAGCTCAACCGCGAGTCGGAGCGCCGCCAGGACCGGCGTCCTCAGCTCAGCGACCTGCGGGACTCCGGCAGCATCGAACAGGACTCCGACATCGTCATGTTCCTTTACCGCCCGGGGATGCACGAGGAGGGCAAGGACCCCGGCCTGACCGAGCTCGACATCGCCAAGAACCGCAACGGCCCGATCCGGCGGCTGCAGCTGTTCTTCAACGCCGGCCAGACCGCCTTCCGTGACGTCGATCGCACCCATCAGGAGCCCGAGTAGGTGGTGTGGCAGTGGGCGTGATCGTGGTGGTCGGGGGCCAGTGGGGGGACGAGGGCAAGGGCAAGGTGGTGGACCTGCTGGCCGAGGAGGCGCGCATCGTGCTGCGCAGCCAGGGGGGCAACAACGCCGGCCACACCGTGGTCGTGGGCGACCGCACCTTCAAGTTCAACCTCATCCCCTCGGGGATCCTCCATCCCGCCACCGTGTGCGTGATCGGCAACGGGGTCGTCCTCGACCCCCGGGTGCTGCTGGAGGAGGTCGAGCAGCTGGAGCGGGCCGGGGCCGACCTGGGCAACCTGGTGATTAGCGAGCGCGCCCACATGATCATGCCCTACCACCCGGTCCTGGACCGCCTGGAGGAGGCCGCCCGGGGTGACGATCGGCTGGGCACCACCTTCCGCGGAGTCGGCCCCGCCTACAGCGACAAGGTGCGCCGGATCGGGTTCCGGGTCGGGGACCTCCAGAAGCTGCGCTTCCTGGAGAAGAAGCTGGACTTCGTGCTGCCGCTCAAGAACGACGTCCTGGTCAAGCTCTACTCCGCCCCGCCCTTCACCAAGGAGGCGATCCTGGAGGAGTACACCGGCTACGCCACCCGCCTGGAGCGCTTCATCCGCGACCCCTTCCCGATCGTCCAGGAGGCGGTGGCATCCGGCCAGCGGGTGATCCTGGAGGGGGCCCAGGGCACGATGCTGGACCTGGACCTCGGCACGTATCCCTACGTGACCAGCTCCTACCCCTCCTCCGGGGGCGCGCTGGCCGGGGCGGGCCTGGGCCCGCGCCACGTCTCCACCACCCTGGGCATCTTCAAGGCCTACACGACCAGGGTCGGCTACGGGCCGTTCCCGACCGAGCTCGGCGGGACCCAGGGGGAGTACCTCCGGGAGCGCGGCTCCGAGTACGGCACCACCACCGGCCGGCCCCGGCGGGTGGGGTGGTTCGACGCCGCGGTCGCGCGCTACTCGGTCGGGGTCAACGGCATCGACTCGATCGCCCTGACCAAGCTGGACGTCCTGGACGAGCTCGAGGTGGTCAGGGTCTGCACCGGGTACGTCAGCAAGGGCCGGCGCGAGGACCATCCCATGGCCAACATCTCGCACCTCAAGCACCTGGAGCCTCAGTACGAGGAGATGCCCGGCTGGCGCTGCAGCACCAGGCAGGCGCGCCGCCTCGAGGACCTGCCCAAGGCGGCGGCGGCCTATGTGGAGCGGCTCGGGGAGCTGGCCGGCGCCCCCGTGGACCTGATCTCGGTGGGCCCGTCCCGTGAGGAGACCATCCGCAGGCGGGACGCCTGGTGAGGACGCCGTCCCTGAGGCGGCTGGCGGGGGGCGGGCTGCTGCTCGCGTCGCTGTTTTCGGCAGCCCTGCTGGCGCAGCCGGCGGCAGCGCAGACCCCGGGGTGGACGGCGCTCTCGGGACCCGCCTTCCCCGCCGCCGAGCACGCGATCGTGTGGCAGTTGGCCGCCGACCCCGGGCAGCCGTCGGACCTCCTGGCCGCCACCAGCCGGGGGGTGTACAGCAGCACGGATGGGGGTTCGGTCTGGAGCCCGACCTCAATCACCGCCTGGACCTGGACCGTCGCCTTCGCCGACGGCGGGGCCACCGCCTACGCCGGCACCGAGTCGGCCGGCGTCTACCGCAGCACCGACCAGGGGACGACCTGGAGCAGGGACGACCTCGGTCTGGGCAACCTCGATGTGCGGGCGATCGCGGTGGCCCCCAACGCAATCGTGCTCGGGACCAACTCGGGCGTGTATCTCGGAGGCTCCGGGGTCGGCTGGGAGCCGGTCGGGCTCCAGGGCACCACCATCAGCTCGGTGGCGGTGACGGTGGAGAGCCCGCTCGGGGTGCTGGCCGGCTCGGACAGCACGGTCGCCACCTCCAACCTCTTCATCAACCTGGCGGTGGGCAAGGCCACCTCCTGGCAGTCCATAACAGGAGGTGACCCGCAGGGCTCGCCGGTCTTCGCCATCGGCGCCGGCCCGCTGGCGAGAGGCGCCAGCCACCCCCCGATCCTGGTGGGAACTCTGAAGGGGCTGTTCCGAAGCGTCGATGGAGGGGGATCGTGGCAGCAGGTGAACCTGGCCCAGGGGGCGATGTGGAGTGTCAACGCGATCGCCTTCGACCCCGAGAACCCGGCGGTGGTCTACGTGGGCGGGGACAACGGCGGCAGCAGCGGTGGTGGGCTCCAGCGCAGCCTGAACGGGGGCAGCTCCTGGCAGGTCTGGCAGGCCGGGCTCCCGGCCTCCGACGTGACCGGGCTCCAGGTCGAGCCCACCAGCCCGGTGACGGTGCTGGCGGCTCTCTGGCACGGGTCCAGCCGGGAACCGGCCACCGCCAAGCTGGTCGACACCTCCGCTCCGGGCCCGGTCCCGCTGCAGGCCGTCGGCGCCACCAGCCCGATCCCGATCAGCCCGCCGCCCACCGCGGCTCCGACCACCCGCCCCAACTCGCGACCCGGTCCCGACGGCCGGGCGGGGCTGTCGGTTCCCGCCTGGGCGCCTCCCCTCATCGCGGCCTTCGTGGTGATACTGCTGGTGGGTATCTTTATGGCGCTGAGGCGCCGTCGTATCCGGCTTGACGCGGAGGCTCCCCCATGACCGACGAACCCCTCACCGGCTCCCCCGAAGAGCGCCTGGCCGCACTCGGTCTGGTGCTGCCGCCAACCCCGCGGCCGGTCGCCAGATACCAGCCCCAGATGGCGGCCGGCTCCGTGGTGGTCACCTCCGGAGTCCTGCCGATGCAGGACGGGAGGGTCGTGACCGGCCGGCTGGGCGAGTCGATGACCGTGGAGGCAGGGGTGGCCGCGGCCAGGCAGGCGGCGCTGCTGGCGCTGTCCTCGCTGGCGGCGGGATCGGGGGGGCTCGAGAAGATCGCCTCTTTGCTCAGCCTCACCGTCTACATCCGCTGCGCCGTGGACTTCGCCCGCCAACCCGAGGTGGCCGACGGCGCATCCGAGCTGCTGCTCCAGGTCCTGGGGGACGCGGGCCGCCACGCCAGGGCCGCGGTGGGGGTGGCTGAGCTGCCCTTGGAGGCGTGCCTCGAGCTGCAGCTGATGGGAGTGCGGCGAGGCTGACTCTGGACCTTTCCAGGTCCTGACACCGCCGGGCGGCGGGT
>JAKABA010000192.1 GCA_021802115.1 bacterium | reverse complement strand
CGGCGCACCCGAGGGATGGGCTCGGTTTCGCGCGGCAAGGATGGGCGATGGGCCGCCCGCCTTGACCTGGGGTGGATCGACGGCAAGCGCCGCCACCAGACGTTTTACGGGCGGACGAAGCTGGAGGCGGAGGAGAAGCTCGCGGAGGCTCGGCGCAACCGGAGGCTGGGACAGGCTCCGGCACCCGCAGGGCTCACGGTTGGTCGCTACTTGCAGGAGTGGCAGGCTGCCGGGTGCCCAGGGAAGCGGGGAGTGCTACGGCCTACCACGCTGCGGCGCTACCGGGCGGTGATCGCGCACCAGCTCATCCCCCACCTGGGGCGGATCAAGCTGGCTCAGTTGCAGCCCGCCGATGTGGAGCGGATGCTGCACGAGCTGAGCATGCAGGGGAAGGCCGCCTACACCGCTGTGACTGTGCGCTCGGTGCTGCGCAGTGCCCTGAGCCGGGCCGAGCGGAATCAACTGATCGGCCGCAACGTGGCGAAGCTGGCTGGCGTGGTCACCCCGCCCAAGCGTCACCCGATGGTGCTCACACCGGAGGCTGTGGGCCTGGTTCTGGACGCCTGCGAGCCGGGACTGCGTCGGTTGGTCACGGTGGCGATAGACACTGGGCTGCGGCAGGGCGAGCTGCTGGGACTGCGCTGGCAGGACGTGGACTTCGATGGGCGGCGGCTGCATGTCCGGCAGACTCTCCAGCGTGTGGATGGCGCCTACGTGGTGGGGCCGCCCAAGTCCGAGACCAGCATGAGGGAGGTGGCCCTTTCGGAGCTGACCCTGCGGGCGCTCGCCGACGAGCGGGACGCTCAGCAAGCGGCGCGCGTGGCCGCCGGCCCTCGGTGGCGGGAGGAGCTCCCAGACCTGTGCTTCACCACTGAGGCGGGAGCACCCAGGAACAGTCCCACCAAGGCGTTCCAGCGGGCGCTGCGGCTCGCCGGTCTGCGCTCGCTGCGATGGCACGACCTGCGGGCAGTCCACGGGGGCCTGCTGGTGCAGGCCGGGGTTGGCATGTCCACCGCGCGAGACCGGCTCGGCCACTCCACCATCGCGGTGACCAGCGAGTTCTACTCCGGGGCCGTCGATGCCCTCCAGCGCGAGGCGGCGGACAAGGTGGGGCGGCTGCTGACCCGGTAGCTCGCACGTCCGCTGACGGAGCTGTACCAGGGCGGACGGGGAGCTGTACCGACCGAGGTCAGGTGTGTCAACTTCGGCTGCAAGTGGTAGAGAGCGCGGCATGCCGGGGCTGCGGGTGGTACGGTGCGGTTCGTGAACGGCATAGACGAACGTGAGCGCCTGGCGGTCTCGGTGCCCGAGGCTGCGGCGCGGCTCGGGCTGGCCCGGAGCACGGCTTGGGAGCTGGTCTGGTCCGGACAACTGCCCAGCGCCAGGGTTGGCCACCGGGTCCTGGTCCCAATCGGCGCGCTGGAGCGGTGGTTGGAAGGGCGCACTAGCGGTGAGGGCGCTTAGCGACTCGGCGAGCGCCCGCTCCCGCCGCCGCCGACCAGCCTGAGGTGGACGTCGTGGGCACCTTTGCCGTTGCGTGGCCGCGCCTTCGCTGCGCCGCCTGTGGCGGGCCAGCTCCGCAGCGCCATGGGCTACCCGTACTGCGCTCAGGGGGGTATCCGACCTGCAGGACGTGCTGGCCGCTGGCAATGTGGCTGGGGCTGACAACTGCGCGACGCCTGGCGGAGGGAAGATGATCGCCCCCGGCGAGGAAGAGTGTCAAGGGACATTGAGAACTGAACACTGGCGGCCACGAAAACTGCGCAGTGGCGGCCACGAGAACTGAGCACTGGCGGCCACCAGAACTGCGCATCCGGGCAGCGGCAGGTTCGGGTCCAGGCCAGTTGTTAGTCGTAGTTGTGGAAGGAGGGGTTCGGGGAGGGAGGGTGGATGAGGTGGAAACCGTGGACGGCGCCCTCATCGCCAGTCCCAGAGATGGGCGCCAGAAGCGGCCCGAGGCCCTGGGAGCAGGGGTCCCAGCGGCTCGGTTTCGGGCCCCGGCTGCTGGCCGGGGCCGAATCGGGCCCAAAGTGGTCATGATCGGCTTCCCCGTCGTGCCGGCAAGGGGGCCTGGGAGGCTGGCATGGTCAGGGCCAAGACCCCTTGCCCCGAAGTGGCCTGAGCCAGGCGCACGCTCTCACCCGAAGTCACGCAGAGGTGGGCGTGGTGCATCAGCCGGTCCACCGTGGCGGTGGCCAGGGTCTTGGGCATCAGTTCGTCGAACCCGGCGGGGTGGAGGTTGGAGCTGATCGCCACGCTGCGGCGTTCATAAGCGGCGTCCACCAACCGGTACAGCCCCTCGGCCGAGTCCGGGCTCACCGGGAGCAGCCCGATGTCGTCGACCACGATCAGGTCTGCCCGCAGGATCCGACCCACTGCCCGTACCACCGAGTCGTCGGCCCGGCTCTTGCGCACCAGTTCCCCCAGCTCCTCCAGGGTGAACCAAGCCACCTTGAGGCCGCTCTCCACCGCCTCCTGCCCCAGCGCCTCCAGGAAGAAGCTCTTGCCCGTCCCCGAGGGCCCGCACACCACCAGGTTCTCCCGCCGGCGCACCCACTCCAGGCTGCGCAGCGCCTCCTGGGTGGGCATCGGGATCGAGCACAGCTGGGGGTCCCAGGCCTCAAAGGTCTTACCGGTGGGGAAGCCGGCCGCCTCCCGGCGAGTGCTGGCGGCCGAGCGTTCCCGGCCCTCCAACTCCTCCTGCAGCAGCACCTTGAGCACCTCAGTCGGCTCCCAGCGCTGGGCCCGGGCCGTGGCCAGCACCTCCGGAGCCAGCTTGCGCAGGTGGGGCAGGCGCAGCCGGCGTAGCAGTGCCTCCAGCTCCTCAGGCAGAGGTGGGGCCGCGGTCTCGATGGTCATGCCCGCAGCGCCGCCCATCCCGCCGTGCCACCTTGCAGGCTGTGATCGTCCGAGGGTCGCAGTACCGGCCCCACCTGGGAGGTGGTGAGGTGGGCCACGATCGACTCCAGGTCCCCGTCCGCGAACCGCCCGCTGGCCGCCGCCTGCCCCAGCGCCTCCGCCACCCGGGCCCCGTCCAGAACCTTGGCCAAGCTCACCGCCAAGGCCATCTTCGAGCGCACCCGGGTAGCCCCTGCCGCGCCCGCCGCCTTCAGCCAGGCCCCCGCCTGCGGCCCCAGCTGCAGGAACTCGACCTCCTCTCGAGTCCGGGCCCGCGGCTCCCGCTCCAGAGGGTCACTCTGCCGCTCCGGGAAGTGCCGGTCATCCAGCCGCGGGGTCCCCGGCGTGGTCCTCAGGTGCCGGGCCACCTCCTTGGGACCCTCGGGACCAACATGCACCACGATCACCTCCTCCCCATGCCCCCGCACCCACACCACCTGGCCCGCCAGCTGGTGGGGCACCGAGTACGAGCCACCCTCAAAGCTCACCATCGCCGTGGTCTGGCCCACCCGCCGGGTGACCCCGAAGGCCAGCGTGTACGGCTCTTCCGGCAGCGGGTGCAGCCGTGCCCGCTCCCCCATCAACATCTCCGCCGGGATCTGCCGGGTGACGCGGTGCACCCGGCCGTTCACCTCCGCTTCCAGCTCCCGGCAGGCCTCCTCCAGCTCCCAGAAGTTGGAGTACTGCTCTCGCAGGTTCGCCTCGGTGGGGACCAGATCCGCCTTGGCCACCCGCACCGTTGCCTCCGACCCGCCCTTGCTCTCAGGGTCGTACGGGATGCAACTCCGCAGGCTCACCCCATACCAGCGCCCCACCGCCACCATTGCCGACCCCCGGATGGCGATCCCGGCCACGTGCTCCACGGTCAGGGTCTTCTCGTTGTCGCTCAGCCCATACGTGGGGCAGCCCCCGAACCGCCGCAGCGCCTGATCCAGGCACCAGATCACCGTCGGCAAGGCCCGGTCCAGGATCGGGATGATCACCCGGAACCTCGACCACGCCAGCCAGGCACAGAACAGGATCGTCTGCCGCCCCTCCACCAGCGGCCCCTGGCCGTAGTCCCACTGGAGCCACAGCCCCGGCTCCACGATCCAAGGCCGGTACACCCGCCGGTGCCCTTGGCCGTATGCCTCCTTGGCTCTTCTCACCGCCCGCCGGACCGTCCGTTCCGAGCCCTGATACCCCATGGCCGTGAGCTTGCTGAACACCACGTCGGCCCGCACCTTGCCCCGGCTCACGTTCACCCACTCCTCCACCTTCTCCAGGTACTCATCCATGAGCCCCGCCCGTCGCAGCGCCCGCGACCGCGGCCGTCCCGCCTCCCGCAGGGCCACGTACCGGGCCACCGTGTTCGGGGCGCACGCCGCCAGCTCCCCCGCCGCCCGGTAGGACCCGGTCACGTCGTACGCCTCAAGTATCTCCACGACTTCCTCGCCAAACTTCACGGTGTCCCTCCTGGGCGCTGGTTGCCAGTACGCCTCCAGCTAACCCCAGGAGGGACACCTCCCAGCACAGCCCGGCCCGCCCCGCGCAGTTCCGGTGGCCGCCAGCGTTCAGTTCTGGTGGCCGCCAGCGTTCACTTTCGTGGCCGCCAGCGTTCAGATTCTCATGGCCGCCGACAGAAGAGATCGGCCTGCAGCGTCGGGGCCTGTCTTGGGTGTTGGGCAGTCTGTCCGGGGAGGTGCCAACCTGGGAGGCGTCGGTGAGACGCCTGCGATCCAGCGGCGGTGAGCTGCGCGGAGAACTCACCGTGCGGTTGGACGGCAGACATTTGTCGGCCGGGACCTTCAATCTGTCCAGCCTCAGTGCCCGGGCCTCGACGGCGAGGCTGCTGGCGGCCCGAGCGCCCAGGGTCTCGTGGGCCGACATCCTGGAGCGCCTCTGCGTCGGGGTACTGGCCAGCGAGGCTGCCGGGGAAGCGGTGCAGGTCATCGGCTCACGCCGTCCCCAGGCCCAGGAGAGGAGGTTGCTGGGATCGCTGCTCCCCATCGGTCACGTCACAGTCCTCTTCGGCCCCGGAGGGACGGGCAAGTCCACGCTGGCGGCAGCGATAACTACCTCGGTGAGTACCGGCTCCCGGGTGATTCCGGGATGGCTCCCGAGTGGACCCGCGCCGGTCGTGATCCTTGACTACGAGTCCAATGGTGATGACTGGTCGAACCTCGTCGCCAGCGTCGCAGAGGGCGCTGGGATCGACCCGCCGAGTGTGGCGTACCTGAGGATGCGACGACCTCTGGCGGACGACATTGAGCGGATCGCCGAGCTGGTCGCTGGACTCGGGGCGGCGCTCGTAGTTGTGGACAGCGTGGGGTTGGCCCTGGGGATTGGTCGGGACGCGGGGGACCCTGCCGACGGGGTGCTCAGACTCTTTGCTGCATTGCGGCTTCTCGGCACCACCGTGCTGCTGGTCGATCACGTCACCGGGGCCGACATCGGCCAGGGTGTGACTGGAGCGAGCAAGCCCTACGGGTCCGTGTACAAGGTCAACGCGGCGCGCGCTGTTTGGGAACTCCGACGGGAGCTGGAACCCCGAGATGGCGTGGCCGAGGTGATGCTGATCAACACCAAGGCAAACCTCGGACCGAAGCAGCCGTCGGTCGGGCTTCGGATGATCTACGGGGATCAGACGATCCGCTTCGAGCGAGCCGAAGTATCGGCGCCAGAACTGACAGAGCGCCTTCCCATCCATCAGCGGATGCAGAAGCTCCTGATGGGTGGCGCGATGAGAACGTCGGAGGTGGCCAGCGAACTCCGAGTCCCGGAGTCATCTATCCGCACCATGGTCAGCCGACATTCGGACTCATTCACCCGCCTTCCAGACGGCCGGGTGGGGATCAGGGCGTGACAGCGCTACAACCGCTACAAGGGCGCTACAACCGTGTAGCGGGGTGCGCTACACCGCACCCCCCCTACGGGGGGGTGGTGCGGGATGTATCGCAGCACTCCCAGCTACACCCCGCGTTACATGTAGCGGAGGGTCGGTGGTGACTCGGCTCAAACTCGACCACCTCCGGCTGACCCGGGACGCGGAGTACTTGGAAGTGCTTGCTGACCGGGTGTCAGTGCTCCCACCGGGTCAGGCCAGTCACCTGACCGTGGTCCACGAGCCCGACGACTCGTGCTGTCTGGCAGAGGCTTGGCCGGTGAGCCTGCGCCGGCTGCTGACCGCAGCCGGTGAGCGTCGTGGGCTGCCCAGCGTCGTGGTCGCACCTCGACCAAGAGGTGGGTCGTGACCGACGAGCTGCTGCGGCTGCTGCGGATACCGGAGACGCGACAGTGACCCCGCTGAATGAAACGCGGGCGACGGTGGGCTGGCTGCGCTCGCGCGGCTGGGTGGTGTGCGACCTCGACCGGGACGAAGATCTGGTGGCGACCTTCGGCACGTCCGGCTGGCGTCTCTCGTTCCGGTTCGGCGCGGAGCGAACCGTTGCCGCAGAGCGAATGGTGCGCGAGGCTGAAGCTAAGGCTCGCGCGCAACTTTCACGCGGCCTGGCCGCAAGGAGACGATCATGAGTGACAACGGACCAGTGTTTTTCGGCGGACTGGTAAAGCATCGCCCCGCGGACGTTGGCGATGATGGCCGACATGTTGGCGAGGATGGCAGCCCGCACTATCACCACGCGGGCTGCGATCGGGCGCACGCCAGCCCAGCTCATGCGGCCGCTTGCGCCGCCGAGGAGGTGTCGGGCAGAACCCAGCCTGCGCTGAAGACTCGCCGGGCTTCGGACACCGGCCAGTTCGTCAACGATCCGTCGCGCGGCTCGGTGAAGGCTGACGTGACGCACGTCGACCTGACCGGCTTGCCGGAGACCTCGACCGTAGCCCGCCAGTTCAACCGTGGGCTGCTGACCGGCGGTCACGAGAGCGACTCGCCGCAGAACCGAGGCCGGACCTCTCCGGTGGCCCGGCCATGAGGCTGCGTCCTGCCCGGAAGGCACCGCCAGCGCCCCAGACCAGTGCCAGTGCCCCGGAAGCGCACCAGCCTTTCCTCACAACCGCGGACCCCTTGGAAGCGGCGCTCAGGGCCGCTCAGCGGGCCAGGGCTCGGGCGGCACGGCTCCAGGCGGCGGCAGTCGCGGCGACTCAGCGTCAGTCCGAGGCCGAGCAAGCTCTGGCCCGGGCTCGGCTCCGGGACCAGCAGCAGCGCGAAGCCGACGGGCTGTTGGCGCAGGTGGCGGAGCTGGAGGCGAGCGAAATCTCCGATGCTCAGCGGCAGCTCGACCAGCAGGCGACGCTCGCTGAGGAAGTCCGGCAGCGGGCCGAACGGATACATCTGGCCCTGGAGGAGACGGCCGGTCGGCTGCGGGAGCTAGAAGCTCGCGCCGTGGAGGCGCGGAGATCGGGAGACGTGCCCCGGATAGGGTCGCTGGCCATGGAGCGCGACGGGCTAGCCCGGACGTGGGGCGAGCTGCAGGCCGCCTGGGAGATGGCTGAGGGCGAGCGCCAGCAGGCAGCTTCTGACCTAGAGCGGCTGACCCGCCAGATCGAGGGGTTGGAGTCGCAGCGGGAGCAGCTCGCGGCCAGAGCGGCGTTTCTGCGGCGGTGCGATGGGGACCTTCCGGAGTTCGTCGAAGCCCGTGAGAAGCGGGAAGCTCACGAACGGCTGGAGGCGCAGAATCCC
>JAKABA010000191.1 GCA_021802115.1 bacterium | reverse complement strand
GAGCCCGCCCCGGTCCACCAACCCCAGGGCCGACATCTCAAGCTCAACCGCCCTGTCCACCAGCTCCTCGGGAGCGCTGGCCCCCTCGAGGAAGGAGAAGTAGGAACGAGCCCAGCACTCCCCAAAGCCCGACCTGCCCACTCCACGATGATACAAACAAATGTACTGATTGGCATGAGGAGAGAATCGCAGCGTGGCCATCACCTACCGGATCGGCGCGGCGTTACTGGGAGCTGACGGCTGCCGCGGAGGTGGCTGGATGACGGTGGTGCAGACTCACCAGGAGCGCCCCCAGCTGCTCCATCTGCCGACCACAGCCACCCTCTTCCAGCGGATCCGCGACCTTCAAGTTGGGGCCGCGGTGCTCGACATCCCCATCGGGCTTCCCCAAAGGGAGCTTCGGCGCTGCGACCTGGAGGCGCGCCGGCTGCTCGGGCGGAAGGCTCCCACCGTCTTCCTGACCCCTCCGCGGGCGGTCCTCGCAGCCACGTCGCAACAGACGGCGAGCCGCATATGGCGCCGGCTCGCGGGACGTGGCTGTCCGGCCCAGACCTTCGCCATCCTGGACCGCATCCGGGAGGTCGATCTCGAACTGCAAGTAAGGCCGCGCCCGGCCGTGCACGAAGGCCACCCGGAGCTGGTGTTCCAAAGGCTCGCGGGGGGCGCCACGCTGGCGAGCAAACACACTCAGGCGGGCCGTGCCATGAGAACCGAGCTACTGCAGGCACAGCTGCCAGAACTCACCAGCTGGCTGGGCCGATACCCGCGGCTGGTGGAGGACGTGCTGGACGCCTGCGCCTGCTGGCTGGTGGCGCAGCGCGTGATCGCGGGCTCGGCGCAACCGGTGCCGGCCGATGTGGTGGAGTTCGACGAGTGGACCACGCCGATGGTGATCTGGTACTGACACTGGTGGACACCCCACATTGGCCGGAGCGCGCCCACGGGACAGCCGCCGGCGGTGGCACCGCCTCCGCCGCCTCAAATCACACCAATGCCTCCTCCCGAGCCCTATCCATGACTCGTGCTCGCGGAGGCATCTGAGCCGGGTTGCGGCCCCGCCCTCCCTCAGGCGCCCTGCGCGATCATGGGAATCGGCAGGCAGCCGAGGGCCACGCGGCGGAACTGGCCCCTCAGGTCGGCGCGGGTACCTCCGGCTTCTCCTCCACCTGGCGGCGTGCCCCCGCGAGCCCAGGCGGTGCGGCCCTGGGCTTGGCCGGAAGCCCGGTCACCTGCAGGATCTGCTCCTCATTGAGGGACTCTTCGCGGAGCAGAGCCGTGGTGAGGGCCACCAGTTTGTCGCGGTTCTCACCGAGCAGCCGCAGCGCCTCCTCGAAGCACTCCTCGACGATCCGGCGCACCTCGGCATCGATCACCTCGGCGGTGGTCTCGCTGTAGGGGCGCTGGGAGATCATCATGCTGGACTGGTCGCCTTCATCGGAGAGATTGAGCGGCCCGACCTTGGGGCTCATGCCCCACCGCACCACCATCTGCCGGGCGATCTGGGTCACCTGCTGAAGGTCGCTCTCGGCTCCCGTGGTCACGACATCGTAGATGAGCTTCTCAGCCGCCCGCCCACCCAGGGCGCCGACGATGCGCGCCCGCAGGTAGGTTTCGGGATAGTTCTGCCGATCGTCGACCGGAGACTGGACGGTGACCCCCAGGGCCCGCCCCCGAGGGACGATGGACACCCGGCGCACCGGGTCCGCCGCCGGCACCAGCAGCCCGAGCAGGGCGTGGCCGCTCTCGTGGTAGGCGGTGCGCTGGCGGTCATCCTCCGAGAGGACGACGTGGCGCGCCGCCCCCAGGAGCACCTTCTCCAGCGCCTCGGTGAAGTCCGCCATCGTGACCGCGGTGCGCTCTTTGCGGGCCGCCAGCAAAGCCGCCTCGTTGACCAAATTGCGCAGCTCCGCACCGACCAGCCCCGGAGTCTGGGAGGCCAGGTTGTCGAGGTCGATATCCGGGCCCAGCGGAACCCCGCGGGTGTGAATCTTGAGAATGGCGGCCCTGCCCACCCGATCGGGGGGCAGGACCTGGACCCGCCGGTCGAACCGCCCCGGGCGCAGCAGCGCGGCGTCCAGGACATCGGCCCGGTTGGTGGCCGCCAGGACGATGACCCCCTCTCGGGAGTCGAAGCCGTCCATCTCGGTCAGGATCTGGTTCAGGGTCTGCTCGCGCTCGTCGTGTCCCCCGAAGCTGGGCCCGGCGCTGCGGCTGCGCCCGATCGCGTCCAGCTCGTCGATGAAGATGATCGCGGGTGCCGCCTCCCGGGCCTTGGAGAAGAGGTCGCGGACGCGGGAGGCCCCCACTCCCACCACCATCTCGATGAACTCCGAAGCGGAGATGCTGAAGAACGGGACCCCGGCCTCACCGGCGACCGCGCGCGCGAGCAGCGTCTTGCCGGTCCCCGGGAGGCCGACCAGCAGCACGCCCTTGGGGACAGTGCCGCCCAGGCGCTGGTACTTGGCCGGCTGGCGCAGGAAGTCAACGATCTCCTCCAGCTCCTCCTTCGCCTCCTCGATTCCCGCGACATCTGCGAAGGTGGTCGCCGGGCGCTCGGAATCATAGAGACGGGCCTGGGAGCGGCCGAGGCTGAACAGCCCGCCGCCGGCCGCCGCAGCGCTGCGGCGCATGAACCACAGGAAGACCAGAACGAAGAGCAGGGTGGGCCCGAAGCTCTCCAGCAGCACCAGCAGGACATTGGCGGGAGGGTTCGGATTCTTGGCGTTGATGGTGACGTTGTGCTGCTGCAGCAGGGTCTCCAGCTGGCCGCCGGCGAAGCTGGGCAGCTGAGTGCTGAAGTCCTTGGCCTTGTTCTTGCTGGATGGGGTCACCCCGGTCTGGTGACGGAAGGTTCCCTGGATGGTGTCCCCGGTGCTGGTGATGCTGGTGACGTCCCCGGACTTCACATCGGAGATGAAGACGTTGTAGGGGATGGTGATGCTCTTGGGCTGGGCGGGCGGGAAGAAGACGTTGGCGATCAGGAGGTTCAGCGCCAGGAAGACCCCCAGAGGCAGGAGGAACTGGATAGATCGCCACTGGTTGGGACGGCGATTGGGACTGCCGACACCGGAGCGACCCGGTGGTCCGGACCCCGGCTGGTTCTGAGCCATGAAGTCAAACTAGCAGATGGCGCTCAGAGATTCCTGAGGGAGTGCGGGGCTGGCCCCGGTGGCGACTCGGTCAGCCCCAGAGTTGCCCCAGGTGCCAGCTCGCCTGCGCTTCATCCCGATACACATCGAGGCAGCGGCCATCCTCTAGCAGCAGCCGCCAGCAATCGCGACGCTGCCAGCGAGCGGGAGGGGTGCGCCACCATCCGACCTCCACCACCCAGTGGGCGGTCCGACGCGCCACCCGCACCGAGCCTGCCCCCAGGTCCACGGCGACCGGCCTGGAACGCTCCACCTTCACCGCACGAAGGTTCATCTGGGGTTCCATACCAGCCGCTCCTCGGGAATGTCCCCAGGGTGTTTCGGCCTGAGCGCCACTCGCCAGACCAGCTCCGAGCCGAACCGCTCCCTGAGCCTGGCCGCCGCTCCGCCGATCTCCTCCCGGCGGACCTCCGACAGCTCCAGGAGTTGCAGCTGCGCTGCCGGAGGAGGAACCAGATCCAGGGCCTGCAACTCGACGATCAGCACCCGGCAGCGAGCTCGAGACAGCAGGCTCAGGATGGGCGGCAACAGCTCCTGAGCGGTCGCGACCGGCGCTGGGGTGGCGATCTCGGAGCAGAAGACCCCGGGCTGACCGGATCCCGCTGTGCCTACGGCGGCATCCTCATCCAGCAGCCGGAGCCGCAGCCGCCCGCTGGCCAGTTGCCGCCGGGTCAGCTCGGCGGCGAGCATGGCCGCCAGCTCAGGCGCGCCGAAGCGCAGCGCCTCCGAGTTCTCCACCACCCCGGCCAGCACCTTGCGGACCGCGCAGGGAGGCGTCTTTAGCCGGGGGATGACCCTGGCAGAATCCTGGCCCAGGCAGAGCCGGTGCAGGGCTATACCGTCAGGGCCCAGCTGGCGCTGAAGCTCCGGAAGTGGGATGGTGATGCAGTCGCCGCAGGTGCGCAGCCCGAAGCCCAGCAGCTGCTCCACGGTTCGCGGCGCCAGGGGCAGGCTGGCGACCGGCTGGTCCGCCAGGAACGAGGCCGCAGCCCCGTGGGGCACCAGCCGGATCCGACCAGAGCCCGCCCGGATCGCGGCGGACCGAGCCACAAAGCGTGACTGCCCCACCCCGACCGCGGGCGGGAAACCCAGAATTCGCTGCACCGCCCGGCCCAGCTGAGACGCCCGGGCGGCCTCGGTCTCCCAGCGGAGATCTCGGCCGCCAAGGTCCACATATGCCCCCTGGTCATCGCCCAGCTCCACCAGTGGGCTGTAGTCGTAGAGCACCAGCAGCAGCTGCTCGCGCAGCCGGTCCAGGGCAACGGGATCCGAGCGCAACCGGACCGCCTCGGGACAGGCCAGCTCAGCCTCGCGGAAGTCCTGACCTGGGTGGGCTCCCCTGGCCCTGGCCGCCTCCGAGGCGGCCAGCACGACCTCGCGACCGGCGGCGGTCGCAGCACCGACCAGCACCGCCTCAGCGGCAAGCTCGGGGTGCGCCCGCCAGGTGAGGATGAGCGCCAGATGGGGGAACTCCAGAAACCCCAGGCGGCTCTGGGCACTCAACTGTTCACCACCATCAGATCCTCGAGCTGGTCACAACCGGCCTCCAGCCGCCCCAGATCCACAATCCCAGGCTGGTTGGGATAGGGCCGGGGAAAGCGAATCTCGAGGAGGCAGCTCGCTCCGGGCGCACCGATCCGGCTGCGAACCACCTCCAGCCGAACCCTGATGCCCGCCACATCCCCATGGGCCAGGGTCCAGCGCTCACGGTGGCAGGCGATCTGTGCCCCCAGCCGTCCGCCCACCGCCGCCGGCACCTCCTTGCCTCCCACCAACAGGGCCACCGCGTCCCTCTCCTCCAGAGCCGCCTGCAGCAGCGCAGGCACCGCCCCGCCCACCGGGGACCAGCGGTCAGCGACCAGAAGGCAGAGGTCGACGCCCGCCAGCACCAGCGCCCGGGCCGCGGCCCAGCCCGGCTCAGACTGCCCAGGGCGCACCCACCAGCAGTTCTCCAGCCGCCCCCCGTAGTCCGCGAACTCCCCGGGGTCCACGCGTTCCTCGAAATCCACCAGAGCCACCGGCAGCTCTCGCGACCAACCCGCCAGCAATGCCAGGCCGAGGGAGAGGCCCCCCGCTCCCGGAGCGCCCGCGAGCCAGCTGAGCCTGCGCCTGGGGATCCCGCTCGGGACAAAGAGCGCGTCCAGGGAATCGGCTCCAGTCCGCAGCCCACCCCGTTGGCCATCCCCGCCCCGGCGCACCGCCCCCGGGCCGAAGCGACGCCCGATCCCGGCCAGCGCCTCCTGCAGAGACTCCTGGCGGAGACGGCGATCGTGCTCAGCAGAGGGTCCTTGAGCCAGCTCCAATTCCATCCCTGAATCCGTTGGCCCAGCCCGGAGAGCCCTCTCCCAAGAGGCGAGCCTCGACGAATTATACAAACTTTTGTTCGCTATGCAAAGAGGCAGGTCCGGCTCAGCCGGCTCGGCGACCCCCACCCCACCCGGCAGCAGTGAGATCAAAGTCCCCCCGAACCCCCCGGGATCTGCCTAAAATCCCTTACATAAAGCGGATAACGTTCACATCCGCGGTAGAAGGGAGGCTTGTCCATGAATCGTCGCGAGTTGGCCAAAACCCTGCAATCCACACTTCTCTACGACAACGACCCCAATGATCCGGTGTTCCCCAACTTCCGTTTCGCCGACGACACCCTCAAGTTGATCTTCGACCTGATCGGCAAGCAGCTCGAGAAGGGTGAGGAGGTCGCCATCGCCGGCTTCGGGCGCTGGAAGATCCGGGAGACCGCCGCCGGCATGCGGCGCAACCCCCAGACCCAGGAGATGGTGCGGGTACCGGCCACCCAGAAGGTCAGGTTCTACCCCGCCAGCGCCCTCAAGACCGCGGTGGCGGGCAAGCCCGCCCCTCGCCGCCGCGCCAGCAAGCGCTGAGGTCAGGCGCCTCTTGATGCGAGTAGCGGTCACCGGCGGGACCGGCTTTGTGGGCACGCATCTGGTGCCGCAGCTGCTCGAGCACGGGCACGAGCTGCGGGTTATCGCCCGAGGGGCGCGCTCCAGCAGGCTTCCCGAGGGTCTCTCACCGACCTTCGGGGACGTGGTGAGCGGCGAGGGGCTGGAGGCGGCCTTCACGGGGGCTGACGTGGTGGTCAACCTGGTGGCGGTGATCCGCAACCAGGGGGTCCAGACCTTCGAGGCCGTCAACGCCAACGGCACCCGGAACGTGGTCGAGGCCGCGACCCGGGCCGGGGTGCGCCGGGTGGTGCAGCTCTCCGCCATCGGTGCCGACCCCGACCCCCGGTTTCCGTACCTGTTCAGCAAGTGGCAGGGAGAGCAGTGGCTGCAGGGGAGCGACCGGGAATGGGTGATCCTGCGCTCGTCGGTCATCTTCGGCGAAGGCGATGGGTTCTTCACCCTGCTGGCCAAGGCGATCAGCATGCCGGCGCCCTTCCTGGTCATTCCCGGCGATGGCACCGCCACCTTCCAACCCATCGCCGCCGACGATGTCGCACGCTGCCTGCTGGCGGCGGTTGAGGACCCCGATCGCGCGGGGCACATCTACGAGATCGGGGGACCGGACCAGATGACGCTTGAGGAGATCACTCTGGCGGTGGCCGAGGCGATCGGCAAGGACTGGTTCGGCATCAGCAAGCGCCGTCCGCTGCACCTGGATCCGCGGATGATCCGGCCCGCCGCAGCGGTGATGGACCGGCTGATGCGCAATCCGCTGGTGACACCGCAGCAGCTGGACATGCTCGTCAAGCCCAATGTGGCGGCCAGGGATGCGGTCCTGAGCCAATTCGGCTTCGAGCCCAAGCCGCTCGGTCCCAACCTCGACTACCTGCGCCAACCCAAGCGCTGGCCGTTCAGCCTCCTCGACCAGGGCACCGCCAGGTTGCGCAATCAGCGGCCGTCCTGAGACCCCATAGATTATGAGCAATCATCGATTCTGCCCCGGTTGGGCGTGAGGAGAGCCATGGCCGAAGTCGAGATGACCCCGCAGGACATCATGGACAAGATCCCCACCGCGTTTCAGGCGGAGAAGGCCCAGGGGGTGACCGCCACCTTCCAGTGGGACATATCCGGGCCTCAGGGCGGGCACTGGTATGTCCAGATCAAGGACGCCACCTGCGAGGTCCACCAGGGGGACGCCGAGGCGCCCAACATCACCCTCACCATCGGTGACGAAAACTTCGTGAAGATGCTGACGGGGCGGCTGGACGGCACCATGGCCTTCATGACCGGCAAGCTCAAGGTGAAAGGGGACATGGGGCTGGCGATGAAGCTCCCACAACTGTTCCGCCTCGGCTCCTGACCGACGACCGAGCTCACGAGCGGCGGTCGAGACGCTCCGGGCAGAGGACCGCGTAGGCGCAGGTGGCGCACGGGCGGTCGGGCACCTCGCGACCGGTCAGTTCGGCATCCGTGATCGTGCGCTGGGCCAGCTC
>JAKABA010000190.1 GCA_021802115.1 bacterium | reverse complement strand
AGCTGGCCAACAGCGGGGTCCACCCCCGCTCGCTGGCCTCGGCGTGAACCCAGGAGGCCAGCGGTGGATCATCCGGCCCCTCCTACGGGCCATGGTGGCGGGAGCCTGGAGCGCCCCAACACCCGCAAACCGGCCCGCCAGCCCCTGGCGGACGATCTCTGGTCGCACCGCTCCGGGCGCGATCCCTTCCCTGCCCCTACCCGTTACTGACCCACGCTCCTAGCCATGGTCCAGGCGACAACGGACCGTGCCCGGTAGTTGCGAGCGGGTGCAACGATGGCTGAACCCGGGCAGTCGACACGCACCAACACCACGGCGGGCAGGTTGCCGGGGCCCCGAGGAGGAGCACCTGGCCCGGTTGGCCGCGGGTACAATCTCGACGGTACGGGAAGCCCGGCCGAAGTGACCGGGCCTGTGTCGCGGGAGTAGCTCAGTTGGTAGAGCGCTAGCCTTCCAAGCTGGATGTCGCGAGTTCGAGTCTCGTCTCCCGCTCCGCTCTCCACGTCAAGGGCCAATTTGATCTCAACTTCGAGCGCCTTGGCCGTAACTGCATCCGAAGCACATCCAGACCCTGGAACTGTGAGATAAGCGCTCAAACTGAGCACGTGGAAAGACCGAGGGATACCGGCGCCAAACTGGATCAGCACAGCGCCCCGATCGCCTGGGGCAGCGAAGTGAGCTTGGCCAGGGCGCAGCAGGCGCCCGCTCACGGTGCTCATCGCCGACGCTCCACCTGCCGGCCACGAGTTCGCGGCTGAGCTGCACTCCCTCGGTGGCTCGCATGAGAGCTCTGCTCTCTTGACCGGCGCCGGACTTGGCTGCCAGTAACACCCACTGGCAATAGGCCCTCGTGCGCAGCACTGACACCGTGACCATCTCGCTCCCGGCTGAGCTCGCCGACCCGGCTGATCGGCTGGCTCGGCAGGGGGGCCGCACCCGCAGCGCGCTGTTCCGGGAGGGCCTCCGCCAGTGCGCGGAGCGGTGCCGCCGCTGCTATCGGACCTTCACCTACGGCGAGGCGCGCGCCTCGGCCGGCCACCTCACCCACGAGCAGCTGGCCGGCGCGGTGAAACGGCGCCGCCGGTCTCGCCACTCAGCACCCGCTGGGTGCGCCTTGTCCTCGACACCAACGTCCTCGTCTCCGTCATCCACTTCGGCGGCCGGCCGCTCCGCCTCCTCGGGACGGCGTTGCGGGACGAGCATCGCCTCGTCATCAGGAGCGCCAACCTCGACGAGCTGGGGGCCATCCTCCTAGAGGGGTGCGGCTGGAGTTCAGACCGCACTCGTGCAGCTTGCGGTTAACTCGAGGCGTTGGGCGAGGTTGTCTCACCGTCCGGGTTGCCGCGCCTCGGCCGTGACCGCGATGACGATGCGATCCTGGATATAGCCTCGGCGGGCCATGCCAGCGCCCTGGTCACCGGAGACACGGACCCGCTTACCCTTGCCACCTATGGCCAGGTCAGCATCGTGACGGTCGCCGACTTCGAGGACATTAGGTATCTCAACCTCCGCGCCCGAACTCTGAGCCAGTCGTACGGGCAGGACTGGCGCGGATCCGCGATGCCGCCCGCGGCCCAGACAGCAGTCAAGTCCCTTCGGTGACGGTGTCTCTGTAGAGTCGTCTGGTGACCATGGATGCACTCGACGTCAACCGCAGAAACTGGGACGATCGGGCCCGGGTGCATGGGCAGGACAGGCTCTACGATTCGGCGGCTCTGGTGGCGGGGGCGTCCTCGCTCACCGAGGTCGAGGAGGAAGCCATTCGCCGCGCCGTCGGCGATGTGGCTGGGCTGGACGTGATCCACCTGCAGTGCCACATCGGCTTCGACTCGATCAGCCTGGCCCGCGCCGGGGCCCACGTGACCGGGCTGGACTTCTCGCCGGTCGCCCTGGCAAAGGCCGCGGCGCTCGCGGAGCGCTGTGGCGTCGAACTTTCCCTGGTCGAGGCTGACGTCTGCCACCCACCCTCAGGCCTCCTCGGAAAATTTGATCTCGCCTACGCCACGATCGGAGTGTTGTGTTGGATCGGCGACATCGACCGCTGGATGGCAGCGGCTCACGACCTGCTGCGGCCCGGGGGCCGCCTGGCCCTGGTCGAGCTGCACCCGCTCCAGAGCATGGTCGACACCACCGATCCGGCGGTGCTCGACTTCCCCTACTGCTTCGATGGGCCACATGTGTTTGACGTCCCTGGCAGCTACACCGACCGCGCTGCCAGGATCGAGGCCACCAAGACGATCCAATATGCCCACAGCATCGGCGAGGTGGTCACTGCGGCCGTGGAGGCGGGCCTCGTAGTCCGCTGGCTCGCCGAGCGCACCGACTGGCCTCGCGACTACCGGGGTGACCTCGGTGGCCCCGAAGCCGACGGGCGCTACCGCCTCCGTCTTGGCGGCGAGCCCGTCCCGATACTGTTCACGCTGGTGGCGGAGCGTCCGGTCTGACCGGCTCCGATCCACGGCCGCACTCTGGCAGCTTCCCTCGGCGGCGACCGCCAGCCCCTGGGTGTCGGACCAAGTCGAGGAAGCGGAGCTGCGCCGGCTCGGTCAGACGGCTTCTGCCGCCCGCTCTTCCTCCTCGGCCTTGGCAACCTCCCGGCGCACCTCATCCATGTCCAAGCCGCGTACGGCATCGATCAACTTCGCCAGGGCGGGCGCGGGCCGGGCTCCCGGCTCCGAGAAGACCAGGATTCCGTCCCGGAAGATCATCAGGGTCGGTATCGACCTGATGCCCAGAGCCCCGGCCAGCTCTGGCTCGGCCTCGGTGTCGACCTTGCCGAAGACGATGTCCGGGTTGGCGTCGGAGGCCGCCTCGAAGACGGGCCCGAAGGCTCTGCAGGGCCCGCACCAGGCTGCCCAGAAGTCGACCAGGACGATACCCGGCCCAGTGACCGTGGTGTTGAAGCTGTCGCCGCCAAGTTTGACCGTTGCCATAACAACCTCAGAAATGCGCCGAAGTGGGTTCTGCTTCACATCAATATACACCCCCCGGGGTATCCGTTGCGGATCGCCCGCCGAGGCCGCGTCGAGGCCCCGCGGTACCGTCACCCAGTTGCATCGCACCAGACCGTGCTGATACAGTAACTTGCATCATGCAAGGCGTGTGCCGTGATGCACGAACCGTGTCCGGATCCGGCACCCCCACCGGATTCAACGGGTCGAGTGAACGCGCGTGGGACGCGCTCAGGCAGTTCCGCGGTCGGCGGTCACCCACTGACCTAAGCTACCCCTCGGCCGGCATCGACGCATTCACCTGCCGGGCGCTGGGCGTCTGGCGATCGGGGCTTGCGCACCGTGGCTCAATGATTGGCCACGGCGTCAGGTGTCCCACTGGAGAGCCCTGCTCCCAGTCGCGGACGTTCATTCCTCCCGGAGCTAACCGGCGCCCGTCAACCGTGGAGTCGACAGTGGCGGTTGCTGGGATTGCTGACGTGCAGGGAGGCGGACGCCGAGCCAGAGCGGTCGTCCGGCGCAGCCTTCGATCCCATTTCCTGCCGGCCCGCACTGACCCACGGGCCGCCATGGTCTTCAGGCCGCAAGCCGACCACACTCAACGTTCGGCTCCGTGGGCGTGGGCCCGCGGCGCCGCTGGGTGTCCATGACCGCGCAGACGACCAACCTGTTTGTGCGCCTCGCCCCAGTGCTGCACGTTGGGGACCTGGCCGCAGAGCGGGCATTCTATGAGCGCCTGGGTCTGCCGATAACGTACGAAGGGGAGGAGTACCCGGACTTCATCGCCTTTGGCGCCGGAGCAGCGGAGTTCGGCATCCAGCAATCCCCGGTTCCCAACGACCCCCAAAGCGTACTGACCTGGCAGATCCTGGTCTCAGACCTCGATGCGATGCTGGAGCGGTGCCGGAATGCCGGACTGGTCTGCCAGGTGGAGGAGAATAACCCGGCACCCGGGTGGAGTTACCGGCGGATCATCCTGGAGACTCCGAGCGGCTATCGGCTGGCCCTCGAAGGTCCGAACGAGGCAGGACGGATCGGGGCCCCGGACGGCGAGTGATCGGGGGTTCGGCACTCAATCGAGGAGTGGCCCGCAAGTGTGAGCAGTTATGCCCAGCGCGCCCTGGTGCGGGGCCATCCCGGGCGGCAGGACCCGCTGCCTATTAGCACCGGCCGGACCCAGGGTCGGTTGGCCCCGGCTCCAGACATGGGCCACAACCCGGGTGGCGGTGCGGGTGCACGGTGGCAGATGCGCCACTGCCGGTCAGTGGGCCAGGCCGAGAGCCGCTGCTTCGAGGCGGCGTCCCGTACCCTTTTGGTATGACGCAAGCCAGTGGCAAGTCCCGAACTCGGGCAGGGTTCATCGACCGCTTCTCTCCTCTGTTCATCACCGTGGCGGCGGCGCTCTGGGCTGCGGATGCCTACTTTCGGCCAGCTCTGGTCCGTGACGGCCTCACATCCAGCCAGATCGTGCTGGTCGAGGACCTGCTGATCGCCCTCTGCTTCATCCCCTTCGCCGCCACTGTGGCCCGCGAGCTCAGATCCGCGTCCTGGCGAACCTGGCTGGCCCTGGCCGTGATCGCGGCGGGTCCCCAGGCCTTCGCCACGGTTCTATTCACTCGCTCGCTCGCCTACGCCACCACGCCGGGAGCGGAGTCGGAGGTCTACCTCCTGTATCTGCTACAGCCCGTCTTCGGGCTCACGCTGTCGTGGCTGATCCTGCACGAGCGACGTCCCCGCTCCTTCTGGCCGCTGGCTGCGGTCGCACTGGTGGGCGCCTACCTCATCGTGATCGCTCAGGTCCCGGGAGCACCGAGCGGGCAACTGCTGGCAGCCGCCTTCGTGCTCGGCGCGGTCGCCCTGTGGGCCGCCGGGACGGTCTTCGGCCGGGTGGCACTCGCCGGGGTGTCCTTCACCACCACCTCAGCCATGCGCTTCGCCCTGGCATTGCCCATCCTGCTGGTGCTGATGCTGGCCACCAACGGTGGCCTGGACGGGTTCTCGAAGTACGCCCCGAGCCAGCTGCCCGCGTTCCTGGGAATCGCTCTGGTGCCCGGAGTACTCGCCATGGTTCTCTACTACCGCTCTCTCTCGGCGACGCCCGCCTCCATCTCGACGCTGGCAGAGCTCGGCTACCCGGCAGCGCTGTTCTTGGTCTTCTCCCTGCCCAGCCCCTATGGGTTCGGAGCCCCGCTTCGACCCACCGAACTCCTCGGTGCACTGATCCTGGTGAGCGCGGTCACGGCGATGAACTTCCTCAAAACCAAAGAGAGGATTGTGATCAAGCGTGACCCCTCGGTGCGGGCGACGGTCGGCGGATAGACCAGCCAACTGGACCCCGGTCACCTCGGCTTGGGGTCGGACGTGACCGGCCAGCACGGAAGCGGCGCCACCTCGGCAAGGACCTAAGCTTGTGCCATGTCCGATCTGTCTCCCACCGAGGCGGAGCGTGCGCGCCGCCGTGACCGCAAGCGGGTTACCCGCATGGTCGTCAACGGGGGCAACCTGCGCCGCCAGCTCGAGTCAATTCGCCGGCAACGTCAGTCCCAGGGCCCTGGCGCGGACCGGGCCACACGGACGACCCGGGGGCACATCCCCCAACCGGCGCCGCCCCGCAGACCGGGCCAGCCCCGAACCAGCTGAACGTAAGGTCTGGTCGGGCGGCATCACCTCCGCCCTGCCGCCCTCGCGGCGACCTGGTGGTCAGACCCAGAGTGGCAGCGAGCGCCCCACCAGGGCCTCCCCGCGGGGGCGGACCGGGGCCAGGCGGACCAGGGTGGGATACGTGACGAAGGCGATGGCCAGGTGCATCAGCATCAGCACCAGAACCGCATGGACCGGTTCCCCATGGATTAGGATCCAGATGTCCGGCAGCCACAGCACCAGCGTCACGACCACCGCCATGCGAAAGAAGAGCCAGCGGGGGGCCGACGAGATCCGGCTCACGATGGGCCAAGCCGCACATGCAAGCACCACACCGATCACGGTGAGCTTCCCGTAGTCGGAGAACTGGAAGTGCACAAAGCCCCTCGTCGCCGGAAACACAGTGGTTCCCACGGCGACCAGGATCGCATCCGCGAGCAGGGACGCCACCACCGCCACCCCGGTCGCGAGCACCATCCGGCTCCAGGCGGGATGTTCATGCTGGGGGTTGAAGTCGATGGCGAATGCCGACAACAGCTGCCGGACCTCATCAGGGATCAGGGCGAGCAGTTCGTCGGGCTGGCGTACCGAGGCAGACATTCAGGCTGAGCCTACCTTCCTTGCCTTAGAGAGAGCTGGGAGCCGCTCTGACGCCGGCAGCGCCGGCTATGCACCGATGGTTCATGAGCGCCCGCCGGAGCGGTCGGCCGCGCCAAGTCAACTGGCTGTGGCCCCGGACGCAGACCCGATGTTTCCCGACGCGCGTCCGGACCCGGGGCGGGCGGCCACGGCGCCCCGGCCTGGGGGACGGGTGGACCCGAGCGGGCACCGTCCCGGACAACACCGGCCCACCCCAGCCCCGTGCGGCCCGGCGGGGGCGGGTCCTGCCGAGCCGGACGAATTGCGGTTGACCGCAGGCGGAGGCAGTGACCGCCGGTCTTGCGAGGTCACGACCTGGATCAGGGATCGGATCCAGCTCGAGTAGCCAGGCTCCCCTCCAGCTCCACCGTCCGGCGGTAGGCCGCCCAGACCGAATCGGAGATCACAGTTCGAAACCGCCCCCGCTCCAACTCCGCCAGAGCGGCGGCCGAGGTGCCGCCGGGAGAGGTGACCATATCGCGCAGCTCCGCGACATGATGTTCGCTCTGGGCGGCGAACGCGGCGGCCCCGATGACCGTCTCCACCACGAGTCGGCGCGCCACCTGGCGGGGGAATCCCAGATGAACCGCAGCATCGATCATTGCCTCTATGAACATGAAGGTGTAGGTGGGACCGGTGCCACTGACCGCAGTCGCCATCGCCACGAATTCCTCCTGCCCGACCTGGATCTCCGACCCAAGTGCTGAGAGCAGCGCTCGGGTCAAATCCACGGCCCGAGCATCGACCTCTGGAGTTCCGTACCACACGGTGACCCCCGAGCCGATCTGAGCGGGCGTGTTGGGCATTGCCCTGACCAGCGCCGGGTGTCTCAGGCCGCTGCCCAGAACCCCAGTCGTGGCTCCGGCCACGATGCTGATCACCAGGGCCGAGGACGGGATCCTCCCCGCAAGCTCGGGCATGACCCGGGGCAGAACCTGAGGTTTCACCGCCAGCAGTACGACGTCCGCATCGGCGACGGCGGTCGCGTTGTCCGCCGTGGTCCCGACCCCGAGCCTGGCTCTGAGCGCCTGTCGGCGCTGGCTGCGTGGATGGCTGCAGGTGATTCGCTGGGGTGGCACCAGCCCTCGGTCGAGCAGGCCGGCGATCATCGCCTCCGCCATCGCCCCGGTGCCCACCACCCCCAGCCGGAGCTCTGGCCAGACGGCGGTTGGCTCATCGGACCCCGCCAAGGGCACAGCGCGCGGGTCTCGGTCCTCCATCCGATCAGGTTAGCGGGTACCCGCAGCCACCTTCTCAGGGAGCTCGCGCTTGCTGCGACGCCGATCGCGGTGGCGAATCGCCTGGTCGAGCACCAC
>JAKABA010000189.1 GCA_021802115.1 bacterium | reverse complement strand
CGACAGCGGCGGTGGGGCCGGGATCCAGGCCGATCTCAAGAGCTTTGCCGCCTGCGGGGTGTACGGGGTGAGCGTCGCGGTCGCCCTCACGGCTCAGAACACCCTGGGGGTGCTGGCGGTTCACGGGCTGCCCCAGGAGTTCCTGATCGCCCAGTTTGAGGCGCTGGACCAAGACCTGCGTCCACGGGCCGTCAAGACCGGCATGCTCTTCTCTGCGCCCCACATCGCCACCGTCTGCCAGCAACTGCGCCAGCGCTCCTGGGGGCCGCTGGTGGTGGACCCGGTCATGGTGGCCAAGAGCGGGGCCACCCTCCTGGAACCGGACGCGGTGGCGATCATGCGCGAGCAGCTGATCCCGATGGCGCAGGTGGTCACCCCCAACTGGCCCGAGGCCGCGGCTCTGACCGGCCGGAGGGTCGAGTCGGAGGAGGAGGCCATCGCCGCCGGGCAGGCGATCCTGCAGATGGGCGCGTCCGCGGTGGTGGTCAAAGGCGGTCATGCCCCGGGGCCGCCGACTGACGTGCTCGTCTCCGATCAAGGGCTGGTGCGCCTCCCGGGCGAGCGCATCGACTCGGTCCACACCCATGGGACCGGCTGTACCTTCTCGGCCGCGATCGCGGCTCGCCTGGCGCTGGGCGACGCGCTCGAGCCCGCCGTGCGCCAGGCCAAGGCGTACGTCGCGAGCGCCATCCGTCATGCGCCCGGGCTGGGATCCGGACATGGCCCGCTCGAGCACTTCCCCCCGGTCGTCGCTGGCTCGGGTCGCAGGAGTGAGCCTTGATGCGCTTCCCCGATGTTTCCAGCCCGCGCCTGGACTACACTCGACACATAGGTAAGACATAGGAGGAGCCGCCATGAGGTTCTCACGCAAGCAGCAGCGGCCTATGGAGAGGCTCGGATCCACCGCCTCCGACGCGGCCGGAGCCGTGGTCGAGGTCCTGGGGACCGGCGTGAAGTCGGCGGGCGCGGCGGTCACCCCGGCGATGGTGGCAGCTGCCCACCAGCTGCCCGAGTTCACTGGCCGGATCGCCTCCCAGGTGCAGCCGGTCGCCGACACCGCCCAGCGGCGAGCCGCGGAGGCCGTCGAGCAGGCTCGGGGGCGCTCGGCCGACCTCGCTGAGAAGGTGGTCCAGGCCGCATACGAGGCGACCAAGTCCCTGCCGCCGGACACCCGCCGCAAGGTCCAGAGCTCGCTGGCCAAGACCGGGATCAAGCCGCCCAAGGCCCATCGTAGAAGGCTCTCCAGGAAGTGGCTGGCGGCCGGGATCCTCGCCAGCGCCGGGGCCGCATTCCTCTTCTCCGGCACGGTCCAGGACAAGGTCTATGACCTGGTGGACCGCCTGCGCGGGGAGGACCTCGACATGCCCCTCGGTGACTACCAGCCGCCGCCGCAACCGGGGACCAACGGCAGCCAGCCGCCCACCGCCGAGCCCCAGGAGCAACCACAACCCTGATCCCAGCGACCGCCCGCTGAGAGGTGGCTGCCGATCCCGCCGTGCGTGGCTGGCTCCGGCGGCCCACCTCCTCGGTTTCGGGCGTCGGTCCTGGCGGCGGCGAGCTGGTGCTCATCCTCGCGGGCGCGGCGGTCGTCCTGCTGTTGCCGCGAGTGTTCGGTGACCCTCAGGGCGTGGATCCCGATGGCTGGCGTCTCAGCGGCTACTTCTCCGCCCTGACCGCGGTCACCCTGCTCTGGCGCCCTCTGCGGCGCAGTGCCCCCTTGGCGTTCGCCTTCCTGACCCTGGCGCTGCCCTTCTCGGTCTGGCTCTGGCTGACCAGCTACTCGGGGCCGACGCCCGCCATCCTGGGGGTGCCCGACGGGCTGACCCGGAATGCCGCAGCCGGGGTTGCGGAACTGCTGCTGGCTCTGGGAATGGCGGTGGGGTTTCACTACCTCACGCCCCGACCCCGGCCCAATTTGCGGCTGTGGGTCCGGCCCACCCTGCTCATGGCGGCCTTCGGCGTCATCGGCACCCTGCTGTTTCTGCTGATCGGGTTCGCGCTCCCGGCTCCCTTGCTGGGGCGGGAGGGGGTCCCGCTGCTCGCGCTCAGCGGCTCGGCGGCGGTCTTCTTGGGGATAGCCAACGCCGCCAGCGCGATCGCCCAGGAGATCCAGTTCCGTGGAGTCTTGATGTCGGCGCTGGAACGCCAGCAGAGTCCAATCGCGGCGGTGGTGACCCAGGGACTCATCTTCGGGATCGCCCACCTGGCGATCCAGTACGAGGGCCCGGCCTTCAGCTTCGTGCCCATCGTGATCGCCCTCGGCTGGCTCTGGGGCTGGATGTCGATGAGGAGCCGCAGCCTACTGCCGGCGATGCTGGTCCACATCGTCGCCGATTTCTACGTGCTGGCCGTCGTGGTCAGCGGGCTCTACGGAGGCTGACCCGTGAGATTGGGCCGACGGGCCGGGTTGACCTTGTTGGCCGCCGCCGTCGCGGCGGGGCCGCTGAGCCCGGTCAGTGCGGCCACGTCCTGGTGGACCAGGGCGCCCGGGCCCCAGCGTGCGCTCCAAGCCATCGCCTCCAACTCGGACGCGACGACCTTGGTGATCACGGCGGGCCGCGCCTACTGGCTGGACACCCGAAGCGGCAAGCTGCTCGGAGGCGGCAGTCCAAGGGGGGCGCAATTCGTGGCGGCCGCCGGATCCCAGGGCTTGGCGCTGAACTCCGACGGGGCTCTCTACCGGCTTCGGCTTCCAGGTCTCGCCCATCTCCTCCAGCGGCTCCCAGGCGAGCCCAGGGGGCTGGCCATCAGTTCGGGATCCCAGCCCGTGGCGCTTGCCGCGACCACCGCAGGGTTGTACCTGGGGAGATTGCGGTCGGGCCTGCGCAGGGTCGCGGGGTCAGTCCCTGGCAATCCTGTGACCGCGGTCGCGCCACCGGTCTCTCCTGGGCAACCCTTCGCGCTCGCGACCAGGCTGGGCATCGAGCTGGTCAGCGTCAGCGGACGGATCCGGTCCAGCCGCGGTGCTCCCCACCTTGGCGACCGGCCCGTCCTGGCGGAGATGGGTGACGGAATCCTCCTGGCCGGCGACCAGGCGGGGATGATCTACGCCCACTACCGAACAGGTTGGAATCCGGTCTTCCAGCTCCTGCCCTACGGGGGTGTGGCCGGTGTCCCCAGGCTCACCGCGATCCTGGGCGTGGGACCGGACGCCGCCTATGTCGCCACCTCCGGGTTCGGGACGCTGCTCACCCCGGACGCGGGTTTCACCTGGTACCGCGCCGCTCCGGCGACCCCGGACGGGAGGGTCGTCGCCCTGGCCGCCCTGGGGCCGCTCTACGCCACCCACCCCTCCGGGCTGGTCGCGGCGGCCGCGCCGAGCGGGCTGTTCCTGCATCGGCTCCAGACCCTGCCGGGTCCCCCGGTCTATGCGGGCGCCAGCCAGACGGCTGAGGTCGTGGGTACCGCAGCGGTCACCGTGGGGGCATCAGTGGCCGTGATCTTGGCCATGTGGTGGTGGGAACGGCGCCGCCGGGGTCGGCAGCTGTCCGTATGATCTCTGCTATCGGCGGGGTGGTCGACGTCAGGATCGCGGTGAACCCAGGAGGTCGACGTTGAAGGCGGTCGTGATGGCTGGAGGCGAGGGCAGCCGACTTAGGCCGCTCACCAGCCGGAGGCCGAAGCCGCTGGTGCCGGTGGTGGGGCGGCCCTGCCTTGAGCACGTCCTGCGGCTGCTGCGCCGGCACGGGATCACCGAGGTGGTCATCACCCTCCAGTACCTGGGGGCCTCGATCCGCAACTACTTCGGGGACGGTCAGGAGCTGGGGATGCAGCTGGAGTACGCGGTGGAGGACCGCCCGCTGGGGACCGCGGGGAGCGTCAAGAATGCCGCGGCTTTGCTGGACAGCACCTTTCTGGTGATAAGCGGGGACGCCCTGACCGACATCGACCTAAGCCAGGCGATCGCGTTCCACCGCGACCGGGCGTCACGGGCGACGATCGTCCTCTCCAAGGTGGCCAACCCCCTGGAGTACGGCGTGGTGGTGACGTCGCCCGAGGGGCGCATCGACCGCTTCCTGGAGAAGCCCTCTTGGGGTGAGGTCTTCAGCGACCAGGTGAACACCGGGATCTATGTGATCGATCCCGAGGTTCTGAGCTACATACCCGAGGACCAACCGTGCGACTGGTCCTCCGATGTCTTTCCCGAGATGCTCCGCCGCCAGGACTCCGTGTGGGCGGTGGTGGGCCGCGGCTACTGGTGCGACATCGGCAGCATCCAGAGCTACCTCCAGGCCAACTGGGACGCCCTGGAGGGCCGGGTCCAGTGCGAGATCTCCGGCCGGCGGGTCGGCGACTCCCAGTGGGTCAGCGAGGGGGCGGAGATCGCGGCCTCAGCCGAGATCGTCGGGCCGGCCTTCATCGGCCGCGACTGCGTGGTGGGCGAGGACGTCTTCCTCAATGGCCCGGTCGTTTTGGACCGCTTCGCGGTGGTCGACCAGGGCGCCAAGCTCAGCAACTCGGTGATCTGGCCGCAGGTCTATCTCGGTGAGCGCAGCCGTCTGCGCCAGGCGGTGGTCTGCAGCGCTGCCACCATCAAGCCAGAGGTCCTCCTGGACGACGGCAGCGTGATCGGTGACGACTGCACCATCGGCGCGGGAGCGGTGGTGGAGCAGGGGGTGCGCATCTGGCCGGGCAAGGAGATCGAGCCGGGGTCGCTGGTCCACGAGTCGGTGATATGGGCGGGCACCTGGCGGTCGGCCCTGTTCGGCTCCGCCGGGCTCACCGGGCTGATCAACGTGCAGCTGACTCCGGAGTGGTGTGCGCGTCTGGGGGCCGCCTGGGCCGCCACCCACCCTCGGGGATCCCAGCTCGCGATCTGCCGGGACCGGAGCCCGGGTTCCCGGATGATCAAGCGCGCCATGATCTCGGGCATGCTCTCGGCCGGAGCCAGGGTGATGGACCTCAGCGAGCTGCCCGTGCCGGTCACCTGCCACTTCACCAGGGGGTCAGCCGCTGCCGGCGCGGTCCACATCGTCGCCTCTCCGGTCGACAACCGGTCCGCCGACATCGAGGTCCTGGACGGCCAGGGGATGGCCCTGGACCGGCGCCAGGAGCGCAAGTTGGAGAACACCTTCTTCCGGGAGGACTTCCGGCGGGTTGTGCCGCGCGAGATTCAGGAGATCGGGTATCCGGAGGCGGTGCTTTCCGCCTACCAGGCGGACACCCTGGCTGCGCTGGACCTCGAGAAGGTGCGGGCCGTCCACCCACGGTTGCTCATCGACTTCGGCTTCGGGAGCTCGTCGGTGGCGCTGCCGCATCTGCTCCATGAGGCCCAGATCCAGACGGTTTCCCTGCGTTCCGGTTTTGAGGAGGAGGCCTTCGCGTCCCCGGTCCCCCGCGACCCCGACGAGGAGCTGCAACAGGCGGCCAGCATCACCAAGACGGTCGGGGCCAACTTCGGCGCTCGGGTCGACCCTCCGGGGCAGCGGCTCTTTCTGATCGACGACGCCGGCCAGATCTTCGCGCATCAGGAGGCGATCTGCCTCATGGCGTGGATGGCGCTGCGCACCCGCCCGGAGGCCGCGATCGTGGCCCCGGTGTCGGCGTGCTGGCAACTGGAGCAGATCGTTGAGGAGGCCGGCGGCAGGCTGATCCACTGCCGCGCGGATCTGGCCTCAGTGGTGCGGGCGGCCGCCCGCAGCCAGGCCGTTTTGGGCGCGGATGGTCTGGGAGGGTTCGTCTGGCCCGACCACCTCGCCGCTTACGACGCCATGTTCGCACTCTTGGCGACCATCCAGATGAGCGCTCAACTCGACACCTCCCTCTCCGAGGTTCGGCGCCAGCTACCGATGGGGTTCCACGAGGAGGTCGCCGTTCCGTGTCCCTGGGAGGTCAAGGGCGAGGTCATGCGCCGGCTGGCCGAGGCTCACCGCCACGAGCGGGTTGATCTCACCGATGGTCTCAAGCTTCTCTATGAATCGGGGTATGTGCTCGTGCTCCCGGACGCCGACACGCCCCGGTACCGGGTGATCGCCTCGGGGGCCGAGGTGGGCGAGATGACCGAGCGCCTGCACCGGTACGTGGAGGAGGTGCAGGGCACGGTGCAGAGCGCGGTGGGCTAGGCGAGCGCGTGTCCCGGCCCGGTTACGCCGCCTCTGGTCGATCGGCAGCGCGCCGGTGAGCTCCTCGCCGGCTGTTCCCAGGCAAGAGCCCCGGTCTGGAAGCACCGGCTGGCTGCGGGCCGCGGTGCTTGGGGCCGATGACGGGATCGTCTCCACCGCGAGCCTCATGCTCGGCGTGGCGACCGCGAATTCGTCCGTGCATCAGGTGCTTCTGGCCGGCATCGCCGGGATGGCGGCCGGCGCGATGTCGATGGCGGCCGGGGAGTACGTATCGGTTTCCAGCCAGCGTGATTCCGAACGTGCGGACCTCTCGCGTGAGCGCAAGGAGTTGCGCGACGACCCCGAGGGAGAGCTGACGGAGTTGGCGGCCATATATGTGAGCCGGGGCGTGGAGCCCAAGCTGGCGCGCCAGGTGGCGCTCCAGCTGATGCGCCGAGATGCCCTGGGCGCGCACGCCCGAGACGAGCTGGGGATAACCGAGCAGGGCCGGGCCCGTCCGGTGCAGGCAGCGGCGTCGTCGGCGGCCGCATTCTCGGGCGGTGCGGTGCTGCCCATCCTGGCCACCCTGGTCGCCCCCGCGGCCGGCCGCGTGATCGCGCTGGTCGCGATCGCCCTGATCGCTCTGGCGGTGCTGGGATCGCTGGGAGCGCTGGGCGGAGGCGCCGACTGGCGCCGCGGGGCGCTGAGGGTGCTCCTCGGGGGTGGTGCGGCGATGGCGGTGACGGCGTTGATAGGCCACCTGATCGGTAGGGCCGGCCTGTGAGCGACTGAGAGAGGCCCGCGCTCAGTCGACGCCGAGGTCGAAGGCGGCGGAGATCTCCTCCGGGTTGTAGCGACGCATCGCCAGGTGGGTCCGGGTCGACACAAGGCCGTCGATCTTGGCGAGGTGTTCCTGCACGAGCTGAGCCAGCTCCTCCAGGTCCGACAGCGCCACCTTGGCGATGAAGTCCACATCCCCGGTGGTGGTGTACACCTCCTTGACCCCGGGGCAGGCGGCCAGCCTGGGCCCGACGGTCGCTAGGGCTTCTCTGTTGACGTTGATCAATAGGAACGCGGTGATGATGGCGGGCTACCTCCGCAGGGGCGTGTTGAGATGGTGCCAGGTTAGCGCGATATACTCCGCGCCAGGGCGGGAGTAGCTCAGTTGGCAGAGCGTCTGCTTCCCAAGCAGAAGGTCGCCGGTTCGAACCCGGTCTCCCGCTCCAAAGCGAACTTTCGAGTTCAATAACAGCATCTGCTAGTGCTGTTAGGGCAGCATAAAACAGCCTGAAATAGATCCAAAATCTAACACGCGCAGACGCTGATAAACAGGTGCTTTCTGCAAAGAGCCACTATTATCTAATTCAGGGAGCAGAAGCCACTGGGGAGTCGGGAAGCGATGCCAGTCACACTCAAGACGGTTGCCCCGGGGGCCAGTTCGGTACCGGACCTGGTCGACGACTACTTGAACTCCTGCCGGGCCCGAGGGCTCTCGGTGCGAACCCTGGAGAATGCCTATGGGTTCGCTCTCAACAGGATTTTTCTTCCG
>JAKABA010000188.1 GCA_021802115.1 bacterium | reverse complement strand
ATAGCCTGGGCTCGGAAACCAGAGCCCGGGGTCGGTGCCGTAGCCGCGCCTGCCCGTGTGGGGCTCGATGTGCCGAACCAGGCCCGGATGTCCCAAGCTATTCCAGATGCCGACTTCACGCGACTCAGCCGCTCTCCCCGCGGGCCTCGGGGAGGCCCGGCTGCGGGCCGCCGCCATGCCCTCATTCACGGTCAGGCTGGGATGGGGGGAGGCTGGCGCCGCCGCCCTGGCCCCGACCTCGGACGTGATGGTCATCGTTGACGTGATCACCTTCAGCACCGCGGTTGCGGTGGCGCTTGAGCGGGGATCCGCCGTCTATCCCCACCGGTGGGACCAGGACGGGGCGGCGCAGCTGGCCGCCGCGGTCGGCGCCGAGCTGGCGGTCTCCCGTTCGCTGGTGAGCGCGGACCATCCCTATTCCCTCTCCCCGGCGACGCTGAGCCGGCTCCCGCTGGGCTCCGCCATCGTGCTGCCCTCGCCGAACGGGTCCGCGATATCGGCGGCGGCCGCCGGGGGCCGGGCGGTGGTGGTGGCGGGTAGCCTCCGCAACGCGGCCGCCGTGGCCCGCTTCGCTCGCCGCGCGGGCCGGTTCATCTCGGTTATCGCGGCGGGGGAGCGGTGGCCCGACGGGAGCCTCGACCCGGCGCTGGAGGACCTGCTCGGAGCAGGCGCTGTCATCGACGGACTGCGCCGCCGGCGTCGATCTCCGGAAGCGACGGCGGCGGCCGCCGCCTACCTGAGGGCGCGCCGCGACGGCATCCGCCGGACCCTGCTCGAGACGGTCTCCGCCAGGGAGCAGCGCAGCCTGGGACACCAAGAGGAGCTCGACTGGGCCAGCGCTGTCAACTGCTCCACCGTGGTCCCGGTGCTGCGGGAGGGTGCCTTTCGGGCGGGCTAGCGTGCTTCAGCGAACCGGCAAGCGATGCCGCTCGATGAAGTCGAGCATCCGCCGCCAGGCGTCGGCGCAGTCCGCCTCGTGCTCCTTGAAGGTGCGGTCGAAGAAGCTGTGGGGGGCACCCTCATAGGTGTGCTGCTCGAACTCCACTCCCCGCGCGCTCAGCTCCCGCGCGAACTTCTCGTACGCCTCGGCCGGGGTGAAGTCGGCGCCCGCGATGAGGATCAGAAGCGGGCTCGCCAACTGGTCGAGGTACGGCTCGGTGCGCTGGGGTTGGCCGTAGAAGCCGATGCATCCGGCCAGGCCGTGTCCGGCGGCGGCCTGGTTCCAGGAGTTGCTCCCTCCGAAGCAGAACCCGACCGTGTAGACGTCGCGGCAGCTTCCCCCCGCCTCCGAGCGCAACCAGGTGACCGCCGCCCCGGTGTCCGCGGCGATCTGCTCCGGAGTGGTCTTCTCGACATGAGGACGGAACTCGAAGCTGTCATCCCTGGTCTCGGCGCCGGCCGTCCTGCCGAAGTAGTCGATCGCGACCGCGTTGAGGCCGGCCTCGGCGAAGCGGAGCGCCAGCTCCTCGTAGAAGTGGTGCAGTCCGCGCACGTCCGGGAGGATCACGATGCCCGCCGCGCCCGCTCTGTCCGTCCTCGCCCCGTAGGCTGAGAACCGGGTCCGGTCGGCCGAGGTGAGCACCAGCGGCATGCCCTCGGGGGCCCCGCCCCGGATCGGCGGAAGGGGCGGCACCGCGCCGTCGGAGTAACACATCGGCCTATTGTTGCAGGCGGGAGCTGGGACCTCGTCCCTGACGTCAACTGTGGCTGGAGGTGGATCTGTGACCAGGACCGATTACCCGGAGGTGCTGAGCGACCTCGCCCAACCGGTGAAGGAGTTGCGCGAGGTGATCCCGGAGGTGTGGTCGGCGTACGCCACCATGCACCGGGAGGTCATCAAGGATGGGGCGCTCGAGGCTCGCCACAAGGAGCTGATCGCGCTGGCGGTCTCCATCGTGAAGCGGTGCGACGGCTGCATCGCCGCCCATGCGCGGGGGGCGGCCCGGCGGGGGGCGAGCCCGGCGGAGGTCGCCGAGATGATCGGGGTGACCCTGCTGCTCGACGGTGGGCCGGCCACGGTCTACGGCCCCAGGGCGTGGGAGGCGTACCACCAGTTCGCGGCGCGGATGGCACCCCCCGCCGGGTGAGCCGGGGGTGGGCGGGGTCACCCGTCCTAAGCTCATCTGGCGTCGCCACTCCGGGCCAGGCGTCGATTGATCCCGGCCGCCGGCCCGGTGGGCGATCGCCATTGATGGCGTGTAGCGGTGCAGGCCGCCGCGAAGGAAGCTGAGGAGATGTCGATGGCCACGAGCGGGAACCAGGGGACGCTGGCTGACGCCCTGCCGACCCCGCGGCCCTTCGATCTCGAGGTGGCGGCGGTCGATGATTGGACGCCGACCTTGCGCCGCATCCTCCTGAGATCCGAGTCCCTGCGCGAACTGGATTACCGCCCCGGACAGGACCTCATGGTCAAGGTGAGGTCGGGAGGCAGCCTGGTCAGCCGCCGCTACACGATCCGGCGAGCTGAGCTCGGCCGGGGCGAGGTGGAGATCGACGTAGTGCTGCACGGTTCGGGTCCGGGGGCCCGGTGGGCTGCGGGGGCGCGGTCCGGCGACCAGCTCTCCGACGTGATCGCTCCTCGAGGCAAGATCACCCTCGACCGGCAGGCGGACTGGCATCTCTTCATCGGTGATGAGACCGCGATCCCGGCCATGTTCCGCATGGCCGAGGCGGTGGCGGACCCGCACCGAGCCCGGGTGCTGTTGGAGGTCGGGCAAAGGCACGAGGCGCCACCGGCGCCACCCGGGCTGGAGCAGGTGGTTGAGTTCGTCGACCGCGCCGGTGGGCCGCCGGGGGCGGATGGCCCCCTGCTGGGGCGGGCTGCGGCGGTCGAGCTTCCGCCGGGCCGCGGCCGCGTCTACATCGCCGGCGAGGCCACGACGGCGCTTGCCGTGCGCGACCTCATGCAACGGCGCGGCCTTTCCCGGGACCAGTTGGCCGTGAAGGCGTACTGGCGGAGGGACCGGCCGAACCTGGACCGGGGCGAGCCAGAGGCAATCGAGTAGGGAGGGTACCGGCCTCCCGGGACCACGCTGGCGCCTAGCATGGAGTGGGTGCGCCCATCTCTGCTCCTGGAGCCCGGCACGCCCGAAATCGGCTCTTCCGGGCGGTTTCTGATCTGGCTGGCCCGCCGTCAGCGCCGGTATCTGGCGGTGGGCGGCGCGTATGCGGTCGTCTGGATGGGGGCCCAGGCCGCGGTCCCGCTGGTGGTGGGTGCCGCCATCGAGGCGGTCATCCACGCCAACCGCGCGGCGATCATCGGTTGGTCGTTCGCAATCCTGGCCCTGGGGGTGGTGCAGGCGGGGAGCGGAGCTCTGCGCCACCGGGAGGCGGTCACCAACCGGCTGCTGGCTTCCTCCTGCGTGCAGCGGCTGGTGGCCCGCCAGGCGATCGCCCTCGGGGGTGACCTGAGCCGGCAGGTGGCGGCCGGGGAGGTGGCCGGGATCGGGGCCAGCGACGTCAGCAACATCGCCAACGTCCTCGACATGCTGCCCCGCCTGATCGGCGCCGCGCTGGCGGTGGTGGGGGTTGCCGTCGTGCTGCTCCTGGAGTCGACGCCGCTGGGTTTGGTCGTGGTGGTCGGGGTGCCGCTGGCGGTGGTGACCCTGGGGCCCTTGCTGCGGCCGCTGGAGCGGCGCAAGCGGGCGCAGCGGGACGAGATCGCCGCCGCCTCGTCGATCACGGCCGACACCGTGGCCGGCCTTCGCGTGCTCCGTGGGTTGGGCGGGGAGCGGGTGTTCTCGCGACGCTTCGCCGCCGCCTCCCAGCGGATCCGCGCCGCCGCCGTGCGCACCGCCAGGTTGGAGGCGACCGTCGCGGCCCTGCAGCTGTTCTTACCGGGCGTGCTCCTGGTCGCGGTCACCGCGATCGGAGCCCGCCTGGTGATGGCCGGAGACGTCACCCCGGGGACGCTGGTGACCGCCTATGGCGAGGCCGCGTTCCTCGTCCTTCCGGTCGAGACCATGGTTGACTTCGCCTATTACCTGACCAGTGGCCTGGTCGCCTCCAGCCGGGTGGTGCGTCTGCTCGGTCTGCGCCGGGACCTCGAGTTCCCAGAACGTGCTCCCGACCTCGGGTCCGGGACTGGTTCGCTCGCCGACCCTGAGAGCGGTCTCGAGGTGGGACCGGGTCGCTTGGTGGCCGTGGTGGCAGGCGACCAGCTCTCCGCCACCACACTGGCTGAGAGGCTCGGCCGGTACTCACCGGCCAACGGCGGGAGGGAGGTCACCTTGGATGGGCTTCCTCTGTCCAGCCTCACCCTGGCGGAGCTGCGCCGACGCATCCTGGTCCTTCCTAAGGAGGCCACTCTACTGGCTGGACCCCTCTCCGACTCGCTGTCCCCGCCCGCGGGAAGGGGCGCGTCGCTGCCGATGGAGGTCGCTCTGAGCGCCGCCGCCGCGACCGACATCGTCGACGGTCTGCCGGAGGGGCTCGCAACCGAACTGCCCGAGCGGGGCAGCAACCTGTCCGGGGGCCAGCGCCAGCGGCTTCTCCTGGCAGCAGCCCTGAGGGCCAACCCCGAGGTGCTGATCCTCGACGAGCCCACCAGCGCGGTCGACGCTCACACCGAGGCCGAGATCGCCAGCCGTCTCGGGGCGGTGAGGCGGGGCCGGACCACCGTGGTGTTCAGCTCGAGCCCTCTGCTCCTGGAGCGCGCCGACGAGGTCGTCTGGGTTGACGGCACCGTGCTGGCCCGGGGGCGCCACCACGACCTGCTCGCCCACCACGACGCCTATCGCGAGCTGGTGGCGCGGGGTGTCGAGAGCTCACCCTCGCAGGAGGTTCCCACTTGAGCACCGGGGAAGCCGGCTCAGCACCCGCGCAGCTACCGGTGGCGGACGCCGCCCTGGTCCGGCGCACCGCTGGGCGGCTGGCCCTGGAGGAGCGATGGTGGCTGTTCGTGCTCATCGGGGTCCAGGGCGCAGCGACCGCAGCCGGGCTGGTCGGCCCCGCCATCCTGGGCGGCCTGGTGAATCAACTGGCAGCGCATCGCGAGACAGCTCGCGGGATCGTGGTTGCGGTCGCGGTCTTCGGGGTGGCGCTCTGCTGCCAGGCCGTCCTGACCCGGCTCGCCCGCAGCCGGTCCGCGGTGCTGGGGGAGAGGATCCTGGCCAGGCTCAGGGAGGGGTTGGTGGACGGTGTGCTCAGCCTCCCTCTGGGGGTGGTGGAGAGGGCCGGGACCGGCGACCTGCTCACCCGCTCGACCACCGACGTCGAGCTGCTGACGACCGCGGTGCAGAGGGCGGTGCCGGACATGGGCATCGCCGCGGTCACCGCCACCCTCACCGTGGTGGCGCTGGTGGTCAGCGCGCCCCCGATGGCCCTGGTCCTGCTCCCTGCCATCCCCCCGCTGTTCCTGATCAACCGCTGGTACCTCCGCCGCGCCTCCGCCGCCTACCTCAATCGTCAGGCCGCGCTGGCCCAGGTGAACTCCCGCCTCCAGGAGACCATGACCGCGGGCCGCACCATTGAGGCATTCAACCTGGGAGAGCGGCGGCGGGCCAGGATCGAAGAGGACATCCGGAGTTCGCTGCGGGCGGACTGGGCGACATTCCGCCTTCGGGTGGTGCTGTTCCCGACCACCGAGGCGTGCTACATCCTGCCCCTGTTCACCGCCCTGTTGGCGGGCGGGCTCTTCCACGTCGCCGGCATCCTGAGCCTTGGCGCGGTCACCACCGCCGCCCTCTATGCCCAGCAGCTGGTGGGCCCAGTCGACATCCTGCTCAGCTGGCTGGCTGCCCTACAGATCGGAGGCGCGTCGATGGCTCGGATTCTGGGGGTCGGCCAGGTGCCGCAGCCGGAGGTGACCGCCGATGAGCCCCGGTCCGACCGGCTCGTCGCGCGGGACGTTCATTTCGCCTACCGCCGGGGCCGGGACGTGCTGCGAGGCCTGGACCTGAGTCCTGAGCCCGGACGCCGGCTGGCCGTCATCGGGCCCAGCGGCGCGGGCAAGACCACCCTGGCGCTGCTGCTGGCCGGGGTGTTCGCCCCCGGCTCAGGGACGGTGCGAGTGGGGGGAGTCGAAGTCTCCAAAATCCCCACCGAGAGGTTGCGCGCCGAGGTTGCGCTGGTGACCCAGGAGCAGCATGTGTTCGCCGCCTCTCTCCGCGACAACCTGCTCATCAGCGATGCCTCGGCTGACGATGGAGCCCTCTGGGAGGTGCTGGACGAGGTCGATCTGGGCGCCTGGGCCAGGGCTCTGCCCCAGGGCCTCGACACTCCCCTCGGCTCCGGCGGCCTGGTCATCGGGCCCGCGCAGTCGCAACAGCTGGCGCTGGCGAGGCTACTGCTCGCGAACCCCCACACCTTGGTCCTCGACGAGGCCACGTCGCTGCTCGACCCGGGGGCTGCGCGCCACCTGGAACGCTCCCTGGGCCGGGTGCTGGCCGGTCGCACCGTGGTCACCATCGCCCACCGACTGGAGGCCGCCCGCGACGCCGACATGGTGGCCGTGGTGGACGCCGGCCGGGTGCTGGAGCTGGGAACGCACGCGGAGCTGCTGGCGGCCCAGGGCAGCTACGCCTCGCTGTGGAGGGCCTGGACCCGGGACTCAGCGGCTTCCAGAGGCTGATCGTCTGCACCTGCCGGGCGAAGGCTTCCCCCGCAGGCCGTGGTCTCTGCCCACCTTGTGGCGACGGTTCGGCGGCCGCGGCGATCGGTCGGCCGCCTTGCGGCCCACGGCTCCGGCTGGGACCGCAGCACCTCGTGCGGGGTCGGCTTGCGGACGGCGCCAGGAATCCGGACACCGGCCGGCACTTCGGTTCGGGGGCTCGGACTTCCAAGTGGCGCCCGGCCAGCCCGGCCCTGTCGCGACCCACCGCCGCCGACGAGCTAGCGCGCCTTCTGGGATGGCGAGCCATCCCAGGGCGTACCCTGGCCGGGGCGGTAGCGCCGCACGGACTCGGGGACGGGGATCCCCGGTGTCAGGTCGGGCGCTGGGATCACGTCCTGGGCGACCAGGCGGGTGGTGATGACCCCGGCCCAGAAGGTGAGCGCCAGGTCGTCTGCGGAATCGCTGGGCGGCCCCTGGCGCAGCTTGCAGGAGGCCTCCTTGATGTCGAGCCGAAGCACCTTGGTGGCTCGCAGCTCCTTGTAGGAGGGAGAACGGGCGTCTTGCCAGCGCCCCGGGATCACGTGTTCAACCAACGCCTCGAATGCGGCCCGTTTCTCGTCGGGATCGACGACCTCCTGGGGAGTGCCGACCACCATCACCGAGCGGTAGTTCATCGAGTGGTGGAAGACCGAGCGCGCCAGCACCAAACCGTCCAGCAAGGTCACGGTCACGCAGACCTCCTGCCCGGCGGAGCACTCCCGCAGCATCCGTGACCCGGGGGAACCGTGGATGTAGAGGACGTCCCCCGCCCGGGCGTACATCGTCGGCACCACCCATGGCACGCCACCGGCGTTGAACCCCAGGTGGCAGATCAGCCGTTGCCACGGCGTGAACTCCAGTGAGCCCACTGCTGGTGACACCCCTCGCGGGGTTCCTCCCCCATTGCTGGGTTCGGTTCTGGCCTCACCGCGAACCGCCCGCGCCGAAGCGCTGGTCTTACATCCACTCCCCGGGTGCCCGGTCATCCGAGCATCCGAGCCGTCGCCT
>JAKABA010000187.1 GCA_021802115.1 bacterium | reverse complement strand
TGCCGACCTCTCCCATCTTGCCCATGTAGGCGGTCGCCGCCAGCGCCATCAGCGCATGGTTGGTGCAGATGTTGGAGGTCGCGCGCTCGCGCCGGATGTGCTGCTCCCGGGTCTGCAGGGTCAGACAGTAGGCCCTCTGGCCATCGCTGTCCTTGGTCATCCCCACCAGCCGTCCGGGGATCCGCCGCACCAGCTCCTGACGGCAGGCCAAGAGCCCCACCGTGGGGCCACCCAGCTGAGGGGGGATCCCCAGCTGCTGGCCGTCCCCGGCGGCGATGTCGGCCCCCAGCGCCCCCGGGGGTTCGAGGACATTGGCCGCCAGGGGGTCGGCGACGATCAGGGCGAGCGCCCCGCGGGCGTGGGCCAGCTCGACCAGGTCACCGGTGGGCTCGACCAGCCCGAAGAAGTTGGGTTGGGGGGCGATCAACACGGCCGGGGCGGGGTCCGCCGCGAGCAGGCGCTCCGCCGCCTCGACGTCGGTCATCCCCTCCCGGGCAGGGATGAGGTCAAGCTCGGCGCCCCGCCCGGACGCATAGGTCTCGAGCACCGCCAGAATCTCGGGGTGCAGCAAAGCCGAGGCCAGGATGCGCTCGCGGCCGGTGTGCGCCACCGCCAGCAGCGCCCCCTCTGCGGTCGCCGTCGCTCCGTCGTACATGGAGGCGTTGGCCACGTCGAGGTCGTACAGCTCGGCCACCATCGATTGGAACTCGAAGATGGTCTGCAGATATCCCTGGCTGGCCTCGGCCTGATACGGGGTGTAGGCGGTGTAGAACTCGGGCCGGCTGATGGTGGCGCGCACGATCGCGGGCAGAAAGCGCGAGTAGATCCCCGCTCCCAGGAAGCAGTCCCACTGGCCGAGCGGACGGTTGGCGTTGGCCAGACGTCTCATCTCCTGGCCCAGCTCGAACTCGCTGAGCGGGGCCGGGAGCTCGATCCTGGGGTCCAGGAGATGGCCGGGAATCTCCCGGAAGAGCTCCGCCTGCTGCTGCAGCCCCAGGGCGCCCAGCATCTCCTGGCGATCGCGATCCGAATTGGGCAGGTAGGCCATCGCTCTTGGTCCTTTGTGGTGCGGGGCGAAAGACGGGAGAATTCGCCTCAAGTTTAGTCAAAGTCCGATCTGCGCCCACCCCCGCTGAGTCGCCGCCGAAATCACAACGCAACGCGGGGCCTCTGGCCTCTCACTGCAACCGTTCCCGGCTCGACCGCGGTCGGCGGGCTGGTCCCCGGCTCCTGGCCTCCTCAGTGCTGCTCGGCGTTGGCGTAGGCGAGATAGTCGGCCTCCGCCATCAGCTCGGCGGGGAGCTCGCCCTCGAGGCGGACCTTGACCAGCCAGCCCTGGCCGTAAGGGTCCTGATTGACCAGCTCCGGATTGGAGACGGCCTTGTCGTTGGTCTCGACCACCTCGCCGGCGACCGGGCTATAGAGGTCACTCGCGGCCTTGACCGACTCCACCGCGCCCAGCCTGGCGCCAGCTGTCAAGCGGGTGCCCGCCCCGGGCAGGTCCAGGTAGATGACGTCGCCCAGCTGCCCCTGGGCCGTGTCGCTGATCCCGATCAGCGCCTCCCCGCCGCCGGTGGGCAGCACCCACTCATGGGTCCTGGTGAACCTGTAGTCGCTGCGCTCGGGCACCTGTGCTCCTCCTCTCCGACTTGGTCCTACTGGTCCGCTCGACGGTAGAACGGTAGCGCCACCACGGTGGCCGCCGCCAACTGCTCCGGGTCCTCCCGGACGCGCACCTTGAGCTCGGTGCCGGGGGCCGCCAGCTCAGGGGGCACGTACCCCATCGCGATCCCGGTACCGACGGTGAAGCCGAAGGTGCCGCTGGTGACCACCCCGACCTCGGTCGACTCATGCCGGATCGGCTGGTGGGGCCTGGCCAGCTGGCGCGGGCCGAGCCGCAGCCCGACCAGGATGCGGGAGGGCCGCTCCGCCGCCCGGCGCAGCGCGCCCGAACCCAGGAACTCCCCCTTGCCGAGCTTGACCACCCATCCCAGGCCGGCGGAGAACGGGTCGGTGCTCTCGTCGATGTCCTGGCCGTAGAGGCGCAGCCCCGCCTCCAGGCGGAGGGTGTCGCGAGCGCCCAGCCCGGCCGGCAGCAGGCCGAACCCCTGGCCCCGGTCGTAGAGGGCATCCCACACCCGGGCCGCTTGCTCAGCCGGCCCATAGAGCTCGAAGCCATCCTCCCCGGTGTAGCCGGTCCGGGAGAGGCGCACCGGCACCCCCGCCACCGTGCCGGGGCGGTGGTGGTAGTAACGGATGTCCTCCGGGGAGCCCTCCGCCACCAGCGGCGCCAGGATCTCGACCGCCCTCGGCCCCTGCACTGCCAGCAGGAACGTCTCCCGCGAGCGGTCGGTGAGGACCACCCCTGTTGAGGGCAGGTGCGCCTGCATCCAGTCGAGGTCAGGGTCGTGCCGGGCGGCGTTGATCACGCACATGTAGCCCGACTCATCCCGATAGACCAAAAGGTCGTCGACGATGCCCCCGTCCTCCCGGCACATGACGCTGTAGAGGGCCCGCCCCGGGGCCAGCTTGGAGACATCGTTGGTGACCAGCCGCTGCAGGTAGTCGAGGGTGCCCGGACCCTCCAGGGTCACCTCGCCCATGTGGGACACATCGAACAGCCCCGCCCGCTGGCGCACCGCCTCGTGCTCCTGCCGGATGCTGGTGTACTGCATCGGCATCTGGTAGCCGGCGAAGGAGGTCATCCGGGCCCCCAGCCTCCGGTGAGTGTCGCCCAGGGGAACTTCCAAGTCGCTCACTCCTCCTCCTCCATCTCCTCGAGCGTCTCCAACAGCTCGCGGTCGTGCTGCGCCGCCGCCTCCGCCACCGCCATCCGCAGCTGCCTCACCCGCTCCTCAGGCCATCCCAGCCGACGCGCCAGCTGGCCGTCGGTCGGCGGCTCGCCGCTCTCCTGACGCATCTCCACCTCGAGGGCGAAGATGCGCTCCCCGTCACGCGCCCACTGTTGGTCCTGCTCCCTGACCCGGGTCTCCTCCTCAAGGGCCATGGTGATGGCGCCGACCGCCACCTGCCGCACCTGGCGCTGGAACTCCTGGGGCGAGAGGGGTGCTTGCCGGGACAGGCCGTGGACCAGCCGCAGGAGCGCGGTCGTCCCCTCCTGAAAGAGGTCGGCGGTGGAGGTTCCCGGCCGACTCGCCGCAGTCGCCTCCTCCAGCACCACCCAGAGGTGATGCTGGACCAGCTGCCGGCGCGGGTCCTCGTCCAGGCTCTCGTATCCCACCTGTCCAAGCAGCCGGCCGATGGCGGCCGGGTCCAGAGGTGGGTAGCTCCGGACCATCTCGCGAATCGCCGCCACCTCCTCATCGGGCGGCTCGGGGGTGATCACTGGGCGAGTATAGGCGCGCGTTCCGCGGGGTTCGGCCGGCTCTTCGACGTTTCCCCGGCCCGTAGACTCGGGGCATGCCACCGCGAGCCCTGCGCGTGCCCCCCAACCAGGACCTGGTCGTGTTCGGGGCGACCGGCGACCTGGCCCGGCGCAAGCTGCTTCCGGCCCTCTACGAGCTGAGCGCACAGGGGCTGCTGCCACGCCGCGGCGATGTGGTCGGCACCGCGACCAGGGAGCTGGACGATGAGGGGTTCAGGCTCCTGGCCCGCGAAGCGGTGGTGCAATTCGGGCGCACCCCCCTTGACGAGCAGGCCTTCGCGGCCTTCGCCAAGCGGCTGCGCTACGTCCCCGCCCTCACCAACCCCGGCCCCGAGCTCGCCAAGGTGCTTCATCTGCCCCGCCGGATCGTGTACCTGGCGGTTCCGCCATCCTCCTTCGCCCCCATCCTGCAGGAGCTCAAGGACTCGGGCCTGTCGCGCGGCTCCTCGATCATCATCGAGAAGCCGTTCGGACATGACCTGCGCTCGGCCCGCCAGCTGAACCAGGCGCTGCACCGCAGCGTGCCCGAGGAGAGGATCTACCGGATCGACCACTACCTCGGGAAGGAGACGGTCCAGAATCTGCTGGTCTTCCGCTTCGGAAACACCCTGGTGGAGCGGATTTGGAACCGGGATGTGGTCTCGCACGTGCAGCTCACGGTCGCCGAGGACATTGGAGTTGAGAATCGGGGACATCTCTACGAGGAGACCGGGGCGCTGCGCGATATCATGCAGAACCACCTGTTTCAGCTGCTGGCCCTGACCTGCATGTCACCTCCCAGTTCTTTCGATCCCGAAGCCCTTCGGGACGAGAAGGTCAAGGTGCTGCAGTCGATCCGTCCGGTCTCCCCTGCGGAGGTGGTGCGCGGCCAGTACACCAGGGGCTCGGTCAACGGCAGGATGATGCCGGGCTACCGGGAGCTGGAGGGGGTCTCGCCGGACTCCACGACCGAGACCTACATCGCTCTGCGGCTGGCGGTGGACTCCTGGGCCTGGGCGGGTGTCCCCTTCTATCTGCGCTGCGGCAAGGCGCTGGTCACCCGCCGAACGGAGATCATGCTGTTCTGCCGGGACGTGCCGCTGCACCTGTTCGAGGGGACCGGGATCGAGGCGCTGCAGCCCAACCGCGTCACCATCCGGATCCAGCCGGACGAGGGGATCTCGTTCTCGTTCGTGGCCAAGGAGCCGGGGCCGGTGGTGGTGGAGCAGGGGGTGCGGATGGACTTCTCCTACGGCCAGTCCTTCGGCACCGAGCCCGCGGAGGCGTACGAGCGCCTGCTGCACGACGCCCTGCTCGGCGACCACACCCTGTTCATCCGCCAGGATGAGACCGAGTCGGCCTGGAAGGCGCTGCAGCCGGTGCTGGACGACATGCCGCCGATCAAGCTGTACCCCGCGGGCAGCGAGGGGCCGCCCGAGGCCCAGAACCTGATGCTCTCAGGCGCCTGGCACTCGCTGGGCCACCACGCCCAGGACTAGGCGACCGGCGTCCGGGCCAGGCTCTCGTCGGGGACCAGCTGGTCCGCCTCGATCCAGCCCTCTTCGGTGTCATCACCCTCTCCGGCCCGCACCCTGACCCACCGACCCCGCTGCTCCAACGCCACCAGCTTGGAGGCGGGCCGCACCGCCCGCCCGCGGGGCGCCGCGTGATCCGGCTGCTGGAAGAGCGGGTAGCCGGTCCCCGCCCAGCTCTGCACGATGGTGCAGAAGCCGGGTGGGATCTCCCGGTAGCGATAGACGGTGTGGTGGTCGCGCTCGCCCAAGCTCAGGATGCGCAGCAGATTGGTGGCCCGCATGGTGGCGCTGCGCTCACCCGCAGCGGTGATGATCACCCTGGTTCCGGCGGGGATCTGCTCGCACTCGATGCGGATGCGGTTCTTGGGGTAGCGGACCTTGCTCCACTGGCCGAAGAAGCCGTTGGCCAGGTCCTGCACCACCTCCGCGGTGTGGTCATCCACCACGCGGAAGCTGAAGGGCGGCAGGGCGGTCACCTGCTCGGCGATGGCGAAGACCTCACGGGGCGGAGAGAAGACCACCGCCTCCCAGCGGTCCTTGCGCTTGGGGCCAAGGTAGAGCATGTTGCGATTGTAGTCGGGAGCGACGAGCGCTCAGGTGAGCAGCGGGCGCTGTCGCAGAGCCAGGGATTCCAGCGCCTGGAGCGCCGGGTCCAGGGGACCCCAGAGCGGGAACCGCATCAGCCCGGTGTGGGACGCCTGCCGCCCCCCCCAGCGGGTCTTGAAGGTCGCGTAGCCGTGGGCGGGGTTGCTGGGATCGAACCGCCTCGGGACCCCCCACATGTCATAGGTGGTGCAGCCATGCTCAAGCCCCCACCGGATGATCCGCCAGTGCAGGGCGTAGCTGGCCCTGACTTCCGGACGGTCGGTCGAGGTCCCGCCGTAGAGGTAGATCAGCCGGGGGCCGAACGCGATCGCGACCGCGGCCGCCAGCGGCTGCTGCTCGCAGCTGGCCACGAACACCCGGGCCCCCAGCGCCCGGCAGGCTCTTTCGTAGTAACCGACCGGTCGGGTGGTGAAGCCCTGGCGCTGCACGGTTGCCAGATGGAGCCGGTAGAAGCGCTCCACCGCCGCGGCGTCATCGCCGCTCTGCACCTCAACCTGCGCCCGCTCGGCGATCCGGACGTTCCTTCTGGTGGAGGGCGGGAGCCGCTTGAACACCTCCTCAGGGCCGCCGTCCAGCTCCACCAGCCAGGTGTTGCGGTGCTGGATGTCGTAGCGCTCCGGCCGCAGCCGGAGCGACCGCCGCAGGGCCGCCCACTGCGATCCATCGACCGGCCACTCCGGATCGAGGTGCAGCGAGGTCACCCGCCGGGAGCGCAGCTCGCGGGCGGCGCGCTCGAGCAGGGCCCGTGCGGCCCCGCCGTCCGCGGGCCGCGCCAGCGCCGGCCCCCGCGGCGCGTACGCCCACCCCACCGCCCCGCCGGCCAGAGGCCGGATCAACACCTGCAGCGCCCCCACGGGATCCTGGGCGTCGCGGTCGAGCGCGATGATCCGCAGCGGCTCCCAACCATAGGATCGACGGAGCTCTCCCCACCCCCAGGACTGCAGCAGCACCCCGCCGCAGCGCCGCCCCACCAAGTCGTCCCAGTCGGGGCGCAGCTGCGATCCCACCACCTCGGTTTCGAGGCGAAGGGCGGGCACGGGAACAGGCGACGCCGGCATCGGGCGATTATCGGATGCGGGGGTCAGGGGCCCGCCGAATTTGGGCGTACACTGAGGGTTGCCATGCGCCGTTGGGCGATCGTAGGTGCCGGATTGGGAGCCGCCGCCGGCTCCCTGGGGTTCTGTGCCCCGGTGCTGGCCCGCAGCCTGGGGGGAGCCGACAGCGCCGTCGGCGCCGCGGTGCTCCCGGTGCCTCTGCAGTTCCTGGCCAACCCGACGGTCGCCTTCGGCCTGCTGCTGCTCGCCCTGGTCGGGATCGGCCTGGAGCTGATCCACCCGGGGGCGATCGTGCCCGGGGTGGTGGGGCTGATCGCGGGGGTGCTCGCGGTCACCGGCCTGCTGGGGATCCCCCTCGATGTGCTGGGGCTTTTGCTGGTGGCGGCCGCGACCGCCCTGTTCGTGGTCGATCTGGTGGCGCCGACCCACGGGGTTCTGACCGTGGCGGGAATCGCGGCCGCGATCGCCGGAGGCGTACTGATGTTCGCAAAAGAGCCGGTGAACCCGATCGCGCTCTTCGGGCTGCCGGTCGGCCTGGGTGGCATCTGGCTGGTGCTGAGCCGTCGCGCCCTGGCGGTGCGGCGGCGTCCGTACCCGCACCAGCCCCAGGAGCTCCTGGGAGAGGTGGGGGTGGTGAGGGAGACCCAGGAGGGAAGCTGCCTGGTGATGGTGGAGGGCGAGCTGTGGCGGGCCATCTCCCGCAACGGGATGCCGCTGCCAGTGGGTGCGGAGATCGAGGTGCTGGCGCAGGACGGACTGACGCTGATCGTGGACGTGATCGGTCTCCCGAGCGTGACGGAGACCAACCGGGACCCGGGGGGGCGGCGCCCCGCGACCGCCGGGCCGAGTGGAGGACTTAGGTCATGAGTGGCGCTGTGGTGGGGATCCTGGTGGTGGTGATCGTGGTCGCATTCCTGGCCCTGATCGCCTTTGCGACCGGCTTTCGGGTGATCAACGAGTACGAGCGCGGGGTGGTGCTCCGGCTGGGCCGCCTGATCGATGTCAAGGGGCCCGGCCCACGTCTCATCATTCCGTTCGGCTTCG
>JAKABA010000186.1 GCA_021802115.1 bacterium | reverse complement strand
GGGTAGAAGACCTCGCCACGAGCAGATGGGGCAGTGGCACCAGGTTTGACACGACGATCGCCGACTGCTCCCGGCGGGAGAGGACGGCGATCATGATCCGTTGGGCCCAAGCAGGGCGGGCGCGCGCCCTCTGGAAACCTCCAGGCTGATGCCCCGCACCGCCTCCACCTCGCCGTACGAGTTGCGCAGGTCCCGCACCCGAACGGCCAGGGTGGCGCGAACACCTTCGGAGCGGCGGCTTGGTTCATCGTCCTCCCGGGCGGCTGGGCCCGCCGAGCGTAGCAGGTGACCGCGTCCGTGATCTCGCGACCGGGCTGCACCGGTAGGAGGTCCTACCCTGGCTGGGTGCGAGTGATCTGGAACAGGCTGCGCCACACCTTGCCCGTGAGGGTCATCTCCCGGTACCTCGGCCGAAACGGCCCCAACCAGGCGACCCTGATCGCCTGGAACCTGCTGTTCGCTACCTTTCCGCTGGTCCTCCTGGCGGTCACCGCCGCCGGCGAGCTGTACCGGGACCCCGGAGCGGGGGAGCGGGTGGCGACGGCGGTGGCCCAGCTGCTCCCGGGCGGCCGCAACCAAGCGGTGCTCTCCGCCCTGCAGTCGTTTCACCGAAATGCGGGTTGGACCGCGGTGGTGGGCGGGGTTGGCCTGGTGTGGTCAGGCACCTCCCTCTTCTCGGCCATGGACACCGCGTTTTCCGGGCTGTCGGGTGGCCACACTCGGGGGTTTTTGCCCCAGAAGCTGATGGGGATCGCCCTCACGGCCGCCCTGGCCCTTCTGGCGGTTCCGGTGGTCCTCAGCTCCACACTGCTTGCGGCGCTTCCCGTCGGTGCCGGTCTTCCCGCGACACTCCGAAGCGCCGGGGCCGCGGCCGGCCTGCAGGCGCTGGCGGCGGTCATCGTCGGCTGGGTCCTCTTCTCACTCGTGTACCGGCTGGCCCCGGCGAGGGCCCCGGAGATGCGAGCCACGCTACGGGGGGCGCTGGTGGGCGCGGTGCTGTTCGAGCTGCTCTCCCTGGCCTTCCCCCTGTACCTGCATCTGGCCCACGGCTTTGCCGCCTACGGCGCCACCTTCGCGCTGTTCTTCCTCATCCTGGCCTTCGTCTTCCTGGTGGCCCAGGTGATGGTGGTGGGTTTCTGCGTGGTCCTGGAGCTGGAGACCTTGCCCCCAAAAACCTCAGAGCCGACCGAAGCCGGGGCACCCGAGGCCGATCAGACGGGGGAGCGAGCCCCCTCCCAGGTCCCCGCGCGGTAGAGCCGGCCGGGCAGGGGGTCCTCCAGCACCTCCTCGAGATAGGTTGCCGCCTGGCACAGCCCTTCCACGTCCACCGCGGTCTCCGCCCCCACCCGAGCAAGCATGTGGAGCAGGTCCTCGCTGCAGACATTGCCCGTGGAGCGGGGGGCGAAGGGGCAGCCGCCGATTCCCCCCACCGAGCCCTCGAAACGCAGGATCCCCGACTCGTAGGCCGCCAGCGCGTTGGCTAGCCCCATCCCCCGGGTGTCGTGGAGATGGAGCGAGAGCTGCTCGGCGCCCACCCCGGAGCGCGCCAGATGCTCGATTAGAGAGCTGACTTGGCGGGGATCGGCAACCCCGATGGTGTCGGCGATGCCGATCTCGGAGACCCCCAGATCGGCTAGCCGGTCCGCCAGCTCGGCGACCCGGTCAGGGGCGACTCGGCCCTCGAAAGGACAGCCGAACGAGCAGCTGATGCCGACATCGAAGGTGCATCCCTCAGCTCGAGCGAGCTCGGCCATCCTCTCCAGTTCGGCCAGGGTCTCTCCCACCCCCTGACGGAGGTTGGCCCGGTTGAAGCCCTCGGTGGCGCCGATGTTGGCGACGACACGGACCGCCCCGGCGGCCAGGGCCCTTTCCAACCCCCGCAAGTTGGGGACCAGAACTCGCAGGCGGCGCAGGACACCGTGGCCCCGCGCGGCCACCAGGGCGCTCAGCAGCCGCTCTGCGTCCGCCATCTTGGGCACCCAGCGGGGGGAGACCATGGAGGTGGCTTCGACCAGGTCGACGTCGGCGTCGAGCAGCCGCTCGACGAGCGCCACCTTCGTCTCCGTGGGCAGATCCCGGTCGAGGTTCTGCAGCCCGTCACGCGGGCCCACCTCGGTGAAGTGGAGGCGGTGCATCCCGCCTGGCGATGTGCCCATTGGCAGGTCAGTCTATCTGCTGCCGGGCGGGCGCCTGAGCTATCCTGGCGGGGTGCAAGGCGGGCTCGGACAACCGATCTCAGATGCCCTTTGAGGCTCGGCGCTGGCCGGTCTGGCGGCAGGTCACCGGCGGGGACCTGTTGGGCCTGGGGAGGACATCCACCTCGACCCTGACCGAGATGCGCACGGCGCGCACCACCACCGCCGACCGCGTGGCCACCTCGATCTGCCCCTACTGCGCTGTGGGGTGCGGGCAGCTGGTGTACGTCCACCAGGGGGAGGTCACCCAGATTGAGGGCGACCCGGCCAGCCCGCTCTCGCGGGGCCGACTCTGCCCCAAAGGCGCGGCCAGCCGGGAGCTGGTCAACAGCCCCCTGCGGGAGCTGAAGGTGAAATACCGCCGGCCCTATGGCACCTCATGGGAGGAGATCTCCCTGGACTCGGCGATGGACATGATCGCCGACCGGGTGATCGCCACCCGTGACGCCACCTTCGAAGAGGCGGACGAGCAGGGCCGCCCGCTCCGACGCACGATGGGGATCGCCAGCCTGGGGGGTGCCACCATCGACAACGAGGAGAACTACCTCTGGCGCAAGCTGATGGTGGGCCTGGGCGTGGTCCAGGTCGAGAACCAGGCCCGAATATGACACTCCGCCACCGTCCCCGGTCTGGGGGCTTCATTCGGTAGGGGCGGCGCCACCACCTTCCCCGGCGACCTCGTGAACTCGGACTGCGTGGTGGTTATGGGGTCCAACATGGCGGAGTGCCACCCGGTGGCCTTCCAGTGGGTGGTGGAAGCCCAGAAGCGCGGCGGCAAGCTGGTCCACGTCGACCCTCGGTTCACCCGGACCAGCGCCCTGGCCGACCTGCACATCCCTCTGCGGGCGGGCAGCGACATCGCCTTCCTGGGCGGGCTGATCCACTACGCCCTGGAGAACCAGCGATACTTCCGCGACTACGTGGTCAACTACACCAACGCAGCCACCATCATTGACGAGCGCTTCCTGGACACCGAGGACCTGGACGGATTCTTCTCCGGCTGGAACCAGGACCAGGGAAGGTACGAGAACCGCACCTGGCAGTACCGGGGGGGATCGGTCTGGGCGGCCGCGGGACAGCGCACCGCGCCGCCGCCGCAGGGCGACGGTGTCGTCGTGGCTGGCGAGGTCCCCTTCGAGGACCCCAGCCTGGAGGACCCCCACTGCGTCTTCCAGCTCCTGCGCCGCCACTTCTCCCGGTACACCGAGGAGATGGTGGAGCGTGCCTGCGGGGTCCCGGCCGACCAGTTTCGGCGACTGGCCGAGCTGATCTGTGACAGCTCCGGCCCGGAGCGGACGACCTGCTTCGTGTACGCGGTGGGCTGGACCCAGCACACGGTGGGGGTGCAGTACATCCGCACCGCCGCGATCCTGCAATTGCTATTGGGGAACATGGGCAGGCCGGGAGGTGGCATCCTGGCCCTCCGTGGCCACGCCAACATCCAGGGCGCCACAGACATCGCCACCCTCTTCGACGTCCTCCCCGGCTACCTGCCGATGCCGATGGTCCAGGACGCCACCGACCTGGACGGCTTCTGCCGGCCTCACGGAGGTGCCGCCGGTGGCTACTGGGGCAACCTGAAGGCGTATCTGGTCTCCCTGCTCAAGGCCTACTGGGGCGATGCCGCCACCGCCGACAACCAGTTCGCCTTTCACTACCTCCCCCGTCTCACCGGCGACCACTCCACCTACCAGAGCACCCTCGGCATGGTGGACGGGACCGTGAAGGGGTTCTTCGTACTGGGTGAGAACCCGGCCGTGGGGTCAGCCCACGGCACCCTGCACCGCCGGGGGCTGCGCAACCTGGACTGGCTGGTGGTCCGCGACCTGTACGAGATCGAGACCGCCGGATTCTGGTACGACTCGCCGGAGGTTGCGGCCGGCGAGGTCCGGAGTGAGGAGATCGGCACCGAGGTGTTCTTCCTGCCGGCGGCGGCCCACACGGAGAAGGACGGTAGCTTCACCAACACGCAGAGGCTGCTCCAATGGCATGAGCGGGCCATTGACCCGGCCGGGGACCGCCGTTCTGAGCTCTGGTTCGCCTACTGGCTGGGCCAGCGGATCCGCGAGAAGCTGGCGGGGCGGCAGATGGATCGCGACCGGCCGGTCCTGGACCTCACCTGGGATTACCCCTTGGAGGGCGAGCAGCGGGAACCACGGGCCGAGGCGGTCCTGAGGGAGATCAGCGGCGTGGCGGCCGATGGAAGCCCGCTCCCCGGATTGGGGGCGCTGCGCGACGACGGCAGCACCAGCTCGGGGACCTGGATCTACTGCGGGGCGTACGCCGGGGGGCAGAACCAGACCGCCCGCCGCCGTCCTCACTGGGAGCAGAGCTGGGTGGCCCCGGAATGGGGATGGGCCTGGCCGATGAACCGCCGGGTGCTCTACAACCGGGCGTCCGCCGACCCCTCCGGACGGCCCTGGTCGGAGCGGAAGCGCTACCTGGCCTGGGACGCGGAGCAGGGACGCTGGACAGGGCCGGACGTCCCCGACTTCCCGGTGGACCGCGCTCCCAGCTACAAGCCGCCCCCCGGCGCCTCGGCCGAGAACTCGCTCCCAGGGGACCGTCCGTTCGTCATGCAGGCGGACGGCCGCGGCTGGCTCTTCGCCCCCAGCGGGCTGCTCGACGGTCCCATGCCCACCCATTACGAGCCCCAGGAGTCGCTGACGCGCAATCCGCTGTACGAGCAGGAGGCAAACCCCGCTCGGCAGCGTTTCCTGCGCCCCGACAACCCCTACCACCCCACCGCGGGAGAGGATGGCGCGGACCACTTCCCCTTCGTGATGACTACCTACCGGCTCACCGAGCACCACACCGCCGGAGGGATGAGCCGCTTCCTCGCCCGGCTGAGCCAGCTCCAACCGGAGATGTTCTGCGAGGTGAGCCCTGAGCTCGCCGAACTCCGGCAGCTCCGGCACGGCGGTTGGGCGACGATCGTCACGGCGAGGGCGTCGATCGAGGCCAGGGTCCTGGTCACCGCCCGGGTGACACCGCTTCGGGTCGAGGGCCGCCAGCTGCACCAGGTGGGGCTCCCCTACCACTGGGGCAGCCGCGGGCTGGTGCGGGGCGACTCCGCCAACGATCTCTTCCCTCTGGTCCTGGACCCCAACGTCCACATCCAGGAGGTCAAGGCCGCTACCTGCGACATCCGGCCCGGACGGCGGGCGGACCAGGCGAGTTCGTGAGTTCGGCGCCGCGGCAGCCGGCGGTGGCCCTGCCCCTGTGGCAGGCCGGGGGAACCCGGATGGGGTTCTTCACCGACAGCTCGGTATGCATCGGTTGCAAGGCCTGCGAGGTGGCCTGCAAGGAGTGGAACGGGGTACCCGACCTGAAGCCCGCCTGGAGTGGCAACTCCTACGACAACACCCTCCGGCTGGGGGCTGACAGCTGGCGCCACGTGGCCTTCGTGGAGCGGGTGCGCCAGGACGATGCGGCCGGGGTGAGGTGGCTCATGAGCTCCGACGTGTGCAAGCACTGCACCCGGGCCGCCTGTCTCGAGGTCTGCCCGACCGGGGCGATCTTCCGATCTGAGTTCGGCACGGTCGTAGTCCAGGACGACGTCTGCAACGGATGCGGCTACTGTGTTGTCGCCTGCCCCTTCGGGGTGATCGAGCGCCGGGAGGATGACGGCCGGGCCTTCAAGTGCACCCTCTGCTACGACCGGCTCAAGGTCGGGGAGCAGCCAGCCTGTGCCAAGGCCTGCCCGACGGCGTCCATCCAGTTCGGGCCGGTGGAGGAGCTGCGTGAGGCGGCCCGTGCCCGGCTGGAGCAGGTGCGGGGCCAGCCGGGAGGTGAGGAGGCGCGCCTCTACGGGGCGGACGAGGGGGACGGCGTGGGCGGCTTCGGCGCGTTCTTCCTGCTCCTCGACCGGCCCGAGGTGTATGGCCTCCCACCTCGTCCGGAGTACCGCCGCCGGGACGTGGTCACCATGTGGGGAGCGGCCTCGGTGGCGGCTTGGCTGCTGGTGGGCGGCCTCGCAGGAGCGCTGAGATGGCGGCGGTAGAGGGGCGCGAGGAGCCGGCGGAGAGGCCGCTGGTGCCGCGGGAGCGGCCCCGCTCCTACTACGGGCTGCCGATCGTGCGGCGGCCGGCTTGGACGTGGGAGGTGCCCCTCTACTTCTTCACCGGTGGTACCGCAGGTGCCCTCGCCGCGGTCTCGATCCTGGCCCGCTGGAGCGGACAGCATCGGATGGGCCGGACAGCTCGCCGGGTGGCACTGGCGGGGGCGCTGGTGAGCCCGGCGCTGCTGATTTCGGACCTGGGGCGCCCTGCCCGGTTCCTCAACATGCTTAGGGTGCTGCGGCCGACCTCCCCGATGAGCATTGGGAGCTGGACCCTGGCCGGCTTCGGGACAGCGCTCGGGATGGCCGAGGCGGCAGACCTGGCCGGCTTCCCAGTCGCTGTGACAGGAACGATGGAGGGGGCGGCAGGCATCCTGGGTCCGATCCTCGCCAACTACACGGCGGTGCTCCTGGGTGACACAGCCAACCCCACCTGGCGCGGAGGTCGCCACTTCCTGCCCTTCGTCTTCTCCGGAAGCTCGCTCTCGGCCGCAGGCGGGGTGCTCTGTCTGGCCGGCCCTGGGGAGGGGGGGGCGGCGTCCCGCCGCATGGTGGTGGTCGGGACTGCGCTGGAGCAGGCCGCCTTCCTGGCCATGGAGTCCCAGCTGGGACCCTTGGCCGAGCCCTACAGGACCGGGACGGGTGGGCGCCTCGCCCGGGCCCACCGGAGAGCCTCCATGGCGGGGGCGCTGCTAGTGCTCGGCGGGGGACGCAGCCCCCTCCTGCAGCGGCTCGGCGGGGCACTGGCCGTGGGGTCCTCCGCCCTACTGCGTCAGGCTGTCTACCGGGCAGGGTTCCAGGCCGCTGACGATCCCGCATACCTGGTCGAGAGCCAGGAGAGGTGAGGGCGGCGTAGTCGCCTCGCTCCCGCCCCTCTCGGAATCGCTCGCAGGCTAGGAGCGCTCTGGGACCGAGGAGCACGCCGGCGGGGGCGGCGCGGCGCATTCGCTGGCGCTCCAGCCGCGGACGGAGCCGGGAGATGTCCGCAGAGACAGCGCGGAGGTGCCCAGGCCAGGGCGAGACATGATGCTGGGCCAACGCAACCACCCGGCCGAGGCCGGAGCCGGGCAGAAGTAACTGCGGCAGCACCGCGCGGTAGAAGACCGGCACCCCGGGGATTCGCGATATAGGAGGGGACTCCCTGACACCATCCGCCGGGGAGATGCCCGACGGTGACCACTCCACCGGCGCAACCTATGACAGGGAGAGGACGGCGGTCCGCGGTGCGCCGATCAGCGGGGCAGCGGGGACGTGGGCAGCTGGTCGTCCGCGGCACCGCCCTCGGGATGTCGGCTGCGGAAGCGTGCCACCTTGTCCCGGTTGAGGCAGCGCAGGGAGCAGAACCGCCGGCTGCCGTTGCGGGAGGTGTCGACGAAGACCAGGTCGCAGCGCTCCG
>JAKABA010000185.1 GCA_021802115.1 bacterium | reverse complement strand
CGAAGCGGTCTTCCAGGAGCACGACGCCTCTTCCATCGACCGATCGCAGGCTGCCCAGGATGCGGGTGCCATCAGGTGCGTTCTTGGTCACTTGTCGTCGCCCGCTCCCGCTTGGGTGGGCACCGCCCACGAATCCATGTTGACATACCCGCCACGGCCGGGGGGCCACGTCGACCTGCTCGGTGCCGTGCGCCACCTCCAGCAGGTGGGCTTGCTCGGCGCCCGTGAGCGCCTTCGGCTCCCGCATGTCCCCTTAGCGCTGGGGAGTTCTGGGACGGGTGGCGAGGCACCGATCGCCACCCACGAAGGTGTACGGTGGCGATCACCTGCCGCTCTTCGGGCTCCTCTGACATAGACTCCTACTCAGCGACCAGCGCCACCGGTGGAGAGGTCGTGGTTGGAGATGGAGCCTGGAGTGGACGCCGCGTGAGTGGGAACACGGGCCCCGCGGCGTGGTCGATGACACAGCTGATCAACGCTGTCGATGCCAACGGGGTCCGATCGCTGCAGCTGAGTTCGACCCGCATCACCGCCGCCCTGGCCAACCCGCCCGCTAACTCTCCGCGAACAGCGTGGGTGAGCGCTGGACAGCCAACCTACGTGATGCGAACGCTGATCGCTGCGGCCCGGGCCCACGGGGTGACGGTCGCCAACGTGGTCACCCGGGCCGGCGCGGCGGGCTCCTCCGAGGTGCTTCGGATCGGCCTCCCGGTCGTGGCGTTCTGCCTGCTCGCCATGGTGGCCGTGATGCTGGTTCGCGCCTTCCGACGCCCCGCCGACCGCTGGGGGTCTGCGATGCAGTTCGCCACCGAGGTGCCGGGGCTGCCCGGCCCGGCCGGAAGCAACCAGTCCGGACGTCCGCGCAGGCAGGGCTCGGGAGGGTCGGCGCTGAGCCGATGGGTCCGGCCCCCGGACCTCGCCCCGGCTCCCACCCAGGACGTGGAGGCGGCGGTGACCTTTGCCAGTGTGGGGGGCGTCGACGAAGTCCGGGACGAGCTCGTCGAGGTCGTTGACTTCCTGCGCAACCCTGAGCGGTACTGGCGGCTCCACTGTGAGCTTCCCCGGGGGGTGCTCCTGGTCGGTGAGCCAGGAACCGGAAAGACTCTGCTGGCTCGGGCGGTGGCCGGCGAGGCCGGAGTCCCCTTCCTGCACATGGCGGGGTCCGAGTTCGTGGAGGTGTATGTGGGGGTCGGGGCCAGCCGGGTGCGTCAGCTCTTCCAACGGGCCCGGGAGGCGGGTTCGGCGATCGTATTCATCGACGAGATCGACGCGGTGGGCATGCGCCGGACCGCCACCACCGCCGGGACCGCTGAGCAGAACCACACCCTGAACCAGCTGCTCACCGAGCTGGACGGCTTCACGCCGCGCTCCCGGATCGTGGTCCTGGGAGCCACCAACCGGGTTGATGTGCTTGACCCCGCCCTGCTGAGGCCCGGGCGCTTCGATCAGCAGATCGTGGTCCATATTCCCGACCGTGCCGGCCGGGAGGCGATCCTGCGCATCCACGCCAGCCGGGTGCCTCTCGCTCCCGACGTCGACCTGGCGGTCGTGGCTCGTCGCACCACCGGCTGGAGCGGGGCTCATCTGAAGAACCTGGTCAACCGGGCGGCTTTGTGGTCGGCTCGCCGGGACCTCTCCCAGGTGACGATGGAGGCCTTTGAAGCGTCCTACCAGCAAGCGCTCCTGGGGCCTGCCCGAGCGGTCACCATGAGCCCGGAGGAGAAGGAGCGGGTGGCCCATCACGAGGCGGGGCACGCCCTCCTGGCCGTGCTGGTCCCGGGCGCAATGCCCCTGGCGTCGGTGAGCATCACCCCCAGGGGCCGCAGCGGCGGCGCAACGCTCACCAACGTGGAGACCGAGACCCAGGAGCAGACGATCTCGGACTTGACCGCGCGCCTGGTGCGCTCATTCGGCGGTCGGGTGGCCGAGGAGCTCCGCTATGACGGCGACTTCAGCACTGCGGCGGAGGAGGATATGCGGGAAGCGACCGTGTTGGCGGCGGGCATGGTCACGAGGTGGGGCATGAGTGAGATCGGACCCGCGAACCTCTCCGCTCTCGAGTTGGCCCGGGCCCGGGAGGGTTTGGTCTCGCCGGCAGTGAGCGATGCCACCGCTGCCCGGGTTGACGAGGAGGTGTCGAAGTTGCTGCTGCGGTCCTTGGAGGCTGCGCGGGCGCAGCTCACCGCCAACCGGGCTGCGCTCTCCGCGCTGGCCGCGGCGCTGGTGGCCCAGGAAACCCTCGCGGCGGAGGAGATAACCAGGATCGTGGGGCGCTTCAGCCCAAGCGCGTGAGGAGGTGGCAATCCGGGTGAGTTCGGGCGGCGCGGCTGCTCTGGAGCATCAACCTCCACCGAGCAGAACGTGGGCGCATGCGAGCCGTTAGGCCGCTGCTGCCACCGCTGTCCGTACAGCCCCGCACTCTTTGTCCCAAAATTCCGCAGCTATCGTGATCAGAACCCTGCACGATGGCTGATCCCTCACAGAGTGACGCCGGACCGCCCTGAGCGAGGCAGGTCCACGCCTAGCGTTTGCTGTCCCGAGCCCCCTAACACCGGTCGGCCCCGGCCAGCCCACGCTCGCCGCTGGGCACAATGGTTACAAGTCCTCGTGTGCCAGGAGGGCCGATCCAGCAACTGACGCGACTCCAGCGGGGCTAATCGGAACTCTTGCGCGCTCGCCCGGCTACCGGAGGGTGGAACGCCGGCGACCGGTCATCATGGACTCGTGAGCCGAAGACTAGATCAGCCCTTGGGGGCCAGCTCAACTACGCGTGCTTGGCCGCACCGGCCCCGGTGCTGGCGCGCGGAGTCGCCGTTCACAGTGGCGCCGAGGCTGTGCCGGGGGACGCGCCCACCACGATGACTGACCAGTCCGGCCGGGGGGCGCTCACGGTCTTCCTGGGATCCGCCCCGGGGGTGGGCAAGACCTTCTCGATGTTGGAGGAGGGCCGCCGTGAACGCGACTCGGGCACCGACGTGGTGGTGGCCTGGGCGCAGACCTACGGCCGACCGCTCACGGAGCAGGCGCTGGATGGCTTGGAGAGGATCCCGCCGCTGGTGCTCGAGTACCACGGGATCCGGGTCGAGGAGATGGACCTTCAGGCCACACTGGAGCGCCACCCAAAGTTGGCACTGGTCGATGAGCTGGCCCACACCAACCTGCCAGGCATGCGCCACGGCAAGCGGTGGCAGGATGTCGAGGACCTGCTCGACGCCGGCATAGATGTGTGGACCACGGTGAACATCCAGCACATCGAAAGCCTTCGCGACGTGGTGGAGCAGGTAACCGGGGTCGCGGTCCGCGAGACCGTGCCCGACTCTGTACTTCAGGGAGCGGCGGAGTTGCGCCTCGCTGACATCACCCCAGAGGCTCTCCGTAAGCGCATGCGGCATGGCAACATCTACCCACCAGAGCGGGTCGAGGTTGCCCTGAACAGCTTCTTCAGAGAGGGCAACCTGGCTGCACTCAGGGAGCTGGCCCTGCGGTACACGGTGCAGCACCGACGGGTTAGGACGGTGGCGGAAGCGCCCGCGCGCGCAGCGGACAGGGTGCTGATCGTGGCGCCGGCCGATCCCACCGCCTTGGGGCTCATCCGCCGGGGTGTCCGCATGGGCCGCCGGCTGTCCGCTCCGGTGGAGGTGCTCGGAGTCGGCGAGCCGGACCGCGGAGGGGAGGACCTTGCCGCCGCCGCCGCCCTGGCGGGCGACCTGGGCGCCGTCTATCGCACCTGTTCGAACACTCACTCGGTGGCCGCGATAGTGGCCGAGATCGGACGTTCAGCGGCGACCCACATCATGGTGTCGGCCCCGGCCGGCAGCCGGCCGGGATCCCGTCAACAGGCACTCATCGGCCAGCTGCTCGAGGGGCTGGCCGATCGTCACCTCCATGTGATCGGCAGGCGCCTCGGCGGGCGACCCCTGGGGACGGGGGATGCGCGTCCCGATCCGGACGCAATCCTGCGCCGCGAGGCCAGCTCGGGAACCGCCGGCTCACTTCGGCTGTACATCGGGTACGCGCCCGGCGTCGGCAAGACGACCCGGATGTTGGAGGAGGCCGGTCGTCGGCAGCGACGCGGGGCCGACGTCACGGTGGCCGCGGTGGGGGGTCATGGCCGGGCCGGCATCGAGGCCCTGCTGGCCGGCCTGCGTGAGGTGCCGACCCTCCCGACCGGAGCCGTCGACGTCGAGACGGTGCTGCGCAGCAACCCCAGCGTCGTCTGCGTGGACGACCTATCCGTGCGGGACCGCGAATCTCAAGAGCCGCGCTGTTCGCAGGTGCAGCGCCTGCAGGAGGCCGGGATCAACGTGGTGGGAACCATCGGCCTCATCGACCTGCCCGGCTTCGAGTGGGCCCGCTCTCAATTGGAGGCGTTGCGGGATGACCACAATGAGTTGACGGGCCTGGTACCCCGTGGGGTTCTCGATCAGGCGGATGAGATCGAGTTGGTGGACATTCCCCCAGCCGAACTGCGCGAGCGGGTACGGTCCGGAGGTTTAGTCCCGGCGGATGAGGTGACCCAGGCGCTGGGCGTCTTCCGGGAAGAGCTGCTCAGCGACCTGCGCGAGGCGGCGCTCCGGTTGGTGGCCGACCACACGGAACAGCGGCTGCAGCGTTACATTGCCACCAACGCCATTCGGACGCTGTGGGCCGTGCAAGAGCGGATCGCGGTGGCTCTCCGCCCGGAGCGGGTGGATTTGGCCGCCCAACTTCTCGATGCCGGGCTCGCCATGGCCCGGCGCGAGGACGCCGAGCTCTCCCTGGTCACGGTCACCCAGCCACGTCTGGACGGCCGCGAGTCCACCGCGATCGAGGAGCTCGCCCGGCTGGCGGCCAGGAGTGGAGTTGCGTTGGTGCCGCTGCCGAGGGAGGGAACGGTGGCGGCCACCCTGGTCAGTTGGGCCGAGTCCCATCAGGTCACCACTCTGATCATGCCGGCGCCGCGGACCAGGCATCGGATGCCCTGGGAGCGGCCGGTGGCGCTGGAGGTAATCCGGCTGGCCAAGGACACCGACATCCACATCCTGGGCCGCACCCTCCTGCCGAGTGCGGTCACCGCAGCCGCGCCAGCGCGCAGGTGAGTTGGGCCGCACCCGCATGGGCCCGGCCACGGCATCCGAGCCCCGCTGGCTCTTCTGGCCTGGGCGGAAAATTTGAGGCGGGGGTGGCATCCCGCTTGCCGCCAGCCCCGCGGGCGTGTCAGCCGCGGCCCCGGCTCGGGCCGTGACCGGGCCAGCTCCCGGGCCGTGGTCTTGACGCTGGCGGCTGGGCCGGTGTGGCCCAGCGCCCTTCAGAAGCTGCGGCCGACGGTTTCCCGCGAGTGAGTCCAAGTACCACTGCTGGTCCACAGGGCGGGACACCCGGCTCGGCCCGAGCTTGGTGTACGGCGCTGGGGACGGCCGGCGGCGCCATCATGGTCGCTGTGGAGTGTGACCTTTGCCCGCAGGCGGGCTCAGTTCGGCTGGAGGGAGAAACCGTCCGGGCCCTGGGGGAGGTGTTCGCGGCCGCCCGGGAGAGGGGAGGCCTGCCCGGGGTGTGCTGGGCGGTTGCCAGCTCCAAGGGGATGCTCTGCTACGGGCAGGAGGGAGCGGCCGCGCTTGAGTCGGGAGCCCGACTCACGCCGCAAACGGTCTTTCGGATCGCGTCGATGACCAAGAGCATCACCGCCTGCTGCTTGCTTATGTTGCGCGATGCTGGGGTGCTCAGCCTGGATGAGAGCGTTGGTGCCTACCTTCCCGAGCTGCGGCTGTCGGGGTACCCCGGGGAGCTGGCGCGCTGGGTCACCCTGCGCCACCTCCTCACCATGTCGGCCGGCCTGGTCGAGGACGACCCCTGGGCAGACCGCCACTTGGACATGTCGGATGGCGACTTCACCTCGCTGCTCAGGTCCGGCATTCCCCTGGATCGGTTGCCGGGCCGTGAATTCGAGTACTCCAACCTGGGCTATGCGATCCTGGGCCGCGTACTCGAGGTGGTGACCGGCTCGACCCTGCCGGCGTTTGCCGCCCGGCGGCTGTTCCAGCCACTGGGGATGGGGTCCACCCACTTCGAGCTGGATGATGTGGATCCCTCGCGACGCGCGGATGGACACCGGCTGGCTGATCATGGCCTGGTGGTCGAACCGGCACTGCACCATGGGGCCTTTGGAGCCATGGGTGGGGTCTGGACCTCGATTGCGGACTTCAGCAGCTACGCCCAGCTTCACCTCCGGGCCTGGACGACCGCCGAGCCGGACCCCGAGTCCCCAGTCGCGACGCCGAGCCTTCGGGAGATGCACCAGCCCCACCGGGCCATCCGGCCGGGGCGAGCGGTCCGGACGGGGGTCGGCGGCCTCGGATACGGTTTCGGCCTGTTCTCCGGGTGGCATGAGCGGCAGGGGCGGGTGGTGTTCCACAGTGGGGGCCTGCCTGGCTTCGGATCGCACGTCGAGTGGTTGCCGGACTGCGACCTGGCAGTCTTCGCGTTCTCGAACCTCACCTATGCCCCGATGCGCGTCGCCGTCGGCGAGGCGATCGAGGTTCTGGATCGAGCCGGACTGCTGGTACCCCGCCATGAGGAGCCCGCCCCTGAGCTGGTCCGGGCTCGGGATCTGCTGGTCAGTGCGTACCAGCAGGGTACCCTCGTGGGCTGGGCGGAGCTGGCGGCCGACAACCTCTTCCGGGATCGGGACCTCCAGACTCGGAACGTGGAGCTGGGCAGGCTGCGGGCCCGGCTGGGACGCTTCCAGAAGGTGGGACCGCTGCGTTCGTCCGCACGCCTCCGAGGCACCGTCACCCTTCACTGTGAAGCCGGCGACCTGGAGTGCGAGCTCTGGTTGTCGCCGGCCGCCTCGGCGGGAGTCCAACTGCTAGCGTTCCGCACTCCAGGGGTCGACCCCTCGTGACTCAGCCCGACTTCGCCTCGGCCAAGAGGAGGTCTCGGGTGATGTCCATATGGCCGCGGTGGCGCGCCAGCTCCTCCTGGATGTGGACCAAGGCCCCGCCCTGGGTCCGACCGATGGGCAAGGCCGCGTTCTCCGGACCCGGCGAGTTGCGCGCGGGCAGATCGAGCTCGGCAGCGGCCACGTCTTGAGCCAGACGGCTCCGGGCGGCTCGCGCCCTGGCGACGAGATCTGCGACGGCTCCGCTGGCGGTGAACTCCGCCGCTCGATCCCGGTTCGAGGGACGCCCCGCCACCACGTGGCCGCCCCAGTACTCGATCACGCCCAAGCAGTGGGTGAGGATCGCATAGGGGGAGTTGGAACCCGCAATGTCAAGCGTCCGGTTGCCGAGCCCGTCTCCCAACTCTTCCACCATCGCGATCATGGCGTCCAGCTGCTGATCTATGAAGTAGAGGTAGTCATCTCGGGAGATCATGGCGCTCCTTGGGATCCCGTAAGCGTGGCGGTGGTTGCGATCATGCCACAGCCCACCCGGCCCTGTCGTGGGCTGGGGGCCGTGGTCAGGAGAGCATCGACGGAAACCGACTGAGGCAACCGCGCGGCCGGCGCCACCATTGCGCTTCTGGCGCTGCCCTTTGGGGGATCGAAACTACAATCAGGGTTCAGCCCCGGGAGTTGCCGGCTGCGGCGAGCGCGTCGACTCCGGCCCGCTTGCCGACTCGGCGCGATTCCCCTCTCAAGGAGATACGAGTGAGTGAGACCGCAGATGTGACCAGGGTGGGCGCCAAG
>JAKABA010000184.1 GCA_021802115.1 bacterium | reverse complement strand
CCCCGATACGGCCCGGTAGGCACCTTGTTGGTGGCCACCCCAACCACCTCAACCTGGGCGGCCGGGATGTCATAGGCGCCTGTGACCAGGCTGGCGGCTGTGACCGCGACCACGGCGGTGTGTCCCAGGAGATAGGCTCCGGCGTCGAACTTGAGATTTGCTCGAAGGCCCAGCAGGCGGCCGTCGTTCGCCACCGCGAGCTCGCATTCCGCCTCCATGCCCCGCCCCTGATAGGCCGCCAGAAAGCTCTCCGACCTGGTCTCGACCCACTTGACGGGGCGGCCCAGCCGCATCGCGGCCACGGTGGCCACAGCGTACTCGGGGGCAAGCCCACCCTTGCTGCCGAAGGCGCCGCCGACGGTGGGCACCACCACCCTGATGTTCTCGTAGGGGAGTCCCAGCACGTGGGCCAGCTGCAGCCGGGGACGGTGGGGGTCCTGGGACGAGCACCAGAGGGTGAGGCCCGCTGCTGGGTCGTAGGTGGCCACGCACCCCCTGGTTTCCATGGGCGACGCCTGCAAACGAGGGATGGTGAACCGCCCCCGCACAATCCGGTCGGCCACGGAGAACTGGCGGTCCAGATCACCCTGCGAGTGGGCGAAGGAAAACAGGACGTTGCCGGGGGCCGTTGCGTGGAGTATGGGTCCGCCCGCCAGCGAGTGGCCGATCGTGCCCGACGATGGCAGCGGCTCGAGCTCTGGCATCAAGGCGTCCACGGCGTCCACCGCCCCCTCCCGAGACTCCGCCACAACCGCGGCCACGGCCTCACCCGCAAACCGAGCGCGGCCGGAGGCAAGGATCGGCATCGGGGCGTCGGTAAGGCTGAAGCCGTCCGGTAGGGCAGTGCCGCGCAGGGGAAGCGGGCTGACCGAGTGGGGCAGGTCAGCTGCGGTCAGGACCGCCACGACGCCAGCCAGGCCCTCGGCTGCCGATCTATCCAGCGCGCCCACCTCGCAGTGGGGCAGGTGGCTTCGAGCGAATGCGATGTGGAGCGCATCCGGGAAGGCGAGGTCATCGACGTAGGCGCCTTGACCAAGCACCAGGCGACGGTCCTCGCGGCGCCTCATCGGCTGCCCAACCCAAGTCTCTGTCATGGAGTACCCGAAACCAGAACCGGCCGAATCCACCGACGCTGTTGGATTCTACGGGCGACCAGGACTGCCGCGCGGGAGATCAACCAGTCGTCCCGGAGCCCTGGAGCGCCCCCGGCCCGGCTGACGGGGTGGGGCTCGGTGCCGAGGACCGACCAGAAGTCGGGTGTCGGGACTGCGGTGCGGTCCCCGGATGAGACCTGTCGCTCAGCGCCGACGGCGGCTCAATGGCAGTGCCAGTACCGCCCATCAGCTGCTCCCGCTGCACCTTCTGAACGGCCGAGCGCCTGCCACCGCGGGCACACCCTTGTTGCCGGATCGGGGTCAGCTCTCCATCGGCAGCCCGACCCTCTGCGCGTTGGCGAAATCGTCGTCGATGAGGACTACGGGATGCCCGGCGCGGTCTATGAGGCTGGCCGCAACGCTGGCCCGGTAGCCACTCGCGCAGTGGACCAGCAGCTCTCCTTTGGGGAGTTCGTCCATGCGCTGCGGCAGATCCTGGATGGGGATGTTCTGGGAGCCGCGGAGGTGACCGGTGCACCACTCCGCGCGCTGGCGCACGTCCAGCACCGGCCGGGAGAACGAGCCGGTCGCGGCCAGGCTTTCGAAGTCGGTCACCTCGTAGGAGCTGGTGGGCAGGGAGTCGGAGTTGGCGGCAAAGCCGCGGGTGTTGACCTCGAGCCGGTCCATGCCGATCCGCATCAGGTCTCGGCGCGCTCTGAGGAAGGCGTCCCGGCCCTCCGTCAGCAAGGTCACGGGCTGGTCAAAGGGCGCCAGCCACCCGACATAGGTGGAGAAGTGGGTGGGGGACAGCTCCATCCCCACAGTGCCCGCGAGATGCCTGCGGGCGAAGTCACGGCGGTCCCGGGTGTCGAGCACCCACCCGCCCTGGGCCAGCCGGCGACCAAGCTCCTGCGCATCCAGCTCGGGAAGGGTCGCGTCGTCATGGTCATGGATGGGGGAGGGGCCGCGCCGGTTGAGCGGCGCCATGTACCGGTAATAGGTGGGGTACGGACCCAGGCCGGGGATCACGGAGGCCACGAAGTCGTCCTCGTCGGCGATCACCGAGGCTTGGTTCTGCAGTTGCTCGGTGGCCATGTCCCCGGGGCCGTCCGGGGAGGTGCTGGAGGAGGCGCAGAAGCTTCCGAAGCCGTGGGTGGGCAAGACCCGGGCCGCCCCAGGTATCTCGGTCATGAGCCTGCGCGCGGAGCGGAACTGCAGCCGGGTGAGCTCCTCGGTCATCTCCTCTGAGATGAGGTCGGTGCGGCCGACCGTTCCGTAGAGCAGGGACCCGCCGGTCAGCACCGCTTGGGGCGAGCCGTTCTCGAGCACGAGATAGGAGAGGTGGTTGGGCGTGTGTCCGGGGGTGTGAAGAGCCCGCACCCGCATCTGTCCGATCTCGAACTCACTCCCCTCGGAGGCGGGGACCCGGTTGAACTCCACGTCGTCCCTGGCCGAGACGACATACTCCGCCCCGAGCTCGGCGGCCAAGCCGAGCCCGCCGGTCAGGTAGTCGTTGTGGATGTGGGTCTCGAGCACGTGCGTGACCTTGACCCCGGCACGGTCGATCTCGGCCTGCACACGGTCGATGTCCCGCTGCGGGTCGACCACGAATCCGACCGTGCCGTCATGCACCAGATAGCTGCGGTCGCCCAGTTCAGGGGTCTCCACGACCACGACTTGCACGTCCTGATTCTCCTCGGATGGCTTGAGTGGAGAAGTGATGCCTGTTAATTGTCCGTACTTGCGCACATACTAGCCCTGCTCCGTCAGGATTACAACCGACCCGTTCACCATCCGCTCATGCTCCGGGTACGGGGCGTTGACGGGCGGTGACGGTCTGGGGGGTCAGGGGGACGGGGCGGTCGCGCTCCGGCTGAACTTGGAGGATCGGGCAGATGAATGACGGCGGTGCGGTGGGTGCGCCAGAGGCGAGGGCGTTGCGGAGAGACAGCCCGATGCCTCTTTGGGCCCAGCTGGCCAGCGAGCTGCGGCGGCGGATCGATGCTCGGGAGTTCGCCACCAGCTTTCCAACCGAACTGCAGCTCTCGGCGGCCTACGGGGTCAGCCGACACACCGTCCGGGAGGCACTTCGCAAGCTGCGCTCGGACGGGCTGGTGGACTCCCGGCGGGGGCGGGGGTCGCGGGTGCTGGCGGCCCAGTTCCACCAACCTCTGGGGGCGCTCTACAGCCTCTTTCGCTTCGTGGAGGAGCAGGGCGCGCAGCAGCGCAGCCAGGTCCGGCAGCTGCAGCAGACCACCAACCCGATGGTGGCCGCTCGCCTGGGACTGCCGGCGACGGCGCCGCTCATCTACCTGGAGAGGCTGCGGCTGGCCGACGACGACCCGCTCGCCCTGGACCGCGCCTGGGTTCCCGCCAGCCTGGGCTGGCCCCTGCTGGAGGCGGACTTCTCCCACTCGGCTCTATACGACCAGATGGCGGAACTCTGCGGGATCCGTCCCGACAGCGGACGCGAGGAGATCCGGGCGGTCGTCCCCACCGCCACCGAGCGGGCCGAGCTGGGGCTCCGGGCGGGCACCGGAGCCTTCCAGATCGAGCGCCTCGGCTACGCCCAGCTCACCCCCATCGAGTGGCGGAGCACCCTGATCCGCGGCGACCGCTACAGCTTTTCCGTCGACTGGCTGGGCAGGAGCGGAGTCCGGGTGGCCGCCCAGGGCTCGAGTCTCGCCGCCCAGCGGCGGTGAGGCCCCTGGCGGCGGGCGCTCATCGCGACCCTGACGGAGGACCCCCGCTCGGCGGCTAAAATCCGTACAACCGGTCAAGCGCGAAGGGGACGGTTTGAGATACGGGTTTGCGATCGACCAGGGGACATGCATCGGCTGTCATGCCTGCACGGTCGCCTGCAAGACCGAGCACCGGGTCCCGGTGGGGCAGTTCCGGACCTGGGTGAAGTACGTGGAGAAGGGGGCGTTCCCCAGCACCCGCCGAGAGTTCGCGGTGATGCGCTGCAACCACTGCAGCGACGCCCCCTGTGTCCGGATCTGCCCCACCAAGGCGCTCTTCAAGCGTCCCGACGGGATAGTCGACTTCGACGCGGAGCGCTGCATCGGCTGCAAGAGCTGTCTGCAGGCCTGCCCATACGACGCCATCTACATCGATGCCGACACTCACACCGCCGCCAAGTGCAACTTCTGCGCCCACCGGATCGACCGGCAGCAGGAACCGGCCTGCGTGGTGGTGTGCCCGACCCATTCGATCTGGGTCGGGGATCTCGACGACCCCAAGAGCGGCATCAGCCGTCTCATCGCGGAGCGGCCGACCCAGGTGCGGTCTCCCGAGCAGAACACCCATCCCAACGTCTTCTACCTGGGCGCCGACCGGGTGGCGCTCGACCCCCTGGAGGCGCCGGTGGAGGAGACCTACATCTACTCCACCCCCGACCGCCAGCGGCTCCAGTTCGCCGAGGGGCAGGAGCGCAGGCCGGCGGAGGCCGCCCGCACCACCTTGAACACCGCGCACCCGAGGCCCTGGGGCTGGCGAGTCTCCGGGTACCTGTGGACCAAGTCGGTTGCGGCGGGGGCGCTCCTGGTGGCGGCCCTGGCGATGATCGCCAACGGCCGGATGGGCGCCGAGACCCTGCTCGCCGCACCCGCGATCGCCCTCCTCTTTGCGCTGGTGACCGGGGCGCTGTTGATCTGGGACCTGAAGCGGCCCGAGCGCTTCCTCTTCATCTTCTTGAAGGCCAACCCGACCTCCTGGCTGGTCTGGGGCACCCTGGCCTTCTCGGTCTTCTCTGCCCTGAGTGGCATCTGGCTCCTCTTGGGGGTCCTGGCCACGGTCGGAGTGCTGACCGGCGGCGCCATGGCCATCGCCTTTGCAGTCCTGCGCTGGGTGGCGCTGCCGGTCGCCATCCTCGCCGCGGGCTACTCGGCCTTGCTGTTCAACCAGGCCGAGGGGCGTGACCTCTGGCAGTCGCCGATCTTCTTCTGGCACCTGATCGCTCAGGCGCTGCTGGCGGGATCTGGGGCGCTGCTGGTGGCGGCGCTGTTGACCGCGCCGAGCCCAGTGGAGGTGAGGTTCCTGCTGCTGGTGCTGGTGGTCTCCGCCGCCGTCCACCTGCTGCTGCTGACCCTGGAACATGTCGGGCACCACCCCAGCCGGCAGGCGGCGGTGGCGGCCCGGATCATGATCATGGGCCCCTATGCCAGGGAGTTCTGGCTGGGCGCGGTAGCTGTCCCCATCGTCGTGCTGGGGCTGGGCAGCGGGGCGCTGCCGGGGGCGCTGGTCGCCGTGGGGGCGGTGGCGGGGGCTCTGGGCCAGCCGGGCCTGCTGGCCTATGAGACCGCATTCGTCAGGGCGGGCCAGGATGTCCCGCTCTCCTGAGGAGGATCTGCAGGTTATGTCCACTCTCCCGACCCCGCCCCTCAACCGTCCCGAGCTGCCGGGCCAGCGCGCCCACGAGCAGCTCCAGAACTTCCCGCCGCCCGAGAGCTGGGACGACCATGTCGAGCTGGACGCCAGGGCGCACCCGCGCCGAGTCGAGCATCACTACACCCTGGTTCCGACCACCTGCTTCAACTGCGAGTCCGGCTGCGGGCTGCTCGCCTACGTGGATCAGGAGGACCTCTCCATCCGCAAGCTGGAGGGCAATCCGGCCCATCCCGGGTCGAGGGGCCGCAACTGCGCCAAGGGACCCGCCACCGTCAACCAGCTCGACGACCCCGAGCGGATCCTGTATCCGCAGCGCCGGGTCGGCCCTCGGGGTGGGGGCCAGTGGGAGCGGGTCAGCTGGGACCAGGCCCTGGACGACATCGCGGGCAGGATCCGCAGGGCGATCCAGGAGGACCGTCGCCGGGAGGTGATGTACCACGTGGGCCGCCCCGGCGAGGACGGCTTCGCGGAGCGCTTCCTCATGGCCTGGGGCGTGGACGGCCACAACAGCCACACCAACATCTGCTCCGCCGGGGCCCGTCTGGGGATGACGCTGTGGGCCGGCTACGACCGCCCCTCTCCCGACTACGCCAACGCCAAGGTGATCCTGCTTCTGTCCAGCCACTTGGAGACCGGGCACTACTTCAACCCGCACGCCCAGCGGATCATGGAGGCGCGCCAGAACGGCGCCCGGCTGGCGGTGATCGATCCCCGGCTCTCCAACACCGCCGCCAAGGCCGATCTGTGGATGTCACCCTGGCCCGGCAGCGAGGCGGCGATCTTGCTGGCGGTCGCCTCCTACCTGCTTCGCACCGGTCAGGTGGATCGCGACTTCGTCCGTCGCTGGGTCAACTGGAAGACCTATCTCCAGGAGCTCCACCCGGAGTCACCCGCTACCTTCGAGAGCTTTCTGAGCCGGCTGGAGGCGGACTACGCCCAATTCACCTTCGACTTCGCCGCGGCGGAGGCCCAGATCCCGGTGGAGGAGGTCGAGCGGCTGGCCGAGCTGGTCGCCAACTGCGAGCATCGCCTGGCCGCCCACGTCTGGCGCTCGGCCTGTGCCGGCAACTACGGGGGCTGGCAGGTGGCCCGCAGCCTCTGGCTGCTGCTGGTCCTGACCGGTTCGGTGGGGACCAAGGGCGGGACCAGCCCCAACGGCTGGGACAAGTTCATCCCCCATGGCCCCAACATGCCGCCGCCGGTCACGGAGTGGAACGAACTCACCTGGCCCAGGGAGTACCCGGTCTGCACCAACGAGATGTCCTTCCTGCTGCCACATCTGCTCAAGGACGGGAGGGGCCGTCTGGAGGTCTACTTCAGCCGGGTCTACAACCCGGTGTGGACCAACCCCGACGGCTTCACCTGGATGGAGGCGCTCTCGGACGAGAACTTGGTGGGCTGCCATGTGGCGCTCACCCCCACCTGGTCGGAGACCGCCCAGTTCGCCGACTACGTGCTGCCGATGGGGCACTCCGCGGAGCGCCACGACACCCAGTCCTACGAGACCCACGCGGGCAGATGGCTCTCCTTCCGGCAACCGGTGCGCCGGGTGGCCATGGAGCGAAGGGGTGACACCGTCAGCGACAGCCGGCAGGCCAATCCCGGCGAGGTGTGGGAGGAGAACGAGTTCTGGTTCGAGCTCTCCTGGCGCATCGATCCCCAGGGCGAGCTCGGCATCAGGAGGTACTTCGAGTCCCCCTATCGCCCCGGCGAGAAGATCACGGTCGACGACTACTATCGGTGGGTCTTCGAGAATGAGGTGCCGGGGCTGCCTGAGCAGGCCGCTGCCGCGGGCCTGTCCCCGCTGGCCTACATGCGCAGATTCGGCGCGGTCGAGCTGTCCCACGATCAGTACCGGCTCGACGAGCGGACCCTTGCCCCGGCCGAGCTTGAGGGAACCCGCGCGGACTCCCTGGGGGTGCTGAGGCGCCCGGTCACGGACGACGAGGCGGCACCACTGGTGGGGGAGGCTGGGGCGGTCGGGCTGGTGCATGAGGACGGCTCGGTGACCCAGGGGTGGCTCACGCCCTCACGCAAGCTGGAGATCTACTCCACCAGCATGAAGGAGTTCGGGTTTGCGGACCAGGCGACCCCGGGCTACATCGAGTCGCATGTCTCCCGGCGCAGGATCGACCTGGAGGCGGGTGAGCTGGTCCTGGTCCCAACCTTCCGACTGCCCACCCTGATCCACACCCGCTCAGGCAACGCCAAGTACCTGAACGAGATCT
>JAKABA010000183.1 GCA_021802115.1 bacterium | reverse complement strand
TGGCCGCCACCAGTCGCCAACTGGTAGGATCTTCCGCCCGTGGTGGCCCCGTCTGGTCAGTCGCCTCTGCTCGGGCGCTGGACTTGGCCCGCGGCGCCGGTGTCAGGTCGCGCGCTCACCTCCGTTGTCGCCGCCGGACAAGCTCGGCCGACTCCCTCATTGGATCAGCTCGGCAGGCCAGGACCATTGGACTGCGTGGGAGTGACGACCTGGGTCCGGGCGCTGCCAGGCTGTTGGGCGCAGAGCGAACCGCCGGGACGCACCCACTAGGGACATTCTCTGACCTTCACCGCAGGGATTGGACCGCCGCAGGGGGGACGGCTTGCTGGCACCGGGTCTGCCGGCTTGAGCGGTGCTTCGGCGGGCGCGGCTCGAGGGCGGCGGCCGCTCTCCGCCGCACCGTCCAGCTGACGGACCGGTCACATCCTGGCCGGGTGCCGACGGCCGCGTTGTGATCCGAGCCCACCTCTGCTATCGTCGCCTCAGTTCAGGTCGGCGCCGCCGCCCAGGGGTGGCGGACTCGGTTAGTTCCGTGGAGATCTTTGGGGGGGCTATTGCGACATGGCCGATAAGCCCGCGAGCGAGGCCGCCGCACCCCCGGTGCGGTACGGCGAGGCGGATGGTGGTGGCTGCGACCACTCCGGTTGCGGCAACCAGGAGGCGTACCGCTGCCTCTACCGGGACCGGCGTGCTGTTGACTGTGCCTGGGTCGCCTGTCGCGACCACCTGAAGGTTGTCGCCGGGAGTGCTTACTGCCTCCGTCACGCCAGCATCGTCGAGATCATGATCATGTCGGAGCGGCAGGGCAACGCCCTGCTGCCGCCGGACTTGGACGACCGCTGCGCCTCCCTGGTCCTGGCCGTAGCCACCGACCTCGACGAGCCGGTGGTGGAGCGGTTGGTCCGCTGGGGCGACACCAACACCAGCATCATCAATGACCCCGCCATCCGCTACTCGCGGCGGAACCTGCTGCAGCACGAGCCCGGGCACTGGGAGCGAGTGTGGGCGCTGGCGACCAAGACGGGGATACTGCTGCGGGTGGGGGTGCGAGTGGAGGACAACCGCCCCGAGACCGTGATCCTCACCGGTGGGGCCAGCCACCTGGTGGAGCTGGTCCCGCCCTGGATCCAGCGGCGCCTGAGTGGCGGGGGCGGCGTGGGTTCGCAGTCCCAATTGGTGGAACGGCTGGCCTTTCAGCACCAGCTGCTGCAGGCTCTGGACGCCTACGTGGAAAAGTACGGGATCATGTACCCCGGCCACGGGCTCCCGGCCTCACTCTGAGGGGCCGCCAACTCATAATCTGCGGCCTGAGCTACGACGCCGTCATTCCGGTTCCTGCCCTCGCAGCCACCCGCCACCGGTCCGGATACCACCAGCGCTTGCTGACCTTCAGCTGCAGCTGCATAGTCGGCTTCACCTATCGTTGCCGCCGCCGCTGCTGCGAGGACCGCCGGGACGAGGGCGGCCTCATCGGCCGGGAGAGGGTGGGCCGGCAGCTGGGGCAGCCGGCCGGCTCCGTGGCCGAGAGGTGCTGGTCATGTCCGGGGGGCCTGGCTATCGCCAGGCCTGGGGCTTGCCGTCGACACCGTCTGCCGCCCGGTCAACGACCACTCGCGGGATCTGGGGGCGTGCCCGGCCGCGATCGGCTGAACCACGGGGGCGTGGCCGCTCCCAGCACGGTTGCGGCCAGCAGGCACGAGGCCTCGATCAGGCTGCTGAGCAGCGTGCTCTTACCCTGGGGGGGGATGAGCACCACGGCCACGATCAGGGGGAAGAGGTACCAGCGCCAGGGGTACCTGCTGGCGGCGATGCGTGATTTGTAGAAATTGCCGAACGCCACGCCCAGCAACAGGCACACCGCGCTGAGGGCGAGGTAGCCCATCAGGAACTGGACCGAAGTGGGCGCATGGAGACCGACGGTGCCGCGAATGGCCAGCGGCGGAACGTAGTCGGTCGCGAAATAGGTGAGCACCACCCAGAAGGTGGCGTGCATCAGGAAGTTGGTGAGCCCCAGCCCCCGCCGGCGTCGCTCCGCCTTGGCCCGCGCCTCCTCGTCGGCGACACCCGGCCCGTCCTCGCCCCGCGATCGCTCACCGACCATGCCCACGAGGACAAGTGTGACGGCTTCGAGCGGCCCGGGCAGGGGCCTTAAACTGAGTCGGCCGTGTCGCTTGAGCCCCTGTTCTGGCTGGATCCAAGTTCTTGCTGAGGGCAGTCCGGCGCTGGGAGCTGCCTCCCGCCGCCCCCAGGGGAACCCCGGTATTGGAGAGGGTCCTGCTCACCCGGGGGTTGCAGGGTGTCTCGGACGAGAGTCCTGCGGGCCACGACCCGGGCCTGCTCACCGACATGGAGCGGGCGGTGGAGCTGGTGGCGCAGGCGATTCGAGATCGGACCCAGATCGCCATCTACGGCGATTACGACGCCGACGGGGTGACCGCCTCCGCCCTGCTGGTGCGCGCCCTGCGGGCAGCCCGGCTCGACCCCCTGGCATACATTCCCAACCGCGACAGTGAGGGCTATGGTCTCAATGCCCAGGCCCTGGAGGAGCTCCGAGCGCGGGGAGCTGGCCTGGTGATCACGGTGGACTGCGGGACCACCGCCGTCGACGTGGTGGCCCACCGTCCCCCAGGCATGACCCTGGTGATCACGGATCACCACCTGCCGTTCGTCGACCCGAGCACCGGCGAGGTGCGCCTCGCCCCCGCCGATGCCCTGATCAACCCGCAGCGTCCGGGCGACCGGTACCCGTTCTCGGGCCTGGCTGGGGTGGGCGTCGCCCACAAGCTGGTGGAGGCGCTTGAGGGTCGGGGGCTGCTGCCTCCGGGGACCGCGCTGGCAGGATTGCCGCTGGTCGCCCTGGGCACGGTGGCCGACCTGATGCCGCTCACCGACGAGAACCGCGAGCTCGTGCGTCGGGGCCTGGCCAGCTGGGCTGAGGCGGCGCCACTCGGCCTCCTGGCGCTCGCGCGAGTCGCCGGCCTGGAGGGGCCGATCACCAGCTCCGACCTCGGCTTCTCGATCGGGCCGCGGATCAACGCCGCCGGCCGGATGGAGGATGCCAGCCTCGCCCTGCAGTGCTGCTTGGCGGACACCAGCGAGGAGGCGGAGGCGGCGGCTATGCTGCTGGAGCAGCTCAACCGCGACCGCCGCCGGTCCCTGGCGGCGGCGCTGGAACTGGCCCGGCCGATGGTGCGGTCGCTGCCCGACGACACCGGTGCCATCGTCCTGGGCGCCGACTCATTCCCCGCCGGGGTGGTGGGCTTGATCGCCGGGCGGCTGGCGGAGGAGTTCCAGCGGCCGGCATTCATCTATTCGATGGCCGGTGAGGAGTGGAAGGGATCGGCCCGAGGCGTGGCCGGGCTCAATGTGGTCGAGGCGCTGGCGGCGGCGGGTCCCGCGCTGCTGCGCTGGGGCGGCCACCGCAGCGCCGGGGGATTCAGCATCTCTCCGGATCCAGCGCAAGCTCTGGCCTTCCGCGACCTGATCGACGGCTGGGTCCGCGCGCAGCTGGAGGGGGTCACTCCCTGCCGCGTGTTCCCGGTGGACGCTCAGGTCGAGCTCGGGGAGTGCAACCTCGGGCTGGCCGACCAGCTCAGCCGCCTCGGCCCGTTCGGGATCGGCAACCCTCGAGTCACCCTCAGCGCTCACCGTTGCCGCGTGGTCAGGTCCGAGGCCTTCGGAGTCAAGAGTGACCACCTCCGGGTCGTGCTCGACGACGGCACCGGGCAGCTGGAGGCGGTCGCCTTCAGTCGACCTGCTCTCAGCCGCCACCTGCCCCCGGGAAGGATGGTTGACGCCCTGTTCGAGCTCGATGCCAGCCGCTGGCGGGGCCGCGAGCGGCTGCGCCTGCTGCTCCGGGACCTGCGCCCGGCTCAAGGCTGACCGCCCGGGCCCGGCGCGCGGGATCTACGATCAGGGGCACCATGACCGCCACTACCAGCCGGCCGGGACCGGGAGCCTCCCGGCAGCAGGCAAGGGGGCGCGACCGGGGCCAGCGGCCGTGAGGGCTCGCTCGGCGGCCGCCCTCGGGGCCTGCGCGGCCGGGCTGGCGGTGGCGGCGATGCTGGCTTTGAGACTGGTCGCGGGGGTCACCGGCCTCATCGAGGTGATTGGATCCGGGCTCACGCTGCTGCTGCCGGGCCCCGTCTTCGGGACCCTGATCGACGCGCTCCAGGAGCGTGGCCGGCCGCTTCTGGTGCTGGCCACCGCGGTCCTCCTGGTTGTGGTGGGCGGCGGGCTGGGGGTGGCGGTGGCGCACCGGTCGCCCGCGGCTCGGCTGGTTACGCCCGCCGTGGGCGGGTCACGGGGCGGCTCCGGGCGCTGGCGTTGGCTGCTGCTGGCACTGGCGCTCTGGATTTTGACCCAACCGCTGCTGCTGGTGGCTGAGGGCGGCTTTGACCTCTCCGCATGGCTCAGCACTCTGGGGGACTGGGTGCTGCTGTGCGGGCTGGTGGACCTGCTCGTCCAACCGTCACGGCTGGGAGGCAACTTCTCCGGGGTCCGCGGCTCGTCCAGCTTCTCGACCATCAGTCGGCGCCGCTTCCTGGCTCTCTCGGGAGGTGTGCTGGGAGCGCTGTCGCTCGGCTACCTGGGGAGCAGATTCCTGGCCGCTCAGTCGCCGTCCGGCGTTCTCGGCCGGGGCGTGGCCGCCCTCGGGCACCTCCCACCTGGGGTGACTCCCACCGCCGATTTCTACATCGTCTCCAAGGATCTCTTGGGACCGCCTCTGGTTGACCAGTCCAGCTGGCGGCTGGAGCTCAGCGGCAGCCGGTCGACCGAGATCGGTTACCAGCAGCTGCTGGCGATGCCACAGCGGGAACAGGTGCAGACCCTGGAGTGCATCTCCAACCCGGTGGGGGGGACCCTCATCAGCACCGGGATTTGGCGGGGAGTTCCGCTCTCCCATCTTCTCGAAGCGGTGGGTTTGCCCCGCCAGGCCAGGGTGGTCGTCTTCCACTGTGCCGACGGCTACTCGGAGAGTCTGCCGGTGGAGGAGGCGCTGGCCCCCTCCACGCTGGTGGCCACCCACCTCAACGGCCAGGTGCTCCCCCCGCAGCACGGCTTTCCGGCCCGAGTCCTGGTCACCGGGCACTACGGCATGAAGGATCCCAAGTGGTTGACCAGGATCTCCACCGCCTCTCACCCGTTCTTCGGTTACTGGGAGCAGCAGGGTTGGAACGCTGCCGCGGTGCCGCACATCTTCTCCCGCTTCGACTTCCCGAGCGGGAGCGCCCGGCTGAGAGCTGGCAGGGCCTACCTGCTCACCGGGATCGCCTTCGCGGGCAACCTCGGCGTGGCGCGAGTGGAGGTGACCGTGGATGGCGGCAGCCACTGGGTGCCGGCCCGGATCCAGCCGCCCCTCTCCGAGTTTGCGTGGTCGGTTTGGAGTCTCCCATGGCGACCCGGACCAGGTCTCTACACCCTCAGCGTGAGGGCCGAGGACAGACAGGGCCGCATGCAGGCCGCGCGGACCACCGGCAGCTACCCCAACGGGGCCAGCGGCCGCGAGGAGATCGTGGTGAACGTTGCCTGATCAGAAGCGGCGCGGACTTCGTACACTCCCCCCGCATGGCATTCGGCCCGACCCCACCGGCGGCGCAGCCGCCCCTCTCCACGCCCGGCCCCGCCGGACGGGCGGATCCGCCTCCGGGCTCCTCGCCATCCCAGCCTGACAGGCTGGCGCGGTCGGCTCTGCTCTGGGGCAGGGCGGCCGCGATCCTGCTCACCATCTTCCTCGTCTACCAGCTGGTCCTCATCCTCAAGGGGCTGGCGGCAGCGCTGCTGGTGGTCCTGATCTGCGCTCTGCTGGCTTCCATCATCTCGTTTCTGGGAACACCCATCGTCGACCTGCTGGAGCGGCGCGCCCGGGTCCCCCGCACTGTCGGAGCCCTGGTCACCCTGGTGGTCGGCCTGGGGCTGGTGGGGCTCATCTTCTGGCTGGTCTCCGGTCCGCTGGTCGCCGAGAGCCGAGGCCTGGCGGCGCAGGCGCCCAGCCTGGTCCATCGGGTCGAGCGCATCGTGATCCAGCTCCAGCAGCAGCTGAGGGGGCACGGCGTGAAGGTCGACGCGGTGGCCTTTGTCACCTCCAAGCTGTCCAGCGTGGTCCCCCAGCTGACCGGGCTGGCGGTGACCGGGGTCACCAGCGCGATCGGGATATTGGTCGATGTCGTGATCTCGATCGTCCTCTCCTTCTGGTTGATGCGGGACGCGAGCCAGCTGCGCCAGCGCTTCGTGGCCCTGTTCCCGACCCGGGCGGCTCGGGAGCTTGAATTCGGCATCGACGCCTACTCGGTAGTGATCGGTGGCTACGTCAGGGCGCAGCTCCTGCTGGCCGTGGTGGTGGCGGCGATGGCCGGGGGAGGGACCTTCCTGCTGGGGGTGCCCTTCCCGCTGGTGGTGGCGCTCGCGGCCGGGCTCTTCGAGCTGATCCCCCTGGTGGGACCGTTTGCCGGGGGCGCCGTTGCGCTCTTGCTGGCGCTCACCAAGAGCCCGACCCTGGCGCTCTTCACCCTCATCCTCTTCCTGGGCATACATGTGGTGGAGGGCTACCTGCTGGTGCCGAGGATTCAGGCCCGGTTCGTCCAGCTCCATCCCATCGTGACCCTGCTGGCGCTGTTCGCCGGGGTGGAGGTCGGAGGCTTTCTGGGCGCGCTGGTCGCCGTCCCCGCGGCGAGCTACGTGACCGTCCTGATTCGCGCCGGCGTCGGCGACTGGCGAGCCCAGCGCCCGGACCTCTTCAGCGCCTCGCGCTCTGACGGGCTGAGCGAGCTGCGCAACCGTCGCCTCCTGCGCAGCTTCCGCATCCGGCGGCGCCCCAGCCCGACGGCTCCGGCCGATGAGGGGGCCTCTCCCCCAGCCGCTCCCAGCTGACTCAGGGCCGGTGGGGCGGCCGGGGCCCGAACAGCGCGCTCCCCAGTCGCACCTCGGTGCTGCCCTCCGCGATGGCGAGTTCGAAGTCCTCGCTCATGCCCATGCTGAGCACCGGCAGCCCCCGGCCCAGCCTCGCCACCAGCTCCTCGCGCAACTCCCGGCACTGGCTGAAGCAACGCTGGGGAGAGGCCGGGTCAGCCACCGTCATCAAACCCTGGAGCACGATCCCAGGCAGTGCGGCGATCGCCTCCGCCACCTCCCGCAGGCCGTCCGGCTTGAAGCCGTTGCGGCCGGGAATCTCGGTCGCGTCCAGCTCGCAGAGCACCGGGAGCGGCTCCTGGCCGAGCCGGGCTGAGGAGAGCCGCTCTGCCAGCTGCAGGCTGTCGACCGTCTCCACCGCGTGGAACAGCCGGGCTGCCCGGGCGACCTTGTTGCGCTGCAGGTGGCCGAGCAGGTGCCAGCGGAGCCCGGGCTCGGCCTCGGCCTTGGCCTGACACTCCTGCAGATAGTTCTCACCCAGCTCCGTAAAGCCCAGCGCGACCGCCTGCCGGACCCGTTGGATGGCGTGGCCCTTGGTGACGGGAAGCAGACTCACCGGCTCTCCACCGACCCGCCGCCTGGCCTCCTCGATGCGCACCGCCACGGCTGCCGCGGCCTCGCGCAGCGCCTCCAATCCTGGGTCGGGATCAGGCCTTGCTGCTGGCACGGCGGCGGCGCGCGGTCCGGTCTCCAACCAGGATCTGATCGATCTCGTTGCGCACCTCGGAGAGATCGCGGAAGGAGCGATACACCGACGCGAACCGCACGTAGGCGACCTCGTCGAGCTGGCGCAGGCGTTCCATCACCAGCTCTCCCACCTCCCGGCTGGGCAGCTCGGACTGGCCCCGCCCGCGCAGGTCGCCCTCGATCTCGTCGACGATCTCGGTCACCTGGGCGGGGGAGATGTCC
>JAKABA010000182.1 GCA_021802115.1 bacterium | reverse complement strand
CTCCAAGGGGATCGTGAACGCCGGCTCGCAGCGACCCAAAACATATAATCCCGCCGATGCGGTGGAGTCGTATAGGCGTCTTTGTTACCGCCGCGGCACTGCCCGCCTACGTGCTGCGCGGCAGCTTGTTCGGCAAGCTGCCGTTCACGGCTCTGGAGGTGGTGCTCGGTTTGACCGTGCTCGCCTTCATCATCGAGAGCTTCCAGCAGCGACGGATGCCTCATCTCGACACCCCCTTCACGGTCCTGATCGCGGTCCTGCTGGTGGCGATGGTGATCGGGGTGGCGGTGAGTCCCGAGAAGCGCGACGCCCTGGGGATCGCCAAGGCCTACATCGTCGAGCCCGTCCTCTACTTCTTCATCGTCGTCAATGTGCTCCGTTCCAGCTGGGACTGGGAGCGGCTCAGCTACGGCCTCTACGTGAGCGGCACGGTGGTCGCGGTCTCCCAGTTCGTGGCCCTGGTGCTGTCCCTGCGCGACCACACCTTCAACATCAACACCCATCCCCCGGTCCCGACCTGGCTGTGGACCAACAACAACTTCGGCGGCATCTTCCTGGACCCCCTGGTGGGGCTGGCCCTGGGACTGGCCCTCTTCGGCGGGGTCAGGTACCGCCGCGTCCACTGGGCGATGCTGATCCTGCTGGGGCTGGCCGACGTGGTCACGCTGAGCCGGGGCTCGTGGTTCGCCCTGGTGGTGGTGGCGCTGGTCGCGGCGCTGATCCACCCCCGGCGGCGGATCCTGCTGCCGGCCCTGGTGGTGGTGGCCGCCGCCGCGCTGGTGCTGCCGCCGATCCGCCACCGCGTCGAGAACGAGCTGAATCCTCACAACCCTGCCAACTCGGTGGTGACCCGGGTCCACCTCTGGCATGCCACCGTCGACCTGCTGGTGGCCCACCCGTTCACCGGAAGCGGGCTGGCCAACTACCAGCAGGAGATCACTCCCTACCGGGTGCAGCTCCACGACGTGATCCACCAGACCCATGTCTACCCGGATCAGCTGGAGCTGGACTTCTGGGTGGAGCTGGGGGTGATGGGCCTCATCTTCTTGATCGGTTTCCTGGTGGAGCTGGGGCGCTACCTGGTCCCGGTGGTGAGGGCCGGGCCGCTCTCCCACCCCTGGGCCGCCGCCCTGGTGCTCGCCTGGGTGGGGATCCTCGCCCACGGCGTGGTCGACAGCCCCTATTGGAAGAACGACCTCTCGGTGGAGTGGTGGGCGCTGGCTGCCCTGGTCGTGGTGGCGGTCGTGCCGGCCACCCGTCAGCTGCAGCTGCGCCGTCCCCAGCGCAAGACCTGAGGCTTCGGCGTGAGCCTCGCCCACCGCACGGTCCGCAACACGACCATGCTGTTCGTGGCCCGGACCGGGGCACGGCTCCTGGTGTTCGTGGCCTTCCTGATCCAGCAGCACGCCCTGGGCCCGTTCCGCTATGGCGAGTTCGGGGTCGTGGTGGTCCTGAGCAACCTCTCCAGCATCGTGGGAGACGGCGGCCTCCAGATCGTCTACCTGCGCGAGGGCAGCCGCGACCGCAAGCGCTTGGAGCCCTACCTGGCGGCGGTGCTGGGCGCCAAGGTGCCGCTGCTGCTGGGGAGCCTGCTCTGTCTGTTCGTGATGTCCACCTTCACCAGCCACCCCTCGGTTCTGCCGCTGCTGTGGCCGGCCTTCGCCCTTTTGGTGGCGACCTCGCTGGCCAACGTCCTGCGCAGCACCTTCTACGCCACCGGGGAGATGCGCTACGAGGCGTTCGAGACCATCGCCGAGGGGGCGATCCTGCTGGCGGGCACGGCCTTGGCCTGGGTCGCCCACCTGGGCCTGCCCGCCTACTTGTGGGCCTACGCCGCCTCCTATCTCTTCACCTGCCTCTTCGCGCTGGCGATCATCTCCAGGAGGTACTTCCGTCCCCGGGTCGCCATCGACTACCCGCTGGTGCGCCGCCTGATCCGGATGGGCCTGCCGTTCGCCCTGGTCTTCTTCCTCAACACCATCTACTTCAAGATCGACGTCCTCATCCTGGAGGCGCTGCGGGGGGCGACCCAGGTGGGCTACTACCAGGCCTCCTACAAGTTCCTGGAGGGGCTGTCGTTTCTGCCCCAGACGGTGATGAACGCGGTCTTCCCGGCTCTCTCCGTCCTCCACCTGGGCGAGGTGGGCTCGATGCGCGGGGCCTACACCATCACCCTGCGGCTGCTGGCCTCGATCGCGATGCCGCTGGCGGTCGCACTCGCCTTCGGGGGCACCGCCCTGGTCGGCTTCCTGCACATCTACCGACAGTCGGGCCCGGCGGTCAGCATCCTGGCGCTGGCGCTGGTCTTCCTGTTCGTCAACAACACCTTCGTCTTCGGCCTGGGAGCGATGGACCGCCAGCAGGACAGCATCAAGCTGTCGCTGCTCAGCATCGCCGTGAACGTGACCCTAAACTTGGTGATGATTCCGCTCTTCCCCCGCGGGACGGGGTATCTTGCCTGTAGCTGGGCTACCGTGATCACGGAGGTGTTCCTGCTGGTGGCCGGATACATGCTGGTGCGCCGCCAGCTCGGCAGCCTGCCCTGGGCCAGGGCCCTGACCCCCATCCTGGTCTCGGGGGGGCTCATGGTCGGGGTGATGGGGGTGCTCTCCTTCGAGAACGTCTTCTGGGTGGCTCCCGCCGCCGGCATCTGCTACCTGGGGGCCCTGTGGCTGACCGGCGGGATAACCCGAGAGGAGATTCAGATGGCGCGCCAGAGCCTGCGCCGGCGGCTGGCCCCGGAGGGCGGAGGGGTGGGCCTTGGCTGAGTCCGGCCCCCTGATCCGACCGCTCGAGGTCTCGCACGCCGTGTCCCGCAACCGGCGCCTGGGGCCGCTGGTCGCGATCCGGGTGGTGGGGGACGCGCTGGCGGTGGCGGCCGGCGCCCTGATCGGCTACGAGTACCGCTTCCACCTCTCCGGGGTCCCGATTCCGGGTGGGGCGGTGCCCAGCTTCCATGACTACGCGCTGGCGATCCCGTTCGTGGTCGCCCTGTGGCTGCTGGTCTTCCTGTTCACCGGCCGCTACCGGGTCCAGCGCGGCCAGTCGTTCGTGGACGAGATCCTGGGCTCGGCAGGATCGGTCGCCCTCTTCGTGGCCCTGGCGGTCGCCCTCGAGGGCCTCTACCGGGGCTTCCCCTATTCCCGGCTGGTGCTGGCGGACGCCTCCATCGCCGCCCTTCTCCTCTACATCCTCGAGCGGGCCGCCATCCGGGGCATCCAGGGGGCGCTCTTCAGTTCCGGCTTCGGCGCGGTCAGGGTGCTGGTGGTGGGCAGCGGCGAGATCGCCGATCTGCTCATACGCAGGCTCAGGATGTTCCCCGAGTACGGCTACCAGCTGGTGGGACGGGTGGCGACCGTTCCCGGCGCCAGCCCCGGCAACCAGGATCTGGCCACCTTCTCGATGGAGCAGGGGCTGGACCGGATCGTCGCTCGCGAGCGCGCCGACATGGTGGTGCTGGCTCTCGGCGAGGCCGGCCACGACCGGGTCGTGGAGTTCGCGAACGCCTGCCTCAGCCAGGGGGCGGAGGTCAAGGTGGTGCCTGACATCCTGGAGATGATGACCTCGGCGGCCCGCACCGAGCAGGTGGCCGGGATGCCCCTGATCGGGCTGCGGCCCAACCGGCTGGTCGGTCGCAACCTGATCCTGAAGCGGGCCTTCGACCTGGTCTTCACCGTCATCCTGGCGATCCCGGTGGCCCCCGTGGTCGGGGTGTGCGCCCTGGCGATATCCCTCACCTCGAAGGGGTCCCCCTTCTACGCGCAGGAGCGGTTGGGCCTCCACGGCCGCCGCTTCCGGGTTTGGAAGCTGCGCTCGATGGTGGTCGACGCGGAGCGCCATACCGGGCCGGTCATGGCGACCGAGGGTGACCAGCGCACCACCCCGGTCGGCCGGTTCGTGCGCCGCTTCAGCCTGGACGAGCTGCCCCAGCTCTGGAACGTGATCAAGGGCGAGATGAGCCTGGTGGGCCCGCGCCCCGAGCGGCCCTACTTCGCGGCCCAGTTCGAACGCGACTACCCCCGGTACCGGGAGCGCCTGCAGGCGCCTCCGGGGTGCACCGGCTGGGCCCAGGTGAACGACCTCCGCCAGGGCAACTCGATGGAGGAGCGGATCTTCTACGACCTCTACTACATCGAGAACTGGTCTTTGGGCTTCGATCTCAAGATTCTGCTGCTGACCCCGTGGCGGATCCTCTTCCACCGGCATGCCTACTGAGCCCGGCGGCGGCCCGGGCCCGGCTGCGGGGAGCTGGTAGGCTTGCCCCTCGTGAAGGGTCTGGTTCTCAGCGGGGGCAAGGGGACCAGGCTCCGCCCCATCACCCACACCGGGGCCAAGCAGCTCGTCCCGATCGCCAACAAGCCGGTGCTCTTCTACGGTCTGGAGGCGCTGGTCGAGGCCGGGATCCAGGAGATCGGGATCGTGGTCGGCGACACCGGCGAGGAGATCCGCCGGGCGGTCGGGGATGGGTCCCGGTTCGGGGCTCGGGTCGAGTACATCAGCCAGCTCCAGCCCCTGGGCCTGGCCCACGCGGTCCAGACCGCCCGCACCTTCCTGGACGGGTCGCCATTCGTGATGTATCTCGGCGACAACTTCATCACCGGGGGGATCCGCTCGGTGGTGGAGGAGTTCCGCCGGGACGGCCCCGACGTTCTTATCCTGCTCAAACGGATGCCCGACCCCCAGCGCTTCGGGGTGGCCGAGCTGGAGCAGGGCCGGGTGGTGCGGCTGGAGGAGAAGCCCAGCGACCCTCGCTCCGACCTGGTCCTGGTGGGCGTCTACTGCTTTCAGCCCAGCATCTTCGAGGCGGTCGATGCCATCTCGCCGTCCGCCCGTGGGGAGCTGGAGATCACCGACGCCATCCAGTGGCAGATCGACCGCGGCCGGCGTGTCACCCCCCACCTGGTCGAGGGCCGCTGGATCGACACCGGCAAGATGGACGACCTCCTGGAGTGCAATCGGGTCGTCCTGGACATGCTCGACGAGCGCCGGGAGGGGACCGTGAGCGCCGACTCCAAGCTGCTGGGCAAGGTGATCCTGGAGGCGGGCTCCGAGGTGGTCCACAGCACGATCCGGGGCCCGGTGATCGTCGGCGCCCACACCCGGGTGGTGGACTCGTTCGTGGGCCCCTTCACGGCCCTGTACCACCATGTGCTGGTGGAGGGCAGCGAGATCGAGCACTCGATCGTCCTGGAGCACACGGTGATCCGGGGCGCCAGCAAGATCGAGGACTCCCTGATCGGCCGGGACGTGGTGATCGAGAAGAGCGACACCCGACCTCGGGCCCACAAGCTGATGCTGGGTGACCACTCCCGGGTGAGCCTGGCTTGAGGAGGAGCTGATGGCCTGGCAGAAGTTGACCGCGGAGATGGAGGCTGTCCTGGAGGCGATGGCGGCGGTCCCCCTGGCCGCCAAGCTCGGGACCATCGACCAGGTGATGGTCAAAACGCTCACCCTGCACTTCGACCAGCGCGGTCACTTCACCGAGCAGCTCAAACGCGGGGACCGTGACGACTCCGGCCGGCCGTTTCTGCCGGAGCACGGGTTCGCGCAGATGTCGCGCTCCCTGGCCTACGCCCGAGGGGGCAACCCCCCGGAGCTCATCAAGGCCTTTCACTGGCACCGCCGGCAGTGGGACTACTGGGACATGGTGGCGGGCGACGCCCGGATCGTGCTGGTCGACCTGCGCCCGGACTCGCCCACCCAGGGGAGGGTCCAGGTCGTCTTCAGCGGGGAGCGCAGCGCCAAGGTGGTCGCCATCCCGCCGCTGGTCGCGCACGGCTACCAGGCCCTCTCGCAGCGCGACATCCTGCTCTGCTACTACACCACCGAGCCCTACCGGCCCGAGGATCCCGACGAGGGTCGGATACCCTGGGACGATCCCCGCATCGGCTTCGACTGGAGGATCGAGAACATCTGAAATGAACAGCGAACATCCCGACGACCGCACGCCATGGTCGGAGCTGCCACCACGCCTGCTGGTGGCGGGGGGTGCCGGCTTCATCGGGTCCGCCTTTGTCAGGCTGCTTCTGGAGCGGGGGACGGGCCTCCAGGTCACCGTCCTCGACAAGCTCACCTACGCCGGCAATCTCGCCAACCTGGCGGCGGTCTCCGACCATCCCGGCTACCGGTTCGTGGAAGGGGACATCTGCGACCGGCAGCTGGTCGAGGAGCTGGCCCGAGACGTCGACTGCATCGTCAACTTCGCGGCCGAGACCCATGTCGACCGCTCCATCCTCGACCCTGACGCCTTCATCAAGACCGACGTGTACGGCACCTTCTCCCTGCTGGAGGCGGCCCGGGTGCACCACCACCGGCGCTTCCTGCAGGTCTCGACCGACGAGGTCTACGGCGATGTGGAGCCGCCCACCCTCTCCCGGGAGGATGACCCTCCGCGGCCCCGGTCGCCGTACTCCGCCAGCAAGGTGGGGGCGGAGATGCAGTGCTTCGCCTACCACGCCACCTACTCGGTCCCGATCCTGATCACCCGGGGGTCGAACACCTACGGGCCCCACCAGTACCCGGAGAAGATCGTGCCCCTGTTCGTCACCCAGGCGCTGGACTCGCTGCCGCTGCCCGTGTACGGCGACGGCGGCGCGGTCCGCGACTACCTCTACGTGGACGACCACGCGCGCGGCATCGCCACCGTTCTGGCCCGCGGGTCCGCCGGGCTGGCCTACAACCTCGGCCACGGCGGAGCCCCCCGCAACGGCCTGCAGGTGGCGGCGGCGGTCCTGAGCCTGACCGGTCGCTCGGAGGAGCTGATCCAGCATGTCGAGGACCGCCCCGGTCACGACCGCCGCTACGCGCTCGACAGCAGTCGGGCCCGGGCGCTGGGATGGGCTCCCGAGCTCGACTTCGAGAGCGGGATGGAGCGCACCGTGGCCTGGTACCGCGACCACCGGGATATCTGGGAGCCGATCAAGTCGGGGGAGTTCGCCGAATTCTACCGGCGCAACTACCGGCCTCTGGCCGGGGCCGCTCCGGCCCCAAGCTGAACCCGCGGTGAGAGTCCTGGTCCTGGGGGCCGGGGGCCAGCTGGGCACTGACCTGCTGGCCGCGCTTGCGGACGCGGGCCATGAGGCAGTGGGGGCCGGACGGTCGGAGGTGGACGTGACCGACGACCTCCAGGTGCGGTCCGCCCTGGCCGGCGGCCGCCCCGACCGGGTGGTCAACTGCGCCGCCTACACCAGGGTCGACCAGGCCGAGTCGGAGGCGGCGCTGGCCTTCGCGATCAACCGGGATGGAGCGGCCGTGGTCGCCCGGGCCTGCGCGGAGGCCGGGATTCCGCTATGCCACATCTCCACGGACTTCGTCTTCGGCCAGGACGCCGCGGATCCGCCGCGGCCGTGGCGGACGACCGACACCCCCCGCCCCAGGGGCGTCTACGCGACCAGCAAGCGGGCCGGTGAGGTCGCCTGCCAGGAGGCCGGCGGGGAGCTCTACCTGGTGCGCACCTCCTGGCTGTACGGCAACCGCGGGCCGAACTTCCCGCTGACGATCCTGCGGGCCGCGGCCCAGGGCCGGCGGCTGCGGGTGGTCGCGGACCAGGTCGGAGCCCCCACCTGGACCGCGGAGCTCTCGACGGCCATCGGCTGGCTGCTCACGACCACCCACTTCGGCATCCACCACCTCTGCGGCCGGGGGTCCGCCAGCTGGTACGAGCTGGCCGTGGCCACGCTCGAGGAGGCCGGGCTCCAGGCCCGGGTCGAGCCCGTCTCCACGGCCGATTGGGGAGCCCCGGCGCCACGACCCCGGTACTCGGTTCTGGACAACTCGGACTTCATCGCGCTGGGCGGGCCGCCTCTGTCCGAGTGGCGGGGCGAGTTGCGGGAGTACCTGACTCGGGAGCGGGATGGGGCGGTTCGAGTCGCCCTGACC
>JAKABA010000181.1 GCA_021802115.1 bacterium | reverse complement strand
CGTCGCAGCGCTCGCCGACGATGCGATCGGGCTGGCGGTGGGATCATCCCCCGACCAGGTGGTGCCGATAGTGCCGGCGGCGATCATCTTCGACCTGGGACGCGGTGGCGTCTTCCGCTACCATCCCGACGCCGAGCTGGGCAGGCAGGCCTACCTGGACGCCTCCGGTGCGCAGGGTTCGGCCGCGGTGCGCCAGGGATGCGTGGGGGCCGGTACGGGGGCGGTGGCCGGAGGGCTGAAGGGAGGGCTGGGCTCTGCCAGCGCCGCCCTTCCCTCAGGCTGGACCGTGGCGGCTCTGGCGGTCGCCAACCCCGGAGGCTCATGCGTGGACCCGGCCTCCGGCAGGCTGTGGGCGGCCGAGTGCGGCCTCCCCGGGGAATTCGACCAGGTGACCCGGCGGGCGCGACCCGTCCAGCGGGCGATCTCGGCCACCGGGGAGCGGCCGTTCAACACCACCATCGGGGTGGTGGCGACCGACGCGCCCCTCACCAAGCCCCAGTGCCAGAAGCTGGCGCAGGCTGCTCACGACGGCCTGGCCCGGGCGATCCGGCCGGCGCACACCATGTTCGATGGGGACACCGTCTTCGGGCTCTCCACCGCCACCACCGGACCCCACGTCCCGGCCGGCGAGTTCAACGAGCTGCTGGCTCAGGCCGCGGACTGCTTCGCCCGCGCGGTAGGCCACGGCCTGCTGGCGGCCGTGACCTGCGCGACGCCGGCGGGAACGTGGGAGTCCTACGCCGACGTCCATCTCGGCCCGGGTGCCCCGGGCGGGGTGTAGGCGGATGCGTTCTTGCTTGAACAACCAGAGGAGTTAGCGGTGGCGGTGTTCATTCCCCCGTACCCGCCCGGTCTTCCGATCGGCCCCGACTGGGTCGCGACCGAGGCGACCGAGATGGTGCACTTCCCCTACGACGGCTCGGCGGTGGCTCCGGCTCCGGTGGGAGACCCCGCGCTCGCCCGCGCCGCGGTCGATGCCGCGGTCCAGGTCAGAGCGGCGGTCTCACAGATCCCGACCCACCGCCGGCGGGCGGTGCTGAGGGAGGCCCACCGGCGGTTGCAGGAGCGGCGGCGGGAGTTTGTGGACTTGCTGGTCCTCGAGACCGGCAAGCCCGTGGTCGACTGCCGGACCGAGGTGGAGCGCTCCCTGGTGACCCTGGAGGTTGCGGCCGAGGAGGCAGGTCGGCTGCAGGGGGAGACCGTGGCCCTGGACCTGGCCCCGTCCGGGGAGGGGCTGTTCGGCTTCTGGATCCGACGGCCCATCGGGGTGGTGGTCGGGATAGCCGGATTCAACTACCCGCTCCTGCTGGCGACCCACAAGATCGCTCCCGCGATGGCAGCGGGCTGTCCGGTAATCGTCAAGCCCGCTCCGCAGACGCCGCTCGCCACCCTTTGGCTGATCCACCTGGTGCGCGAGGCGCTGCTCGAGCACGGTGCGCCCGCGGCCGGGGTCCAGCTGGTGACCGGGGATGCGGAGGTGGGCAGGACGCTGACCACGGATCCCCGCATCGGGGCGGTCTCCTTCACCGGATCCGCCGCGGTCGGCCACCAGATCGCCCGCGACGCGGCGCCCACCAAGACGCTGCTCGAGCTGGGCTCGAACTCCGCCATGGTGGTGTGCGCGGACGCCGACCTCGACCGCGCCGCCGACGCGGTGCTGCGGGGTGGCTACTACGCGTCCGGCCAGGCCTGCATCTCGGTGCAGCGCGTGATCGTGGTGGCTGGCGTCGCGGACCGTCTTGAACGCCTGCTCGCGGGACGGATCGGGGAGGCGGTGGTGGGCGATCCCCGCCTGGAGACCACCAGGGTCGCGCCACTGATCAACCCGGATGCCGGGCGTCGGGTGGGGGACTGGGTCGGCCAGGCGGTCTCTGCCGGGGCCCGTCTGGTGACGGGAGGAAGAGCGACCGGCGCCATGGTCGAGCCGACGGTGCTCGCCGACGTGCCGGAGGGGACCGCCATCTGGGACGAGGAGGTGTTCGGGCCGGTGGTCTGCCTGCAACGGGCGGCTGACCAGCAGGACGCGTTCGCCCGCGTCAACCGCTCGCACTACGGCCTGCACGCGGCGGTCTTCACCGCCTCCTTGGAGACCACGCTGCAGGCGCTGCAGACCCTGGAGGTGGGAGGAGTCGTGATCAACGAGGTGCCCGGGTTCCGTGCCGACAACATGCCCTACGGTGGCGTCAAGGACTCCGGCATGGGCAGAGAGGGGCCGCGCTTTGCGGCGGAAGAGCTGACGGTGACCAGGATGGCCATCATCCGTTCCGGCTGGAAGGATGTCTGACATGGCGTCTGGTCCTTCGGACTACGGGCGGCTCTTCCGCCTGGATGGCAGGTCGGCGGTGGTGGTGGGGGCGGGGAGCGGCATCGGGCGAGAGGCCGCCCTGGCGCTGGCGGCGCACGGCGCCCGGGTCGCCTGCTGTGACCTCGACCAGGAAGCGGCCGAACAGACCGCCGTGCTCGCGGGTGGTCAGGCGAGCTGGGAGCAGGTCGACGTCCTCAGCCGCGAAGCGGTCTTCGACCTCGCCCAGAGACACCAGGGTGCGGAGATCCTGGTGTTCACGGCCGGGATCAACGTCCGCAAACCGCTCCTGGACTACCAGGACTCTGAGTTCGACAGGGTCGTCGATCTCAACCTGCGGGGGTCGTTCCACCTGATCCAGGCGTTCGGGCGGGTCATGGCGGAGGGCCGGCGGGGAAGCATCATCGGGATCTCCTCGATCCGAGCCTTGACCGTGGAGCCTGGCCAGGGGATATACGCCGCCACCAAGGCCGGCCTGGTGCAGTTGCTGCGGACCGCGGCCGCGGAGCTCGGGACCTCGGGAGTCCGCGCCAATGCCATCGCTCCGGGGGTGGTGGAGACTCCGCTCACCGCCCAGATCCGGGCGGACCCGCAGTGGTATGGCGCCTACTCTGAGAAGACCGCGCTGCGGCGGTGGGCCAGCGCCTCGGAGATCGCCGGGGCCGTGGTGTATCTGGCCGGGGACGCTGCCAGCTACGTGACCGGCAGTCTGCTGATCGTCGACGGCGGGTGGACCGCCATCGACGGTCGCTACGACCCCTTTGCGAACGGGCGATGAGTCCCATGGACCCGCGCCCCGGGCTGGAAGCCTCTGACCCCGGCGTGCTCCTGGCCGACGAGCCTGCCTATCCGCCGACCCGATACCGGCCGCCTCTGGGCGCGACCAGAGTCATCTTGGTCCGGCACGCTCAACCGGTCGACTACCGACCGGGGTCGGTGCGCAGCACGCTGGCAGGTCAGGACGACCCGCCGCTGTCACGGCTGGGCAGGGAGCAGTCGCGGCTGCTGGCGGAGAGTCTGGTGAGGCGCCACGTCTCTGCCATCTACAGCAGCCCGCTGCGGAGGGCGCTGGAGACTGCGGCACCTCTGGCGGAGCTGACCGGGCTCGAGGTGAGGGTGCTGGACTCCCTGCGGGAGGTGCACCTCGGTCAGTGGGAGGCGGGGCTGGTGCACCAGCGGATCCGCGAGCGCGACCCGCTCTGGGACGAGGTCTGGCGCCGCGAGCGCTGGGATGCCATTCCCGGAGCCGAGCCCAACGAGCGGTTGCATGCGCGGGTGCGGCGGGCGCTGGACCAGATCCACGCCGGGCATCCGCAGCAGACCGTGACTGTCTTCACCCACGATGGCGTGATCGCCGCCGCCCTGGCGTTGGCCACGGGCTCCAGGCCCTTCGCCTTCGCGTCCTCCGGCCACTCCTCCACGTCGGATCTGGTCCTGACCGATGACCAGGGCTGGCGCCTTCGCACCTTCAATGACCGCCAGCACCTCCGCAGTGGCGGGTCCCCGCCATGAGCGCCGCCAGCCTCACGGTGCTGGGCTGCGATGGGGGGTACCCCGGCCCTGGGGGAGCCGGCAGCGGCTATTTGGTGCGGGTCGCGGGGATGACCATATGCTTGGACATGGGCCCGGGGGTGCTGGCAAGGTTGCAGCTCGAGGTTCCCCTGGCGGCCCTTGACGCCGTCATCATCTCCCACGAGCACCCGGACCATCGGGCTGACCTCGATCAGCTCGCGGTGGCCCTCCACTTCGCCGAGCCCCCGCTGCGGATTCCCGTGCTGGCGCCGGCTGGGATCCGCGAGCAGATGTACTTCTCCGAGTGGGAGGAGCTCCGCTGGCAGACCGTGGCCGACGGGGATGACGCGGCCCTGGGGGCGGTGGAAGTCGCCTTCTCGAGGACCGATCACGGACCGGAGACCCTGGCCCTGCACCTCACGGCGGGCGGGGGCACCCTGGTGTACTCCGCCGACACTGGGCCGAATTGGCAACCCGATCCCAGCTGGGCGGGATGCGAGCTCTTTCTCTGCGAGGCCACCTGGACCGCGGCGCAGGAGGGCCGGGCCCAGCACCTGAGTGGTCGGCAGGCCGGACTGCTGGCTCGGCGCCTCGGCGCCGAGCGCCTCCTGGTCACCCATCGCTGGCCCACCATCGGGGAAGCCGCGGTCGCTGAGGAGGCGGCAGCGGCGTTCGCAGGCGAGGTGTCGAGCGCCGCCCCGCAGCGCCGCTACAGCTTCTGAGGAGCTCGGCTGCTTCGGATCCCTACCAGGGCGGGTACCGGTTGGGATCCAAGGGGGTCGTCGCGGGCTCGGCGAACTGCTGGACCAAATCTCGGGCCACCCCTTCCACCACCTCGTGTCCGCGCAACCGGCGCCGCCAGCTGATGGGTAGCGCCTCGACTCCAAGTGCGGCTCCGAGCAGGTTCCCCGTGATCGCGCCGGTGCTGTCGCTGTCGCCGCTGTGGTTGACCGCCAGCAGCACGCCAGATGCGAAGTCGCGGGCCACCAGCGCGCAGTAGACCGAGATCGCCAGCGCCTCCTCGGCGATCCACCCCGCACCAAGCCGCTCCACGACCCGCGGGTCGGGAGTGTCGGCCAGGGATGCGAGGTCCAGGGCGTGGAAGAGCGCCGCTGCGGTCTCGTCGGCGCCTGGCCAGGCCAAGGCGAGTTCGATCGCCTCTACAGCTGACTCCCGCAAGTCGTGCCCCCGGCTGACCCGGGCCACCAGGTGGGCGAAGCAGCCGGCGGCCAGATAGCCCGAGGGATGGCCGTGGGTGATCGCGGCAGCGGCGACGCCCAGTTGGAACGGGTCCGCACCAACCAGGCCGATGGGTGCCACGCGCATCACCCCGCCACAGCCCTTGCTGTTGTTGTGGGGTCGCTCGACGGATCCAGGAGCCCTGCGGGACAGTGCCGTCAGGCAGGTCGTGCCCGGAGCTCGCTTGGCCTGCAGCACCGGTTCTTTCACCAGCCACCCGGCCGGCCCGATCTCATCCCAGGGGACACGCTCGCCCTGGGTGTGCAGCCAGCCAAGGTAGGCGTGCCAGAGGACGTGGGCCGGGTCGGCCTGTCCGGTGGTCCGGCGGCGGTTCTCAGCTCGAATCAATCCCTCTGTCGTGAAGAGTGTCATCTGGGTGTCGTCGGTGAAGGTCCCCGCCGGCCAGGCTCCGTCGACGAAATCTCTGACGCCCAGATCCCCCTGCTCGGCCTGAATGTCCTTCAGCATCGTGAACTCTATGGGGGCCCCCAAGGCGTCGCCGATGGCCCCACCGAGCAAGCAGCCAAGAACGCGGTCCGCGGCTACGGGCGGGAGCATCGTGCTCCCCCCTGGCGGGCTTGCTCCATCCGGGCTCATGTGACCGGTCTCCCCAAGTCGCCGTCGGCAACCAATCCGGGCGACCCCACCTTACCCCACGCCGCCCAGGGTGCGCCTGGGCGGGTGCCCAATGGGCGAGCGCGCTCCTCCTGGGCGCGGGCAGGGCCGGTGGTGCCAGAGAACGTGTATCCTGATCCCACTCATTAGGAGCACCCGAGGGACCTGGCCCCAAGACGGTGCAGCAACCGGCCACCGGCACGGTGCTAATGCCAGGAGCGATGAGGAGGACTTGCCATGGCAGAGCCCATCGATGCCGCCGCCGACCCGGTCCGGCGGCGGTTGGTAAGGAGCGTCTTTCAGTACGCGTCTCTGGAGGAGGTGGCGGCGGCGGTGGCCGTCGCCGCAGCGGAGGGGGAGTCCTGGATCTACGTGGAACGCGCCGGGCAGCTCTACCGCTGGAGTCTCGGCCACCCGGGAGGAGCCTACCCGCTTCTGCGCACCTTCGCGCGCTTCCTGAAGGTGGACTACCGGCTCGTGTTCATCGGCTTTGCCACGGTCCCGGGCGGACTGGCGGTCGCGGTCCCGGATCCTCAGCGCCCGGCCGCAGCCGATGCCTGGGCGGTGTTGTCCCGGGCTGAGCTGGATGCGCCGGAGGGGATCAGGGAGGTGATATGCCGGGCTCTGGACAGCGGCCCCCAGGATTGACCGGCGCGGGTTGCAAGGTGCGCCACGAGCGCAAGGTCTGGCCCCTGGCTCGCCTGGGATGGCGGCTCATGTCAACGCCGCCGCCTCGGCTTGGGGCGTTTCGGGCGGGGCCTCAGCGCCTCTGGAGGGGGAGGAGAATCCAGGTGGCACTCGAACAATCCGAAGATGCGGTCGGGACGCGGCCCGGTGAAGCTCGCGACGAGGATGGCGTGGTCGCCGCCGCTGGAGGCGAGTCGCGACCGGAATCTGGCGGTCTCCGGGGCGGCCGGGGGCATCGTGATGAGGCCGTAGATCTCCTGGCGGCAGAGCAGGACCAGAGCCACTTCATCGTCGCCTTCCATCGCGATGAGCCCGAGAGGCTCTTCCTCCTGCAGGCGGCGCGCCAACCTTCGCCCTGAGGCGGCGCCGCAGTCGATCGCGACCACCGGCAAGCCGCCTTCTGTCATCCTCTGGGGAACGGGGGAATCCACCTGCAGCTCCGCGTGGGCGCGCAGGCGGGGGACCTCATCCCAGGCCACCGCTCCCACATTGACCGTCGCTCCCTGGGGCAGAAGGTCGTTCCGCAGCACCCCGGAGTGCACATCGAGGGAGACCGGGCCGGGCGCCGCGGGCACGGCCCATGGATCTCTTCCGGCCGTGTCCTCCGAGATCTTCTCGGTCGGGGCCAGGCTGAAGCTGCCGAACCTGTCATCGGGAAGGCGCACTCGGCCGTTGAGTGACCCCATCAGGCGGGAGCGATGATCGGCTCTGTCGAAGGCGCCGACCGCCGCCATCGCCAGCAGCAGGTGGCCCGCCTGCTCCTGGTTGGGCTCCCCCCCGCCGGACTCGTGGGCGGTGAAGAAGAACGGGATGCGGTCTGCTTTTTCGTGCCAGCCGAAGCGGTGCGCCCGGCGGGTTAGCACCGCAGAGTCGGTGCTCGCCATCAGGGTCATCCCCAGGGAGCCCGGGGGCAGAGTCGATGTGGCCGCGAGCTGCGAGATCGGGGCGGAACCGTCGGGGACCAGCCAGAGCCCGAACTCGACCTGGGCCTGGCCCAGCACCACTCCGCGATACCTCACCTGCCGCTTCCCTGTCGCCAGCTCCATCGGAAGAGCGATGGTGTCCGGGATCCGCACCCACGGCTTGACCTCGCAGTAGTCGGCGGCGGCTTCCATCAGCGCGCGCCAGGTCTGCGCGGATGGCGGCTCGTGGCTGGCACGGTATCCGCTGAGGTCAGCCAGCATGGTGTCCAGGATCTCCTCGGCTTCAGCCGGAAGCTGGGCCGCCACCACCGGGCACCCCAATCCCAGGTCGTCGACGACGGACTCCACCTGAGTGGCCCCACCCGGTTGGCACACGATCGTGGCGGGGGGCTCTGACCGGGAGACCGCGTCCCGCAGGCCTGAGAACATCACCGTCCGGGCATCGGGACCGACCCCGCTGCCAAGGATGAGACCACTGTCGGCATCCAGTACCATCCCCACGAAGACCCGCTTGTGGCCCTGCACCGTGACCGACCCCTTGGCATCCTGCCACAGAACTATCCAGCTCTGGCCGCGGTGCGTGGCGGCACTTCCAGACATCTGGTCGGTCATCGCAGTCTCCTCCTGGGCAC
>JAKABA010000180.1 GCA_021802115.1 bacterium | reverse complement strand
CTGCTGCCGGGCGTACGTCGACAACTTCATTCTCACATGATATCATAGATGGCACGTCTATTCCAGTCACTAGCTTGCTCTATGAATCCGGCGACTTGTGACCAACACTTATCGCCCGGCTTGGGTGGCCGCCCGCGGGACGCACACGATCAGCGACCGGGGCTTGACTCGAACCGACATCCGGCCACCCTCTCCGAGCGGTTCCCCATCGGCCTCCCTTGGCTGGGGCGGCTCCGCGACCACCTCCACCGCGGCCGCGCTGTAGGTCTCGACCCGGCCCCCCCTGGGGTGACGCCCCACCATGCTCCGGATCAGGGCGACCCAACCGCGCAGCCCGCGCGGCGTGATCAGGGCCACCTCCAGGAGGCCGTCGTCGGGAAGGGCACCCGGCAACAGGTCCAAGCCAGCGGGGAAGCGGCCCACGTTGGCGACCATCACCGACCTGACCTGGCGTGAGATGGGGGCGGCCTGGTCGAGCCGGATGGTGACGCTGAAGGAAGGCCCGCCGAGGTGGCGAAGGCCCGCCAGAACGTAGGCCGGCCACCCCAGGAGGCGCTTGACCCGGTGGGAGGTCTCGGCCAGGACCCTGGCGTCGAGACCAATTCCGGCGGCCACCGTGAAGATCCGCCCCTCGACCTCGCCGAGGTCAATCACGCGGCGGGCGCCGGCCACGGCGACGCCCACCCCAGCCGGAATCCCTCTGGGCAGACCCAGGTTGCGGGCGAGCAGGTTACCGGTCCCCATGGGCAGCACCGCCAGCACCGCCACTCCACCGGCCAGTGCGGCGGCGGCCGCCATCACGGTGCCGTCGCCACCACAGGCGAAGATCACCTCCGCGCCTTCCGCCAGGGCGGCTCGGACCAGGCTCTCCCCGGAGTCGTCCGGGGTGGTGGACAGCCAGGCGGGCTCCGGCCACCCGGCCCGTTCCAGCTCCTGCAGGATCGCCCGCCTGAGGACGGCCTGGTTGGGGACCAGCGCCGGGTTGACCAGCACCGCGCTCCGGCTCACGGCAGGTCTCTCGGCTCCGCCCCGGTGGGTGTCAGGGCCGGGCTCCCAATCTTCCAGGGGCGGAGGCGATCCGGTCGATCTTGGCGGCTAACACGAAGTCGTTGCGGGTCAGACCGCCCGCGGCGTGGGTGGTCAGGGCCACATTCAGATATCCCCAGCCCAGCTCGAGGTCGGGGTGGTGTCCCTCGCGCTCGGCCAGCAGGGCTATCCCCGTACCCAGGGTGAATGCGGAGGCGAAGTCAGGCCGTTGGAAGCGACGACGCAGGACCCGCTCCGAAATCTCCCAGTCCGAGTCCAGCGCGACGTGCAGCTGGGCGGCTTCGGCGGCCGCCAGCCGGGGTGTGCTCCCGTCGCAGGGCTGGCAGTGCTCGCGAACCAGCTCCCCCATCGCTCAGCCCCCGGTCGGCGTCGGCACCGCCCCGGCTCGCCGCAGGATCCGGGTGGCGATCGCCAGCGCGCCCGCGTAGGTGGCCTCCATGCCTTCGAAGCGCAGCCCCCTTGCCCCCAGGGTCCTAGCCTGAGTGTATGGAGTGTCGGACGCGTAGTGGATGAGGCCCACCTCCATCGCCGGACGAGTGAGGTCGACCTGCTCGTCAGTGGGATAGCGGGATGGGTCTCCGGCCTCGAAAACCGCCCCCAGATAGGGCCCCGCCTCCATCTCCACCACGGTGTAGGCGTCCCGGTAATAGAAGTCCAGGTAGGCCCGGTTCTGAAGGAAGGTGCTGCGCACTGAGACCGCCCGCTGACGGTCCAGCACCGAGCGCGAGGTCACGAAGGGGGCCACGTCCGCGAAGCTGAAGCAGTTGTCCAGCCAGTAGGTGTTGCCGCTGTGCTCGTCGTGGACCACATCCGAGATGAGCACGTCGCCCACGTCGGCGTTGAGGGTGGCGGCCTTGCCCAGGATGTAGACGCCTTCCACCCGGTCGGTCGCCTCCATGACCTGGCGCAGAATGTGGTAGGCGCCCAGCCCAAGTGGGTACTGGATGTTGATCAGGACCTGGGGGGCCGCCCGCAGGTCGGCGGCCGCGGCGGGACCGAGCCGGGGATCGATTGCGGCTGGCCGCAGCCGATCCAGGACGATGACCTGGGCGGCCACATCCGTGCCGGAGCGAGCCTCGACATGGAAGATCCCCTCTTCGCGCTCCTCCTGCGTGCGCCCCTGGCGCGCCCTGGGGTGGGCATCGAACCAGAGCCTCGCGGCGTAGTAGAGGAAGTTCTCAGGTGAGATCCGACTGTCAGGCCGGCGCTGAAGCCGGACCAGCTCCCTCAGCTCAGGATCGCTGGACCCCTCGGCCCAGAGCAGCACGTGCTCGGAGCGCTCACGGGCTACCCCCGAGAGCAGGTTCACCAGGCAGTGGGCGTTGCTGCTCACGAAGTAGATGGGCCGGTCCCTCAACCCCTCCTGACTCAGCACCTCCCCGATCGGGCCCCACCACTCCCTGGTGGCCCTGGCGTAGGCGACCTGGGATCCTCCCACTAGGCGCAGCCTGAGGTCGAGCGGGCGTCTCCCGACGGTGGCCAGGAACTCCGCCATACGAGGCCCGAAGAGTGCCTTGAGGCGCTGCCAGTCGTCAGGTCCGATCCCGAGTCGCTGCCGGGCGTCCTTGAGGCCGACCGGAGCAGTGGTGGAATCGTCCGATCGGAGCAGCCGGTGGGCCTTGTTCCACTCGATCTGCAACGCGACCAGGGTTGGCACAAGGTCATCCAGGTCGGAGCTGCTGGCCAACGCGACCGCCAGCGTCTTCGAGCCCGGGTCCCACCACCATCGCCGGCGCCGACCCGGGGCGGCGACAGGCTCCCAGGCCGCCCCGTCCATGCCCGTGCGGAGGAGCTGGTCGGGCGACTGTCCCATCAGGACGTGCTCCATCTCCAGGGTGACCGGCGGCAGCCGGTGCAGCGAATAGAGCAGGGCGCCGGAGTCGAGCCGACTCTCGGCTCCCAGCGGATGCAGCGCTGAATGCATCCCCAGGTGGACCCGCTCCAGCACCCGCAAGCGCACCTCGCCCGAAGAGCGGAGCACGGTGAGGAAGGTGCGGGTGTAGAGCTCGACCTCCTCCCGGCCGGGTGGGGCCGGAGCGGGCTCCGGGGCGGCCGCGCCCGGCGACCAGGGCCCCGTTGCCCTTCCTGAAGTCACCGCAGCAGCCGGAGGGGCTCCGCGAAGCTGACTGGGATCTCCGCGGGAGGACCATCTCCGTTGTGGCGGCGGGGCAGCACGCGGACCGTGAATCCGTACGGCCCCTGGGTGACCAGCGCCATCCGACCCAGATACCGGTGGTGCCCGTTGGCGGTACCCTCGTCGACGCTCATCATTTCCACTCTTGGCGCTATCAGCTGCCCGTCGGCTCCCACCGGTCCGTGCAGCAGCTGCACCTCCACCTCGTGGGGGGCGAGCCCGCCCAGGCGTACCAGCGCCTCCACCACCCGCTCACTTCCGTAGGCGAGCGGACGGGCCAGTCCGCGCACCGGGAAACCCCGGGCGCGAAGCCTCACTTCGGGCCAGCTCCCGCGCACCTTGTCGGCGAAAGCTACGGCCTGACGGGCGCCCCGGTGGCGGTCCACCGCCGCCAGCGCAGTGGCGGCTGCCGCAGGCTGGTAGAGCTGGCGAATGTAGTCGGCAACCATGCGCGAGCCGAGCACCAAAGGCACGATGGTGGCCAGGGACTGGTGGACCATGCCCAGCCAGCGCCGCGGAACCCCCTCGTCATCACGGTCGAAGAAGCGCGGCACCACCTGGTCCTCCAGGAGCTCGAAGAGGGCCTCCGCCTCCAGATGGTCCCGGCGGCCCAGGTCGAGCTCCTCCTCGAACGACGGGATGGCGAAGCCGTTGTCGCCGTCGAAGGCCTCATCCCACCAGCCGTCCAGGATGGAGAGGTTGAGGGCTCCACTGAGGGCGGCCTTCTGACCCGAGGTGCCGCACGCCTCCATCGGGCGCCGGGGGGTGTTCAGCCAGACATCGGCCCCCTGGTAGAGCATCCGGCCGACCGCGATGTCGTAGTCCTCGACAAACACCAGGTGCCGCCTCAGCTGCGGGTCGTGGGCCGCCTGGGCGAGGGCCTGGATGATGTGCTTGCCCTGGTCGTCGACGGGGTGGGCCTTGCCGGCGATGATCAGCTGCACCGGGTGCTCAGGGTTGAGCAGCAGCCGCCGGAGCCGCTCCGGCTGCGAGAAGAGCAGGGCCCCGCGCTTGTACTCGGCCACCCGGCGGGCGAATCCGATCGTCAGGGCCTGGTCGTCAAGCACCTCATCGGTCCAGGCCAGCTCCTCTTCCGGGACGCCGCGGGACGCCTCCGCGGCCCGCAGCCGTCGCCGCACCTCCCCCACCAGGCGCCTCCGGCCCGGCTGCCGCGCATCCCACAGTTCGAGCTTGGAGACAGCCCGCAACCGGGACCAATCGACGGCAGCGTGGACATCCCAGCGAGGTCCGAGGTAACGATCCAGTAGATGGGCCATCTCGGGAGAGGCCCACTGCCGGGCATGGACCCCGTTGGTGACGGCCTGGATCGGCACCTCCTGCTGGAACAGGTTGGGCCAAAGCCCGTGGAACATGTGCTGGCTCACCTGCTGATGAAGTCGGGAGACCGCGTTGGCATGGCCCGACACCCGCAAGCCCAGCACCGCCATGTTGAAGGGAGCGTCGGCGGCCTGGCCAGGGAAGTGCCCGAGCGCCATCAGCCGTTCCAGAGGAATCTCCACCGAGTCGCAGAAGGGCTGGAAGTAACGGGCCATGAGTTCCATCGGGAAGTGGTCGATACCAGCTGGGACGGGGGTGTGGGTGGTGAACACGGTGGCGGCTCGGGCGGCCTCCACGGCCTCCTCAAAGGTGAGGCTCTCGTCCTTAACCAAGTGCCGGATCCGTTCCAGGATTAGGAAGCCAGCATGCCCCTCATTGCTGTGGAACAAGACGGGCGACTCCCCGGCCGCAACCAGAGCGCGCATCCCGCCCATTCCCAGCAGGATCTCCTGGCGCAGGCGGTGCTCGATGTCGCCTCCGTAGAGCCGGTCGGTGATGCCCCGCAGATCGTCTGCGTTCTCAGGGACGTTGGTGTCAAGGAGGTACAGCGGCACCGATCCCACCAGCTGCCGCCAGACCCTCGCGCGCAGCAGCCGGTCCCCCAGCGGCAGCTCGATGCCCTCCCCGGCCACCGGCTCGAAGCCGAACTCGGAAGGGTCGAGCTCGCGATAGCTCTCCTGCTGCCAGCCCGCCTGATCCAGCCGCTGGTGGAAGTAGCCGTGGTGATAGAAGAGGCCCACACCGACCAGCGGTTGGGACTCATCGGCACAGACCTTGAGGTAGTCCCCAGCCAGCACTCCAAGCCCGCCAGAGTACTGGGGGATGGCCTCGCTCACGCCGAACTCGGGGGAGAAGTAGGCGACCGGCGGCATCGCGGTCGGACCGGGAGCCTCCGGCTCGGCCCCGCCAATCCCCACAGTGAATCTCTCCAGCGTCCGCACGCAGGACAACTTAACGGCCGCAACCCAATCTCTGCCAAACCCAACGGCTCGCGCGATCGGGACCGAGGGCCCCAGAAGCGGGACGCCCGGCCCCGAGCCGATTCTGGCCAGAGGAGTCGCCACGACCCCAACCGCGGGAATGGACTTCACCCCAGACCAGTTCACGGTTGGGGCTCGCCACTTCGAAGTCTGTCCCTGCCGAGCTCGCCGACGGGGACCTGCGCCTGCTGCGTGCCATTAGATCCCTGCCGGACCGCCAGCTGGACCGGGCCCACTGGCCGCCGGGCGGCCGCTGCGCCGAGCTGGGCTGGCGCGGGAGTGGCGCCGCCGGCGATGGCTGCCTGGTGGGAGCCATGTCTCGGCTTGAGTTTCTCCGCTCCCACGGCGCGTCCCCGGCCTGCTGCTGCTCACCGCCGGATTCGACAGCTGGGCCTTTGAGGAAGCGCGACGCCCAGGAAGACCTCACGGCGCTGCGCGCTAGGCAGCTGTCGGCAGCCGCCCGGAGGCGCCTGGGTGAGCTCCTGGACATCGAGCACTACCGGCGGCACCGTGGGCAGGAGGCAGCCAGAGTCGAGCCCGAGACCGCGGAGTCGTGGCCCCGATGACCTTCCCCTGAAGTCGACCCCGCTTGCGCTACGATCCCTGCATGATCGAAGAAAGTACCTCGGCGGCTGGTGACCCAGGCAACCCCAAGGCGCGCGCCAAGCACGATCGCATCCCCCCCGCCGCACTGCTTGAGTTCATGACCACCGGCTGGGAGGAGCCCGAACGACCAATGGTGTCACCCATTTCAGGGGTGGACCTCTACCAGGCGCGCCGGCAGGCGGTCTCGAAGCGATTCCCGGGAATGCTGGTGGTGGTGCCCAGCGGAGTGGGACAGACCCGGGCCAATGACACCGAGTATCGGTTCCGTCCGTCCACCGACTTCCTTTATCTGGTCGGAGAGGGAGAGCCGGATGAGGTTCTCGTGCTGGAGCCGCTTCCCGGTGGCGGGCACGTGGCCCGACTGTACGCGGAGCCTGAGGCCGACTTCAGCCGCTCCGAGTTCTTCACCGACCGGGTCAAGGGTGTCTTCTGGGTTGGCCCCAGGCGTGGCCTGGCCGCCACCTCGACCCGCTTCGGAGTCGAGGCGTCCCCTGTCGCCGAGCTCAAGAGCACACTCCACGCTCACGACCGGGGAGTGGTGCTGCGCGGCGTCGACCCCCGAGTCGACTCGCTGGCCCAGGACGTAGCCGGCCCAGACCAGGAGCTCCAGATCCATCTGTCAGAGATGCGCTTGATCAAGGACGAACTGGAGGTGGACCTCCTCCAAGAGGCCGTCGACCTGACTCTCCTCGCCTTTGAGGATGTGGTCAGCGCCCTGCCCGAGGCCCAGACCGAGCGCGACGTCGAGGTAGCCTTCTTCCGGCGCGCCCGCAGCCAGGGCAACGACACCGGCTACATGACCATCGCCGCCGCCGGAAGCCACGCCACGATCCTGCACTGGAGCCACAACACCGGGCAGGTCCGTCCGGGAGACCTGCTGCTCCTGGATGCGGGAGTGGAGAGCAACCGCTACTACACCGCCGACGTCACCCGCACCCTGCCCATCAACGGCCACTTCAACGCCCCCCAGCGCCGGGTCTACGAACTGGTCTGGCGCGCCCAGCAGGCCGGCTTCGCGGCGGTTCGCCCGGGAGAGGATTTCCTGGCCCCCAACCGGGCCGCCCAGGCCGTTCTGGCCAGAGGGCTCGAGGAGATGGGCATCCTGCCGGTGTCCGCCGAGGAGTCGCTGCGGGGTGACAGCCAGCTGCACCAGCGCTACACCCTCCACGGGGTCAGCCACATGCTGGGCCTGGACGTGCACGACTGCGCCCACTCCCGCCAGGAGAACTACCTGGAGGGACGGCTCCAGCCCGGCATGGTCCTAACCGTGGAGCCCGGACTCTACTTCCAGCCCCACGATGGCACGGTCCCTCCCGAGCTGCGCGGAATTGGGGTACGGATCGAGGACGACGTGGTCGTCACGCAGGATGGCTGCCGGGTCCTGAGCGCGGGCCTGCCGTCGCATCCGGACCAGGTCGAGGCCTGGATGGCCGAAATCTGGGCGGGCCGGAGGCGCTGAGCCGACCGCGCGATTGGCCATGGTGCGCCGGGCACCGGCAAATGCGGGCGGCCCCACCGCCCTGGTCCACCCGTGCTGAGTTCCGAGTCGACGCAGCCAGGGGCCGTGAGCGACCGTCGGCCTGGCAAGTCGAGTTCCCGCGGTCGAGGCTTGAGCCTAAGGTCGCACTCCGCTCGGGAACGGAGGAGGCGGCCACCGGCAGCAGCCGTCCGGGCCGGAACTGCGACCCGGTTCAGCCGCCCGCCAGAGCCTCGACCAGCTCCTCCTGAACCCAACTCAGCAGGTGCAGGGTGGCCAGCGGTGGGCGGCGGTGCTCACGGGGGCTGTACTGCTCCTCCCAACCGTCCTCCTCGATGCCCAAACGCTCGGCGAGGGCGAGCCGGAGGAAGTTCAGGGATCTGAGCCATCGC
>JAKABA010000179.1 GCA_021802115.1 bacterium | reverse complement strand
GGGCCCCTGCCCGCAGTCAGCGTGATCATGACCGCCGACGGCCCTCCGGGTGATGTCGGCCGCTGCTGTGCCTCCCTGCTGCGACAGGCCTACCCCGGAAGGCTGGAGCTCATCGTGGTTACCGCCGCGGCCACCGCTGGCTGCCGTGAGGAGGCGGCCTCGGTTCTGGGACCGGACGGGGTGCTGGTCGTGGCCGGCTCCACTCCGGAGGGGTGGACCGACCGATGCTGGGCAGCGGACCGTGGTGCCCAGCGGGCTACGGGCGAGCTGTTGGCCTTCGTCGGGGCGCCAGCCACTCTCGCTCCGCAGGCCATGGCCGAGGCGGTGAGCTCGCTGCGAACAAGGCAGGCGGCGATGGTCTCCCTGCTCCCGGGACAGGCTATGGCCAGCACCGCGCAGCGGGCGCTCCTGCCCGCGGTCGCGCTGATCCGGCACTGCTGGACGCCCATCTTTGCCCAGACCTGGGCGCGCGGGCGGTGGGCCGGACTTTCCCTGGCGTTCGAGCCCTGCCTGGTGGTGACGCGCTCCGCCTACCGGATGAGCGGTCGCCATCAGGCCATCGCCGGGTCGGAGCAGCCGGCCCGGGCTCTGGCCCGGGCGGTCGCGAGCACCGCGGGACCGGTCTTGGTGCTCAATGGGACCGAGCTGGTGCAGGTGGCAGGAGGCACCTCCACCGCGGACGTGCGCCGCTTCTGGCGCCGCAGCCATTACCCCAGCGTCGGCAACTCCCTGGCGGTGGCGCTGGCTGGGGCGGCAGCGGTCATCTGCACCCAGCTGCTTCCCCTGGTCCTGCCGGTCCTCGCCGTGCTCTACCGCGACAGCGCCGCCCTCGCAGCCTCCTTGGTCGCCCTCGTCTCGCTCATCTGCCTGCGGTTGCTGGGGGCGCGGTGGGATCGCCAGCCACTCTCCAGCATCTGCTGGCACCCGGTCACCTGGGTGCTGACCCTGGCGTTTCAGCTGGAGTCAGTCGGCGACGGTCTCCGCGGACGAGTGCCGGTCCGGGGAGGTTCCTCCAGGCTGCGGGAAGCCGCGGGGGCAACCACCTCGTGACCACTCAGCTCGCGGAGCCCACGGCGCAGAGGCGCAGCGGAAGGCGCGCGCCCAGGGTGGTGGTGATCGGGAGCGGCCTGGGTGGGCTGGCGTGCGCGCTGCGGCTGCTGGCGGCGGGAGCGGAGGTGACCGTGGTGGAGGCGGCTGCTACCGCGGGCGGACGGGCCGGCCAGATCCGCGAACACGGGCACACCTTCGACACCGGCCCATCGCTCATCACCATGCCGCAGCTGCTGGATGAGCTTTTCGATTTGGCCGGCACCAGCACCGCGGACCAGCTTCGCCTGCAGCGGCTCGAGCCCTTCTACCGCATTCACTGGCGAGCCCGGGCGGAACACTTCGACTTCTCCGCCGATTTCGCGAGCATGACCGATCAGATCGGGCGGTTCAGCGTTCGCGATGCCCGCCGCTACCCGGCCTTCCTGGCCCACAGCCGGCGGATCTACGAGCAGGCGATCCTGGGAGCGGGCACCCGTCCCTTCCTGAGGGTCCATGACTTCCTGCGCCTGGTGCCGACGATGGCCAGATTGGGCGCGATCAGGTCGGTGGAGCACTTCGTGGAGACCTACTTCGAGGAGCCCCATGTTCGCCAGGCATTCTCGTTTCATCCCCTCTTCATCGGCGGTGACCCCTATCGGGTGCCGGCCGTCTACGCTGCCCTCGCGTACTTGCAGATCGACTCGGGGGTGTGGTACGCGCAGGGGGGTGTCTATTCCCTGGTGCAGGCTCTGGTCCGCCTGCTGGGATCGGGCGCCACCCTCGAGTTCGGCGACCCGGTCGTGGAGATCCTGCAGCGGGATGACCGCGTGAGCGGGGTGAGGACCAGCGGCGGGGTGGTCCACCCCGCCGACTACGTGGTCAGCAACGCCGACGTGGTGGAGACCCGCCGGCTCTTGGGGGAGAGCGCCGACTCCGGTCCGGAACCGACCATGAGCTGCTTTCTGCTGTATCTGGGAACCAGCCGAGCCTTCCCCCAACTCGCCCACCACACCCTGCTGGTGGGCGACGACTACCCAGGCTTCATTCGCGATGTCACGAAGCTGGGCCGGTTCGGGCGGTCTCCCAGCCTGTACCTTCACGCCCCCGCACGCTCCGAGCCTGCGATGGCCCCGCCCGGAGGAGACTCCCTCAGCGTGCTTCTTCCAGTGCCCAATCTGAAGTCCGGCCTCGACTGGAGCCGGGCCGAGACCCAGGTGCGGCGCCAGGTCTTGGAGGCCATGGAGTCAGACCAGGGATTGGGCCTCTCCGGCCTCAGCTCGTCGCTGGTGCTGGAGCGGAGCTGGAGCCCCGTGGACTTCCAGAGCCGCCTGCGCGCGCACCTGGGCAACGCCTTCGGCCCGGAGCCGACCCTGCTCCAGTCCGCCTACTTCAGGCAGCCCAATCGGGACCGCCGAGTTCGCGGGCTGTATCACGTGGGCGCGGGCACCCACCCCGGCGCCGGGATCCCGGGAGTGCTGATGGGGGCAGCTCTCACCAGCGGGCTGCTCCTCGAGGAGGAGGTGGCCAGGTGGCGCTGAGCACGTCCCCGGCCATCCAGACCTACCTTGACGAGGCGATCGCCACCACCAACCGGGTGGCCCGAACCTTCGCTCTCGCCACCCGGCTGCTGCCCGCCGGGGTGCGCCCCGACGTGTACCTGCTCTACCTGGTGTGCCGGCAGCTCGACGACCTGGTGGACTTCGGCGCGGTGGACGCCGAGAACCGCCTGCTGGGTGCGATGGATTGGAGCGAGAGAGGGCTGGTGACGAGTCAGGAGACCGAGATCCTGGAGCACCTCGTCGGTCGCTACCCGGGGCTCCCCCGAGACGCGGTGACCGACTTCTGCCGCGGCCAGCTCCGGGACATGCACCCGTTCGCGGTGGAGACCGAGGCGGATCTCAACCTCTACGCCTACCAGGTGGCCGGAACCGTGGGTCGGCTGATGGCGTCGATCCTGGGGGTGGTGGACCCCGCCGCCGACCAGGCCGCCCGCGCCTTGGGGATCGCCATGCAGCGCACCAACATCCTCCGTGACATCGACGAGGACCTGGGCCGGGGACGTTGCTACCTGCCCCGCCAGACCCTTGCCCTCGCCGGGGTCAGCGACCTCAGGCACGACGACCGGACCCTGCTCCTCCGGGTGGAGATCGCCATCGCCGACCACTGGTACGAGCAGGCCCTGCCGGGCACAGCCATGCTCCGGCGCGGCGGCAGACCGGTCAAGGCCGCGGGCCTCATGTATCGGCAGATTCTGCGGCAGATAGAACGCGAGGGCCGCGGCCGCCGCCGGCCCTGCCGGGCCGTCGTTCCCTCCCACCGCAAACTTCTCGGGGTGATGCACGCGCTGCTGGCCCCCTGAGTGCCGCGGGCCGACACCGGCGGCGACACCGCGGACCTCACCTTGGCCCGGCCGGCAAGCGGAGTGGCTCAGCCCCGCGAACGGGGGCCGCGCGACCCCGTCAGCTCCCGAGGCGGCGCGGTGGCGGGGGCCGGGGGCGAGAGTGAAGTAATGGACTCGGCCACCGGCACCGGATGCGGACCGCCCGTGCTCACCTGGCGGCGGACCCGCAGCGCCAGCCACCCAAGGAACCCCTCCGGGAGGGCCACCACCAGATCGAGGACCTGGACCTCAAGGCCCAGGGTCAGAGCCGCGGTGAGGGGCAACCCGGCCAGGGCCAATCCGCCGGCCCACCAGACCTGGGATGTCCCGAGGCCGCCAAGCCCCTGGACCGGCAGGGCGAACAGCAGCGTCCGCACCGCCAGCGCCAGCCACACCTGCCAGAAGCTGAGATGAGCTCCCAGGGCCCAGAAGAAGCAGAGGTATTCCAGCGCCGCGAGAACTCTGGCCAGGACCGTGGACACCACCAGGCCAGCGACGACGCGGGAGCTGCTGAGATCAGCCAGCGCCACCTCGGCGCGGACGGCGAACGAGCCCACCACCGGCAGCCGCTCCGCCCGGGCCAGCAACCACCTCCGGGTCGGGCGCACAAAGAAGAGCAGCAGCAGGACCACCAAACCGATGGCTAGGGCCACGGCGGTGATTCGCAGCGGGCGGGCCAGGCGCACCCCCGCCAGATCCGCCGAGACCAGCAGGATCATGGCCAGGCTGGCCAGATCCAAAAGCCGGGCCACCAAGGCCGCCCCGGTGCCGCGGGTCACGGAGGCGTCCAGATCGGACTTGGCGAACCAGATGAAGGCGGCATCGGAGCCGGGACCGGGCAGCACCTGCCCGGCACCCCAACTGGCGGCGGTCACCCCCATGGTCGCGACCCACGAGCCGCGCCCCAGCAACAGGTGGTAGCGCCAGGCCCGCATCGCCACGTAGGCAACGGCGAGCAGGGCCGCCAGCACCAGCAGTGGCACCGAGACATGGGCGAGGGCGGCCTCGACCCGCGCGATCGAGACCTTCGTCAGCACCAGCGCCAACAGGACCGCCGCCACCAGGGCACCGACCACGGCTCGCGCGCGGGGGTGGTTGAGGGTGGCTACCAGCCAGGTGAGCTTGCGCCTCATGACATTCCAGTGTGCATCAAGACGGCGCCCCCCACTTGAGCCGGAACTGAGAGTTAACCGGCGCAGTGTCGCAAGCCGAATGCCCGCGGCACAAGTGCGGCGCGCCCTTCATCGCAGCTGGCCCTGGGCGATGTCGCAGATGGGCTCCCAGGTGACCGGGGTGCAGCGGCGGCGCCCCAGCGCCTCACGCAGCAGCGCGAGGCCATGGCGGTCGAGATCGGAGAGCCGGTCCCCCGACGCCACCACCCCTCCAGTGGCGGCAACATGCTCGGCCCAGAGGTCCCGGCTCGGCATGCGGCGACGCGCCAGGAGCATGTCCGGATCGTTGACCCAGAGTCGCTGGTGCATCCCTGCCCGGGCACGGCCGGTGTGGAGGGCCGACTCCAGCGACGGCTGACTGAGATCGCCCTTCGCCGGGTGTAGGTGCAGGGCGATGTCGGGGCTGACCCGCATCGCGTCAACCAGCCCGACACTGGGGAGGAGGGGCGCGCCGCATCCGACCAGGATCGCCTCGGGGCCGACCGCGGCCCGCACCCGCTCCAGCCCATGCCGATATCCCTCCAGTGGGCTCAACCCGTGGGCCCTTCGCCCCGGCCAGGCGCCCGCATAGAGGAAGTCGAGCTTGAAATAGGAGCAGCCCAACTCGCAGAGTGCCTGGAGCTGGTCCTGGAGGTGCTGGGCGGCCTCCCGATTGCCGAGGTCGAGAGCGGAGACTCCCTGACCCCAACACCGGGGATGTGGTGGCCCATCCACCACCCAGTCAGGATGCGCCGCGGCCAGGGCGCTGCGGTCCCCCACCAGAAATGGTGCCAACCACAGCCCGAGCCTCCGCCCCCGAGCTTGGAGGCGCTTCGCCAATGCGGCCAGGTCCCCGAATCCCGGCCGCTGGGCACGCCAGTCCCCGATCCCGCGCTGCCAGCCGTCATCGACCAGGAAGACATCGATCGGGAGCTCCCAGCGCTCGACCTGCTCCACCGCAGCATCGACGTCGGCGGCCGTGACCCGCTGACGATGGAACCCCCACGAACACCAGACCCCCGGGAACGTGGACGACGCGAGCCGTGCCCTCCGCTGGAGGCCGAGCCTGGCGAAGTGTGCAGCCAGGGCTGGAGCTGCAGGTCCGTCCACCGTGTCCGACACCACGGGCCCGTCCGCCTCGACCTGCAGCAGGCGCCGGCCGCGGCGAAGGCGGATCGTGGGGACCTCCAGGCTCCCGACCGGGCTCGACCAGATCCGGCAGCGTTGCTCCTCGGGAAGGTGCAGCAGCAGCAGGCCCTCGCCCTGGAAGCACCCCGGATCGGGGCTGACCTCGGGCCGGTACGACATGGACGCCGCCCGAGGCGAGCGCGGGCGGGGCGGTGCCTGGTCAAGGTGGTACAGCCCCGCGGGACTCCATGATTGCCAGCCAGACTCATAGACCGCAGCCGCGGGGCCGGGCCTCGGCAGCCGCTCCACCACCGTGAACCCGCTCACCGAGCCAGCCCACCCCGAGCTCGCCTGGTCGGACCGGCATCGCCGCAGCACCCTGGCCGGTGCCGTTGGGGCGGGCGGCCCGGCGCGGTCAGCGCTCCTCGGAGACCATCGACTCGGGCACCGAGTTGATCTGGTACGGGAGCTCGCTGATGTCGAAGTAGCGCACCGTCTTGCGCATCCGCTTGGCGATCCCCACCTGGACCTTGAGCCCCAGCGACATGTCTCCGAAGACCCACATCTCCTCACACCGGGCGATCAGGTTGTTCATCGCCTCCCGGACCAGGTCCTTGGGCACGGTGTGCAGCAGGTAGTAGTCGAAGAGCATGAAGGGAGTGACCGGCACCCTGCCCTCATCGAGGACGTACTTGGTGAGCTGCTGGCGCCAGAAGAAGTTTCGGTTGCTCATGGCGACGTAGACCAGCGGCTTGGGCCGCCGCAGGGTGCGCTCCGCCTGCTCGGCCGGGCTGGCCCGCGGAGTGGGCGTGAAGATGAGCTCGAGGATGTCGTCCGCGGATCGCGTCGCGCCGACCTTGGGAGCGGTGCTCACCTCCCCCTCGCTCGATCCCCTGGGCTCAGGCACAGCCGAGCGACCCCGGGGCTGCGAGCCGACGCCGCGCGCATGCTGCTTTCCACCCAAGATTTGCCGCGATTATACGCAAACTCAGATGGGCGCCGAGAGCCCCGGGGGCGCCTCGCGGAGGCGGCCCAGCTGGGCGAGCGCCCGCGCCAGCTGGTCACGGTGCTGCGGCTGGTTCAGCCAGCGGCTGGCTCCCGAGGGATGGGGAAGTGGCAGCAGCAACGGGAGTGCGTCGGCGGGAACCGGAGCACCCACGAGGTGCTCGCTCCCCGTGCGCAGGTACACCCTGCCGACCACCTCGTCCATGCTGCGCCGTCCCAGGAAGCGGCTGATCGCCAGCTGTCCCACCGCGATCACCAGCCACGGTGCGAGCAGGGAAAGCTGCGCCTCCAGGTGGGGCCGGCATAGTTCGATCTCCCGCGAGCTGGGCCGGCGGTCCCCGCTACCCGAGCTCGCCGCGCCGGGGAAGCACTTGGTGATGGAGGTCAGGTAGACGGCGGCCCTGGCCTCCTCCTCGGTGCCCAAACCGGCCGCCTTCAACCAGCGGAACAGTTCCCTCCCGGCCCGGCCGCTGAATGGGCGCCTGGTCGTCACCTCGAGCCGCCCCGGGGCCTGTCCCACCAGCATCATCCGGGACGCGGACGGCGCACAGAGAACGGGCGCGCACGCCGCAAGCAGCCCCTCCCGACAGCAGCTGCGGCACCCCAGGATGTGCTCGTGAAGGAGCCTCAGGGAGGGCTGCGCGGGCACGGCCGGGGCGGGCCGACGAGGGCTAGAGGACACGGTCACCTGGTGCTATCCTAGGCATCAGCGTAGCCGCCCCCAGAGCGGTCCCCGGCACAATCAGGGCACCCCATGCCTCAAGGCTCCGACCCGCGGCGCGGGCCCGATCAGCAGTCTCCTGATCCGGGCTCATCGACCCAACCAGGATGGTGGGTGTCTCTTTGGGAAGAGCGCCTGCCTCGAGAGCAGGGCGAGCCGCGGCCCAGGCTGGAGATCGGGTCTTGGGCGGGACGCTGGGCTGGTCGCCTGGCGATGGCCCTGATCCCGCTCCTCGTGATCGCGGCCGTCGTGCTGGGGAGCTTCGGGTTCACCCTGGTCGCCGAGGCCATGGGGGGAGCCGTCCTCCTGCTTCTGGCAGGAGCGGCGTTGGAGCCCCTGTGGCAGCGCGCGCGGGGTCGATCTTCGGAGCGTTGGCGCTGATGCCGGACCCGATCCGCACCCGCCGGACCGCGCCTTCGTATCGAATCGATCTGGCGGCGCTGGCGAGCCGGGCGGCCTCAGAGCTGCGCCGCCGCGCCGACGGCCCCGGTCTGGAAGGGATGGTCGCGGATCAGGTGCTCCGCTTGCTTCATGAGTCCGCTCGTCGGATGGGCGAGTGCGCCGAGCAGTTGGAGCGAGCGATCACCCCCGCCCAGGCGCCGAGGGCTCGCCGG
>JAKABA010000178.1 GCA_021802115.1 bacterium | reverse complement strand
CGGACGCCGAGGCGGTGCCGGGGCAGCTGAAGGCCAACCTCGCCGGCACCGTGGCCTTCCGGGTCCGAGCCGCCGTGAACAGCTACATCCTGCTGGACAGCGACCGGGCCGCCCTGCTCCCGCCCCATCCCGGCCGGGCCATCTGGCAGGAGGACTCCACAGAGGAGTTCCAGGCGGTGGACTGCTCCCTGGAGGAGAGCCGGGAGCTGCTGCTGGCCAGGTGGTCGGGAAGGGGGCTCCTCCCACCACGAGTGCCTGTCACACAGTGGTGGGAAAATACATGCCCCACTTCAGACGAGCTCTCGGATCCCTCGTGATGGCAGAGCTCAGGATCCTGAGCGCGGGGGTGGACACGCTCCACTGCTCGGTCCGGGGGGAGCTGCAGGACGGGCTGCTGGTCTTCCTCGAGGCGCTCAAGGCGGAGGCGCAGCACTCCAAGGAGGCTCAGGTCGTCACCTGGGGGGAGCAGTCCCTCTCGGTGGCCCTTCGGCCCCACGGCTGGCGGAGCTACCCGTTCTGGGCCGGCTCCCCCAACATCGAGGTGGCGATCGGGGCGCCGTCCCCATTCCCGCCGGTCTTCATCCAGGCCCACTCGGCCTACCTCCACTCCCGCGGGGCGGACCAGGCCGTGGCCGAGATCTCGGAGTGGCTGGCCGCGAACGTGATGCGAGCGGAGCCCCTGCTCGGGATCTCCCGTCTCGACCTGTACTGCGACACTCAGGGCTGGTTGCCGGCCGTGGAGGACTTCGACAAGTTCCATTGCCGTGCCGTCCGGCGGCGAACGTACTCTGTGCCGATCTACGAGCAGGCCCACCTGAGGGGCCGCAAGGCGAGCGGCTTCGTCTTCGGCGGCGGCGACCTGATGGCCCGCTGCTACGACAAGACCCTCGAACTCAGCGTCCGCGGCTCGGAGTGGCCCAAGGCGCTGTGGCTGGGCTGGGACCAGGACCAGCCCGTGTGGCGGGTCGAGTTCCAGTTCCGCCGCCGCTCCCTGGTCTCGCTGGGATGCTCGACTCCTGAGGAGGCGCTCAGCGCCCGCCAGGAGCTGTGGCGCTACGGAACCCAGTGGCTGTCGCTGCGGGCGCCATCTCCAGACTCCAATCGCGCCCGGTGGCCGGAGGCTCCCGAGTGGGCTGTGATCCGCGAGGCCGAGATAGGCTCGCCCACCACACCACTGGTGCGGGACTTGGTCCGGTCGGCCGATGAGCTGCGGATCATCCGGGGGCTGGTGGGCTACGCCTCCAGCCTGGCCGCTCTGGGCGCGGCACCGGGACTCGGAGCGGCTCTGGCCCGGACGGTGCCAGGGATCCCCAGCTACCTCGAGCGGAAGGGCGAGGCCTTCGGCGACATCGTGGCTCGCAAGCGCCGGCAGCGGGTCGACGTCGTCCCGGGGCGAGCGACGCCATCGGAGACGCTCGAAGTTGGGGGGTTATGGGAGGACGTAGCGCCTAACGATCAGGGGCTTGAGTCCGCTGGGTCATGCCGTCCCAGGCATCAGTCGTGAGCGTGGTCCTGGCGCCCGACAGGCTGAGATTTGAGACCGCCCGGAGGGGATGGAGCCATGCGGACCTCGCCCGGGCGGCCGGGGTCAGTGCCCCTACCATCACGACGGCGATGTCGGGACGGCCGATCAGCGCGGAGACCCTGAGGAAGATTGCTCTTGCCCTGTCGGTGTCTCCTCCACTGGCTGGTATTGACGAGCTCCTCCCCGCCCGCCTCGCGTAAGTGGGGATGAGCAGGGGTAGAGAACGGAATCCGCCCAGAGACGCTGATCACGGTGCGCGGTCAGGCAGAGGCCCCGGCGGTGTCGCCACGGTACGCACCGGGACTCTCCCACTCTGGGAACCCCGCCGCCACCACGGTAGTCGTATCTCGTGGCGCATCCGTCACACCGCCTGGGCGAACGCACGCCTACCATCCAAAGCCATGGCTCCCCGGGCTCCGCGTGAGGGGGCGGGGGCACCATCATCAGCCCTTCCCGGACCACCCGGTGGGCTGCTGCATGCCACCCTGGCAGCTGCTTCTGGCGCCCCGGCGGACTGGCTGGATCAGCGCCTATGGCCCGTCCGGGTCGCCAGTGTGGCCGGTCTGCTGCTCTTCACTGCCATCGCGCCCCACCTGAACTCAGAGCTCCCGGTGGTCGCAGTCGCCTGTGCAGGCTACCTCCTCGCTTACCTGGTCCTGAGACGGCTCCCAGCCCGGGCTGGCATGGCCGGCAGTCGGTGGGGTGCGCTGATCGGCCTGGATCTGGCGGCCATCACAGCGATGATCCCACTCACCGGCGGCGCCCAGAGCCCAGTGGCCTATCTCTACCTCTTGCCGCTGGTGGTGTGCTCCCTGGTCTTGCGCACTCGCACCGCGCTCGCCGCGGCGGCGGGCGCGGCGGCGGCCTTCCTGGCGGTGAGCGCGCTCTCGCCCGCCTCGGCACCGCGGTCGCCGCGGGACTCTGCGATGCTGGTTTTCTCCCTCTTCGCGGTCACGGCCCTGGCTGCACTGGTGAGGCAGGCGGATGAGCGCACCCGCCGTCAGTTGCGCGACTTCGCCGACGAGATTGCAGACACCGCGCGCCGCGCCGACCGGCAGCTGGACCTGCGCGCCAGCCTGGCGCTGGTCGGGTCCAAGGTGGCGGCGATCAGCGGCGCCACCACGGTGGCGATCCTCAGCCGTTCGGAGCCGGGCGGAGGGACCGAGGTCCAGTGGTCGCACGGGCTTCCGTTCGGGCGCGCAGCGACGGCATCGGTTGACGATCCTCCCAAGGGGTCAGGGCCGGGCGCCGATCGTCGACCCGGCGAGCCGTCGAACCATCTCGCCGCGCATCGGTCTCTGCCCCTGCTCTTCGCGGGGTCGCCGGTGGGGCAGGTTGACCTGGGGTTCGCCACCCCACCGGCCGAGCTGGACAGCAGGCTGAAGATTGTCGAGCCGCTCCTCTACCATGCCGCGCTCGCCATTGTTGGGGACCGACGCCTCCGGGCCGCGAGTCGCAGGACCCAAAACCTCGTCCGTCTCCAGGAGGGCCTGCTCGGCCTCACCCTCGGGGGGGACTTGGCCGCGATCCTCACAACCGCCGTTGAGCTCAGCCGGGAGCTGGTGGAGGCACGGTATGGGGCCGTGGCGATCTGGGACGCTGCCGGGAACCCGGTGGAGTTCGTGCCTGCTGGCATGGCCCCAGAGCTTCACGCCACCCTCGGCCCGGGCCCCAAGGGGCGGGGCCTCCTCGGCCACGTGGCTCGTTCCACCGTCGCACTGCGGCTCCGGACGGTGGCCCACCACCCGCTGGCCACCACCCTGCCGCCGCGGCACCCGCCGGTCACCAACTTCCTCGGTGTGCCCATCCCGCACCTGGGGGACTGGCGGGGGGCCTTCTACCTGACCGGCAAGGAGGGCGCCCCGGAATTCACAGTCGATGACCAGGAGATGGGCGAGGTGGTCGCGGCCCACGTGGCGGCGGTGATCCAGCTGCACCGGCTGATCCGCGAGGAGCGGGACACCCACGAGTCACTGGTCTCGATGCTGGTCGACATCAGCGACGCCCACGAGCACGCAAGCGAGGAGCACTCCCACCGGGTCAGCGCGTACGCTCGCCAGATCGCGGCCGAACTTGCGGCGCCCGGCCTAGACCTGGGGACCGTGGACCACGGGGCGCTGCTCCACGACATCGGCAAGCTCGGGGTGCCGGAGAGCATTCTGCAAAAGCCGGGGTCGCTGACGGACGACGAGCGGGTCATCATGATGTCTCACTCCCATATCGGAGCGGAGCTCGTCGCGGGCGTCCACGTGCTGGCCCCGCTCAGCTCGGTCATCCGCCACCACCACGAGCGCTGGGACGGAGGCGGCTACCCGGACCGCTTGGCGGGCAGCGCCATCCCCCTTGAGGCGCGGATCGTGGCGGTGGCTGATGCTCTGGATGCCATCACCACCGACCGCCCTTACCGCGCCGCTCGCACCATGGCCGAGGCCCTGGAGGAGCTGCGCCGCGGTGCGGGCACGCACTTCGATCCCGAGGTCGTGGCAGCGGCGCTGCGCGTCTTCCCCGCGGATCGCGAGAGCCCTCTTCGGACCACCGGCAGGACCTCGCGGCCGTTCACCCTGGCGGAGCAGCACAGCACGGTGCAGACGGCGGCGTGGCGGCTGTATGCCCGGCTTGGTCAGGAGCTTCGCACGGTGACCGACCTGCCGCTGCTGACGGAGCGAATCCTGGAGCTGCTGGAGGCGGAGCTCGGTCTCCCCGGCGGAGAGCTGAGCGTCCTCGATCAGAGCGAAACGACGCTTCAGGTCGTGGCCGCTCGCGGCGACCCGGCGGTGATGGGGGCGGGAGAGAGACGGGCTCAGGGCGAGGGCCTGATGTGGGCCGCGCTGAGCGCCCAGAAGACCATCTCCCTCGCCGACGCTGAGGCGGACTCCCGCTACTCGGGGATCAGGGGGGCGGGCCACCGCGCCATGGCCTTCGTGCCTCTGGTCTCCAGCCAGGGGCCCCAGGGAGTTCTGGTTGCCCATCGGCCCAGCCCGCAGGCCTTCGACCGGTTGCTGCTGCGACAGCTGGAGGCGCTGGCGGTCCCGATCGCCGAGACCCTGACGGTGGCCCGGCTGCTGGCCGCCGCTGCCGGGCCCGCGTAGTGGGAGGGCGGCTCGTGCGGTCGATCGGTACGGTTGCTGCTCGGCCAGCCGCCGGCCTGCGGACGGACGGCTGCTGGGGCCAGGCGACGCCCACGTGGATACCAGGTCTGGAGGGTCGCCCCTGGTCCCCGGCACGGTACCGCCCTGTCGTGGCCCAGACCTCGTGAGCGGTGCAGCGGCGAGAGGGCTGAACCATCAGCGCTGAGACGCCCGTCCATCCTGTGGCTTCCCAGCCAGATCGGCGGGCCTCCGCTTCGCTCAACACCGCTGTGGCCGCCGCGGCCAGGTCCTTCTTCTCCCACCGGAGTCAGGTTGCAGCGGCCCTGGAGGTCACCGGCGCGCTGGCCATCGCCCTCGTCCTCCTCCTGCGCCCCTCGCCGCGGCCCGGGGAGGTTGTCATGGCCGCCGCGAGCGCCCTCGCAGTGGTCATCGCCGGCCTGCGCATCGCGATCGGTTCACGCCTTCCTGACTGGACCCTGCAGGTCGACGTCGGGCTCGGCACCCTAGTCGTGAGCGTGGTCTCCCTGGTGAGCGCCAGGGAGCACGTCGGGCTCGCCAACCTCTACCTGCTCGTCGTGCTCTTCGCCGTCCTCTACCTGCCACTTCGCGCCGCGCTGGCCCACGTCGCGGCCGCCGGAGTCGCCTACGCGGTGGTGCTCGGCCTCGGGCTCCGGCCAGCCGAGCCGCCCGTCCTCGCCTGGCTGGCGGTCTTCGGCACAGCGGTGATCACCGGCGCGGTGGTGCTCGGCCTGGTCAGCTTCCTCCGCACGATCGCTCGGGAGGACCCGCTCACCGGCCTCGCCAACCGGCGCCTTTGGGACGAGCGTCTCGAGGAGGAGATGGAACGGTCCCGGCGCGCCGGCACGGCGCTGTCGGTCGCGCTGGCCGACCTCGACAGCTTCAAAGCGGTGAACGATGCCCGCGGGCACCACACCGGAGATCTCATGCTCCAGGACCTCTCCCGGTCCTGGCGCGCCGCAGTCCGCGGCGGGGGGGACTTCCTGGCCCGCCTCGGCGGCGACGAGTTCGGCCTGCTGGCGCCGGGGTCGGACGAGATCGGCATCCGCCGACTCGCCCGCCGGCTGGCGGACTCGCTGCCCGAGGGCATCTCGGCCTCCATCGGAGTTGCCACGTGGACCGGGGACGAGACCGGCTCCGACCTCCTCAGGCGGGCCGACAGGGCCATGTACGAGGCCAAGCGCCGCCGCCGTCGCGCGACGAACGGGCATTCCGCCTGACCGACGGGGCCGCCGGCTGACGTCTCGCCCGAACGGCGTGGTCGGCGAGCCGATCTCGGCCTGGCGGATCAGCTTCTCCCGCATCGTGTGGTACGCGCTTGCGTTCCCGGATCTCGGTCTGGTCTCCACCCTGGTCCGGGAAGCCATCCGGCCTTTCCACTCCCACCCCATTCATGGACGTCACCGCGCTCGGCGAAGGGACGCCCACCTCGACTACCTCCAGCTCGCGCTTGTCTTCCTCGGTCTCGCCGCACGAGCCGTGGGCCTGGACCGCTCCCTCTCCCGCGGGGCCGAGCCAGAAGGGAGTGCCGCCCAGCCGGGACAGCGCCGGCCAGGCGCCGACCCTCGGCTCGGCCCCAGTTCAGCTCTCCGTGCCCACCCGTATCGGACGGTGGGGTTGGCGCGGCGGCCGCCCCGAGGCGGGACGCCACGCAACCTCGTCGCGGAAGCTCGACAGACCATCTGGTGTGAGTTCAGTCCGGGTGAGCACTGGAGCGCCCGGTAGCAGACCCCGACATGGTCGTGACCGGCGTGGTTCTTATCGTGTCAGACGGCTGGGAGGAGGCTGGGCGGCGCGCAGTGGGCGCGTGACCGTCGGGGTCGCCACTGCCCCGAGACACGTTGAAGCGGACACTCTGCGGGATAGGTGGCGAGGAGGCCTCCCGGGTCGGCGGCCTAACGGCGGCGCGCTTTCGGGTGGAGACCCGAGCGAGGGTGGCAGCCCGCATCCCGCGTGAGTGAATGCTGCTGGCCCCAAGCCTCACCCCGGGGAGGCGCCCGAATCCACGAAGGCGGACGCGAGGAGGTTGCCCAGGGTCGCCGGCCGGGGTGGCAGCCCGGCGGGCATGGATCCTCCGGTCATTGGTCCTTTCCGAGGAGAGCTGCCGCGAGGGCTTCGTAGGCGTCGCTGGGCGAGAGATGCGCGTAGACCTGCTGGATCATCGTGGTCGACGAGTGGCCGACGATCTCGGCGAGCTGGATGGGATTCATCCCGCGTGTGATTGCCCAGGTCACGAACGAGTGTCGGAACAGGTGGGGATGCACCCGCTGGGTGATCCCGGCCCGCCCGGCCGCGTTGCGAACGATCTGCTGGATCCCGGAGGTCGTGAGCGGCTCATAGGTTCCGGTGCGCGGGCTGCGCCGGAGGCTGACAAAGAGGCGGTCTGTCCCCGGGTCGGCCGGCCGGGTGCGGCTGGCATAGCGCTGGATCCGGCTGGCGAGCTGGGGCATAACCGGCACCTGGCGCTCTCGCTCACCCTTGCCTCGCAGCCGCAGGAAAGAGCCCCGGCTGCGCTGGAGCAGATCCCCGAGCCGCAGTCCCACGAGCTCCCCAACTCGCATGCCGGTGTCGGCGAGCAGGCGGACGATGAGCCGGTCCCGCTCGGTCGCGCAGGCAGCCTCGATGGCGGCGATCTGGTCGCGGGTCAGGACCTGAGGCAGGGTCCTAGGCAGTCTCGGAAGCGGGGCCGCCGCTCGGTCAGGCACGGGTTCCCCCTCCGCCCTGGCCCACTTGAGGCACAGATTGACGGCTCGTAGGTAGGTGCGCACGGTCTGCCGCGCGAGGGGACCGCGCCGTCCCCCGGTGGTGAGCAGGTCCGCCGCCATCCGCTCCAGCACTCGCGGGGTCAGTTCGGCTGGCTCCGCGAGGCCCTGTCGGAGGGTCCAGGGGAGGAACACGCTGCGGAGCGAATAGGTGAGCTGGACGATGGTACCCGGGGCCAGGCCCCGGGCACGGCAGGAGGTGAGGTAGTCACCGACGCAGCGCTCGATGGCGGTTGGTGCTGGGGACTCCACCAGTTGGAAAGTCGGCATCGAGGTCGCCTCCCGGGCCCCGCCCCACCCGCAGGCGCTTTCGCCACAAAGCCTCTGTGCTGGAGCGGTACCCATGTCGATTTTTCGGTCAGATTAGCATCTCTTGCAGTTAGTGTCAAGTGGCCGAAAGCCCGCTTGAAATAAGGGAAATATTGAGGATGGTGGGCGCACCAGGAGTCGAACCTGGGGCCTCTACCGTGTCAGGGTAGCGCTCTAACCACCTGAGCTATGCGCCCGCCGGAGGGTTCGGATTATAGCCGCCGCTCGTCCATCTCCAGATTGGAGCCCCACCTCTAGAATGCGAGATCACATGGCAGAAGTCGATCTGGACGTGCTGCGCCACAGCGCCGCGCACCTCATGGCGGCGGCGGTCTGCGAGCTGTTCCCGGGGGCGGAGTAC
>JAKABA010000177.1 GCA_021802115.1 bacterium | reverse complement strand
CCCGCGGTCGAGGGCGAGCGGTACCACGGCGGGTACAATGAACTCGGGTCTGGGCGACTTAGCCAAGTGGTAAGGCAGCGGTCTGCAAAACCGCGATCCCGGGTTCGATTCCCGGAGTCGCCTCCAACATTTGAGTTCAATCCGGTCCAGAAGCGTCCACTTCAGTCCAACCCTCAGTCAGTCAAATAGTCAGTCAAACCGGGGCCGCGTCGGGTCGCCCGGCCGCACGCCGGGGAATGGGGCGGACGGCGGGGCGGACGCCTGGCGAGCAAGCGCGTCGAGGTCGGCGTCGGCTAGGGCCCCAGGAGCCCTTAGGCTCACGTCGGACCGGCGATCCGAGGTCGGCGAGACGGCGCCCACACCGAGGTGGTGCAGGCTTTAGCCGCGCTCATGCCCCAACCGCGCGTCGTCGCGCTTCCTGGGGCTTGGCCCGGAGGGCCGCTGAGCGGCCCTCCGGTGTCTGGACCATGACCCGGCTAGCGCGGTATACCGGGCCCTGCCACCTGGCGGCCGACGCTCCTGCCCTGGCGGGTCCGGCGGCTGCTGACATTTCGCCTGCTGCCCATCCTCCGCCCGGTCGACGAGGTTGCCCTGCGAGCGGCTGCGCTCCGGCAGTTCGGCCACCGGCGGCGGGTGCGGGAGTTTCTCGCCGGGCTGATCCCATGAGTCGCACTCTCACGTGGGTCCGCTCTCCGGTTGGTGGGTGCGGAGGATGCTCGGTGCCGCCAGCGCTTCGGAGGCCTGACCCATCCTTAGGCAGGGCGTCCATTCGGAGCTAGCCCGGAGCAGGGGGCGCCGGGTGTCCTGCGATCCGAGAGCGTGGGAAGGTAGGATCTCACGGTACACCGCCGGCCTGCTTGGACGGGGCTGCGGACCACAGACTGACGTGCGTGTGATGTGATAGGTGCGTGAAGTTCCCGTCCAGAAGCGGCCGCGAGTTTCTCGCCGCACTGACTCGCGAGCCGTTGTCCTACTCTGTGGTGAGGCAGAACGGCTCCCATCGGAAGCTTTCCTCGGCCAATGGGTATCCTGATATCGGGTTCTCGTGGCATGATGGGGAGGAGCTGCCGGGGTCCTTGCTGAGACGGTTCCTGACCTCAAGGGTTGGTCTCAGTGAGGAACAGGCGTTTGCGGTACTTAAGGCAAGACGGTAGGAGGCGAAGATCATGAGCGCTCCTAGCCCCGAAGTGGTGACTGTCTACTTTCACGAGGAGGATGGGGGTGGCTGGTCGGGCGAGAGTCCGGACGCGCCCGGCTACATGGCCTACGGGCGCACGATCGAAGAGTGCCGGCAGCTGGTTCACGAAGGGTTGGCATTCTTTCTAGAGCGGCCGGTAGCCATTTACGACCCTGCCCAAAGCCTAACTGCGTTCCAGTCTGCGGCGACTTCACTTCAAGGGACGGCCCCCTTCGCACCGGTGCTATGGGCCCTTGACTACCCCGGTGAAGACCGCTTGGGCGGCCTCGATCCGGGTTTGGGCATCCCCGGCAAGCGGGCTCCGGCAGCCGCATAGGTCAGAGTGCAGGTCGACTGCGCGCTCATCTGCGATTACGTCACGGTGCGGGAGGGCCTCCTCCACGTCCTAGGTGGCGGAGTTAGCCGGATCTGGAGGCTGGCATATCCAGCGCCCCTTGGCGCGGGTCTGGCACTCCGGGTCGTAGTTCATCCAACTGAATTCGACGCTGACCACAAGATCACTGTGCTGCTGAACGACGGGGATGGCACGAAGCTCGCTGAGATCGGTGCAGGATTCAACGTGACCTCCGAGATGCGGCGGGGCATTGACGTTGGCGAGGAGTTCGTAATAAACATGCCTTTGAACCTTCCGATGGTCGCAATACCGAGCGATGGAGACTACGTCTTCGAGATTCTCGTGGACGGCCAGCACCAGAGATCCGTCCCCTTCAAGGCCAAGGTCGGCTCGCCGCCCGCTCCCGTGCAGCCTCCCGGCTAGCCAACGAGGTCGGGGCGGCACCTTCCGGCCCCTCGGGCCGTTCCTACGACGTGGCGCCACCAGCATCGGGCTCGACGCCGTCCCCTGACACCCTAGGGAATGGTGACCGCCGGTGGGCGCGGTAGGGTGGCTGCCAGAAGCGCCCGCTGGGGCCAGGCCTGCCTCGCCCGGAGTTCGCGAGCCCACCTGCTCCGACGGGCTGCTCTCAACCTATCGCCGTACCGGGTGTCCCCTTGACGGACGTGACCGGGTCTCCACTACCCTCCGTATCTGATGGCTGCCGGAAGAGAGTCAGAGGGGCAACCGGGCCGCCCGTGATTGGCTCTGCGGCACTGAGTAGTTAGGAGTCAGCTCGATGACGTCGTCAGCCCGTGGGGGCGGCGCTCAAGCTCCCCACGTCGATCGATCCAGTAGGCTGCCTCCTGACAGCGGCTCCGAGCACCAGCAGCCACTCGCGGGCCCCGGGGGGCTCTTCGAGAAGATTCGTCGCCACGTCCCGACCGTCCAGGGGCAGGGTCAAGTGTTCGAGCGCCTCATCAAGGCCTTCCTCACCGAGGATCCCCTCTTCAGGGAACGGTTCAGCCAGGTCTGGATGTGGTCCGAGTGGCCAGGTCGGCGGGGCGAGCACGACACTGGGATCGATCTGGTGGCTCAGGAACGGGACGGCGGTGTTTGCGCCGTTCAATGCAAGTTCTATGGGGACCGCCAGCACCTCGATCGGGACGCCATCGACTCCTTCCTCGTTGCGTCGAGTCGGCGCCCCTTCACAGCTCGCCTGTTCGTCTCGACAACCGAGCGGTGGGGAGTGAACGCCGAGAAGGTCCTGGCCGACCAAGTGGTCCCTGTGCAGCGGATCGGCATTGCGGAGCTTGAGGGAAGCCCCTTCGACTGGTCTCGCTTCGACCCAGACCACCCGGACCAGCTCCCGAGACACACGGTCAAGCGCCCTCGAGCGCATCAGGTGGCGGCGGTGGAGGACGTGGTCTCCGGCTTCGGATCGTCGGACCGGGGCAAGCTCATCATGGCCTGTGGCACGGGGAAGACGTTCACGGCCCTCGCCATCGCTGAACGCGTGGTCCCGGCCGGGGGCACGGTGCTGTTCTGCATGCCGTCGATCTCGCTCCTCTCCCAGACCCTGAGGGCCTGGTCGGCCGATGCCACCCGCCCACTTCACTGCCTGGCGGTCTGCTCCGACACCCAGGTCACCCGGGACTCCGAGGACATCCACGTCTACGACCTGGCACTACCGGCCACTACGGATCCCCAGACGCTCTGCGACAACACGCAGGTCGCGACGGCCCAGGCCGCCGGTCAGGAGAACCCGCTCATCGTGATCTTCTCCACCTACCAGTCCCTTGATCGCGTGGCCGAGGCCCAGAGGCTCGGGCTGCCGGTCTTCGATCTGGTGGTGGCCGACGAGGCCCACAGAACCACGGGGGCGCTGGCGGCCGAGGAGGGGTACTCGGGGTTCACGATGGTTCACGACGGAGACCGCCTCCGCGCGCGGCGTCGCCTCTACATGACGGCTACCCCGCGTCTGTACAGCGACCGGGCCAAGAGCAAGGCTCGCGAGTCCGAGATCCTGCTCTGCTCCATGGACGACGAAGTGCTGTACGGCCCCGAGTTCCACTACCTCGGCTTCGGCAAAGCGGTCGAGGCGGGACTCCTCAGCGACTACCGAGTCGTCGTGTTGATGGTCGACGAGGCCTACGCCAACGAGGTCGCTCATGAACCTCTGGCCGACCCGGACCTGGACCTCGGTCTGCAGGACGCGGCCAGGTTGGTCGGGTGCTGGCGAGGCCTGTCCAAGCGGGGACGCACCGAGGAGGAGTTTGCCTACGACCCCGCCGCGATGCGCCGGGCGGTCGCCTTCTCGACCTCCATCGCCTACTCGAAGCGGGTGAAGGCCGGACTTCCGGAGGTGGTCGCGGCGATCCGCAGTCAGGGTGAGGAGGGTGTCGCTTGCGAGGCCCGCCACGTCGACGGGACGATGGGCGCCCTGGTCCGGGACCAGGCCCTGGCCTGGCTGCGCGAGGACCCGCCGGAGGGCACCTGCCGGGTCCTGACCAACGCGCGCTGCCTGTCCGAAGGGGTGGACGTGCCCGCGCTCGACTCCGTCATCTTCACCAACCCGCGCAAGTCCCAGATCGACGTGGTCCAGGCGGTGGGCCGAGTGATGCGCCGAGCCGAAGGGAAGCGGTACGGCTACGTCATCATCCCGGTGCCGGTGCCGGCGGGGATGGATCCCGAGGAGGTGCTCGACAGCAGCGAGCGCTACAAGGTCGTCTGGCAGGTCCTGCAGGCCCTACGTGCCCATGAGACCGCTTCGACGCCGAGGTCAACAAGCTGGACCTGCAGCGGCGGCGCAGCGACCGAATCCAGGTGGTAGGGGTTGGGAGCGGCGGCGAGTGGCAAGCCGACCGGATGGGTGAGGGCCAGATGGACTTCGCGTGGCAGGGCCTTGAGGACAAGGTCTACGCCCGGGTGGTCCAGAAAGTTGGCTCCCGGAGGTACTGGGAGGACTGGGCGGGGGACGTGGCCAGGATCGCCCAGACGCATATCACCAGGATCAAGACGGCCGTCGGGGGCGGCGGCCCGGTCGCGCTGACCTTCGAGCGGTACCTCGAGAGCCTGCGCGCCACGCTGAATCCCGCGGTCCGCGAGGATGAGGCGATCGAGATGCTCGCCCAGCACCTCATCACCTTGCCCGTCTTCGAGGCACTCTTCGGCGACTCAGAGTTCACTCGCCGCAATCCGGTCTCGGAGGCGATGTCCGCAGTTCTCTTGGCTCTTCACGAGGAAGAGGCGATCGACAAGGAGCGGGCCGAGTTGGCCGACTTCTACCGATCCGTGAGGACCAGGGCTGAGGGCATCGGCAGCCTCGAGGGCCGCCAGAAGGTGGTGAAGGACCTCTACGAGATCTTCTTTCGCGAGGCCTTCCCACTCACCTCGGACCGCCTTGGGATCGTCTACACCCCAGTTGAGATCGTGGACTTCATGCTGAGGAGCGTCGGCGAGATCCTCGGGCAGGAATTCGGAACCCACCTGGGCGCAGAGGGCGTCCATGTGCTCGACCCCTTCTCCGGCACTGGTACCTTCATCGCTCGGCTGCTGGCGATGCTCGATCCGGATGATCTCGAGCGGAGCTACCGGGGTCTCGTCCACGCGAACGAGATCGTCCTCCTGGCCTACTACGTCGCGGCGGTCAACATCGAGCAGACCTATTACGCTCTCCGCGGGGACGGGGCGTACGAGCCGTTCACCGGAATCGTGCTCGCGGACACCTTCCAGTTGGGGGAGGGTGAGGGCGAGCTGATGCCCGAGTTCCTGCGTCCGAATTCAGAGCGCGCGCGGCGCCAACAGTCCCTCCCCATCACGGTCGTTCTTGGGAACCCGCCCTACTCGGTTGGCCAGGGCTCGCAGAACGACAACAACAGGAACCTCATGTACCACGGCCTCGACGAGCGCATCACTGCAACCTATGCAGCCCGGTCTGCCGCCGGGCTTAAGCGCAATCTTTACGACTCCTACGTCCGGGCCTTCCGCTGGGCCTCAGACCGGGTGGGGGATCGGGGTCTTGTCTGCTTCGTCGCGAATGGGGGATGGATAGACTCGACCTCGGCCGACGGCCTCCGCAAGACCTTGGTCGAGGAGTTCGCCGAGATCCGCTGCCTGAACCTCCGTGGTGCGATCAGAGGACGCTCGGGGGAGCGGGCAAAGCGGGAAGGGGGGAACCCGTTCGGCATCATGACTGGCCTCGCGATCGTTTCCCTCGTAAGGGATCCCGACCACCGTGGCCGGGCCCGGATCCTCTACCACGACATCGGTGATTACCTCTCGGGGGACGATAAGCTCGCCAGGCTCGCCAGCTTCGGGAGCATGGGGGCCGTGCCGTGGCAGGAGATCACTCCGAACGGAGCCGGCGACTGGATCAACCAGCGAAGCGAGCTCTTCGAGGCGTTCCCCCCCCTGGGTGACAAGAAGTCCAAGGACCCGGAGCCCTTGTTCGACACATACTCGCTCGGTGTCGTCACCAACCGCGATGCGTGGGCCTATAACTTCTCTCGGTCCAGATTGCTCACCGCCATGGCGGCCACTATCGACTTCTACAACGACCAGCGCGAGCAATTTGGTGCACAAGTTCTCCAAGGCGGACTACGCCGGACTCAAGAAGCGGTCGATGGCTTTGTAGACAACGACCCCACACGAATCAGTTGGACGCGTGCTCTCAAGCACGACCTTCGGTTGAACAAACCTGCCGACCTCGACCCGGCGAACGCGGTCCCGTCGATGTACCGGCCGTTCTGCAAAGAGTGGCTCTACTTTGACCGCCAGTGGAACGAGATGGTGCTCCAGATGCCTTCGCTCTTCCCCACGCCGGAGCACCCGAATCGGGTGATCGCTGTCTCGGGGGTTGGTGCGGGCACCGGGTACTCTGCCCTCATGACCGAAGCCATCCCATGCCTTCACCTTGCGGGCGCGGGAAACGCTGTCCAGTGCTTCCCCCGCTACCGCTACGTGGCGGTCGCCGAGCGGGACCCACCCTTCCGCGCGGACGGCGGCTACGAGCGCCACGACGCCATCTCGCCCCGGACCCTCGATGCATACCGAACGCGGTTTGGCGCCGAGGTGACCGCGGACGACGTCTTCTACTACGTCTATGGCGTCCTCCACTCGCCTGAGTACCGGACCCGCTTTGCCGCTGAGCTCGGAAAGATGCTACCGCGCCTGCCGATGGTCGACGCCTTCACCGAGTTCCGTGACGCCGGGCGACGCCTTGCGGAGCTACACGTTGGCTACGAAAGCGTCGACCCTTGGCCGCTACGAGGCCTGCCCGACGCCAGTGCTGACCCCAGAGAGCTTCGGGTGGAGAAGATGCACTTTGGTGGCGGTGCCCGCACGCCCGACCGATCCACGATCGTAGTCAGTCCTACAGTTTCACTGTCTGGTATCCCCGAGGAGGCGCACCGCTACGAGGTGAACGGGCGAACCGCCCTTGAGTGGCTCCTCGACCGCTACAGGGTCCGGGTTGACCAGGACTCTGGCATAACGAACGACCCTAACGACTGGTCTGACGACCCGCACTACATTGTGGATCTGGTGGCTCGCGTGGTCCGGGTTTCGGTTGAAAGCGCGGCGATCATCCACAAACTTCCGGCGCTCGAACTGCCTGAGCCGTGAGCGAGCGCCCGGAAGCCTGGTACCATCTGCGCGCATCTCGCGTGAATCCGCCGGGTTCCGCCAAGACCGGGGAAGGGCGCCTTGCCTATCAGGCCGCCCTCCAGCAGGCCGAGGAGCTGTGGCTGGCAGCGCGTGCGGCGGGACCCGCTGGGCGCCCTCTTCCTTTGTTCTACTTCCTCGCCCAGACTGGCCGGGCGATCGTGGCTGCCCGGGGCGAGACAGAGGCCAAGGGCCACGGGCTAGAAGGTCCAGTGCTCGGTGAGAGCGCCCTGAGATGCTTGGTCCAGCCTCAAAAGGGTGGGTGGTTTCAGAAGATGCTGGAAGTGACCGGCTCGGCCCACCTGCCGCCGCGGATAGAGCTGGGGGCGCTCGTGGCCTCGATTCCCGAACTGGTGGATGTAGACGGCATAGACCAGAAGTTGCCGCGAGCGATCCCCGTGTGGGCAGGACCGTTCCCGGTCGACGTGTTCAGCTCCGGGTTCCAGCAGATAACTCAGACCTATCGGGTACCAGGCGTGGTGGTACTCCGGGACCTCCCGAATGACCTGAGAGGAGTTAGGGCCGCCCTGGAGCCTTATCCCGACGCTTCGACTGCACAGCCAAGCCTTGAGGTTTGGGACACCCCTGGAGGGCGGGGCTACCTCTTCTGGTGGCCACGTCCTGACCCGTCGACCGACCCGCTGCCTCCGCGGTATGGTGGTGAAGGGTTCCGATGGATGCGTCCCAACTTGCCATCTGGTGACCGGCCTCCGTCAATCCTGATGACCTGGTGGGCAATCCTCTTCACGCTATCGATGCTCGCGCGATACCACCCCGTAGAGTGGGTTGCGGCACTCGACGTGAACAGGTCACCTGAGGCCGTTGTACTGGAGCGTTCGCTCGAAGTAGCGCTCGAAGTGGTGCCGGAGTTGGTGTTAGAAGCCATTGCGGCTGCGGTCGGGCGGAGTATTGCTACTCTAGGGGGGTAA
>JAKABA010000176.1 GCA_021802115.1 bacterium | reverse complement strand
CGACGGGGTCACCCTCTACATCACCCTGGAACCGTGCCCCATGTGCGCGGGGGCGATCCTGCTGGCCCGAGTCCCGCGCGTGGTCTACGGGGCCGACGATCCCCGCAAGGGAGCCTTCAGATCCGCCTACGAGGTGCTGGGCAGCCCGCTGGGAAACCACCATCCCCTGGTCGAACCGGGCCTGGCGGCGGCGGACTCCGCCGCCATGCTGCGGCGCTTCTTCCTCCAGCTGCGCGGTCAGGCCGCGGACCGCTGACCACCTCTGGCGCGGCCGCTCGACGCGGACCCGACCACCTGCGCACCCGTGACCGGCTGGCGAGCAGGTTTAGACTCTTCTGGCGTCAGGAGAGGTGTCCGAGTGGTTTAAGGTGCCGCTCTCGAAAAGCGGTGTGGTCTAAAGCCACCGCGGGTTCGAATCCCGCCCTCTCCGCCACCGACGTGCGGGCCGCGCTCGGGTGGCCCACGCTTGAGATCGAACTGGCTCTGCCGCCGTCGTCTCAGAGCAGAGGAGCTGGCAGCGGTGCGGCCCCCACTGCGGATCGTGGCTGACCGGTCGGGCGACGGTCGTCTCCGACCGGTAACTCATGCCCCCGCTCCTCCTGTGGTCGCTTTCGTGCAGTCCGGCCCTGGGCGGGTCGGGAGCCCTGCCGGTGCCGGCCGCCGTGCAAGTTGTGAGCCCGTGCGCCACGGCTGATTCCCGGCCCTCGCCCTGCGCGCGCCTCGCCGGCTGCCCACACGGCCCAGCATCCGAGCCATGGTCAGGCCTGAGCGCACTCGCCTCCGGCGCTCCCCGCCGCTCCTCCTCTTGATCCCTCGCGGACCGGACGGGAGGCCGCAGCCCCCGGCCGTACTGGGCCGCGGCTTAGAATCCTGCTGCAGCCAGGAGCGGTCGCCTAGTTGGCCGAGGGCGCGGCACTGGAAATGCCGTAAGGGGGCAACCCCTTCGAGGGTTCGAATCCCTCCCGCTCCGCCACCACGGCACGGTCGAGAGGCCACAGGATCGGAGGAATGGCGATGATCGAGCGGCCCGAGGATGGGGCGGTCGTCTTTCGCCGGACCGGGCTGCCCCGGCGGCGCCTCCCCTTCGCCATCGACCAAGTGACTCTGGGGGCCATGCTGATCGTCTGGTCGTTGGTCGGCATCGCCAACGCGGTGGCCTCGATCCAGCTGGTCTTCCTCACCCCAGCTCCACCAGGCCACCCCTGGTCCCTCCTGCAGATGCTCCAGATGCTCCAAGCCACGCCCTTCCCCTGGCTCTGGTACTTCGTTGCGGCCCCCTCCTGCCTCATGGCGTTCGCTCTCGTGGTGACCGCAGGGGCGGTCCTGATGGTGAAGCGGAGGCGGTGGGGTCGGCGGGTCGCCGCCACCGGACTGGTGCTCGCGGTGGGGGTCGACCTGGTCACCTTGGCGGTAGAGGTGGCATCCCTGGGCGTCCCCTTCCACATGCCCTGGCAGTGGCTGGTCACCACCGCCACGAGCGTTGTGTTTGCCACAGGGGCCGTGTATCTGGTGGCGGCGGTGCGAGTCCCTGGCAGCGCGTCCGGGAGCGCGGCCAACCTCGCAGCGGACGACCAGGTGATCACCGGGCAACTCAACCCTTAGGCTGAGAGGGAGCAGAGTCGGCGCCCGCCGCGCAAGCGAGTGGCACTCCCGGAGGGGCACAGTTGGAAAGACCCAGATACCTCCCGATCAGGGACTACGGCATCATCGGCGACCTCCACTCGACCGCCCTGGTGGGGCGCCTCGGCTCGATCGACTGGATGTGCGTTCCCCGCTTCGACAGCCCGTCCGTCTTCGGCCGGATCCTGGACGCGGACGACGGGGGATCGCTCTGGGTCGAGGTGGAGGGCGGGTTCATCCCCGACAGCCGTCGCTACCTGCCCGGAACCAACATCCTGGAAACGACCCTCAGCAGCCCCCGGGGCCGGCTGCGCGTCACCGACTTCATGGTGGTGCGCGAACGCGAAAAGACCCTGGAGGACGACCACGTGCTGGTGCGCATGCTGGAGGCTCCGGACTCGGACCTCGGGGCCTCGGTCCATGTGGACGCGCGCTGGGAGTACGGCACCGTGGCGCCGAAGGCCACCGTCGCCGGCTCCGACCAATCCTGCCTGGAGTTGGAGCAGGGGGAGCTGCACATGCACTTCGACGGGCCGGGGAGCTGGCGGCAGCACGGTCGCGGATTCGTCCAGAACCTGAGCCTCAAGCAGGGAGAGCCCCAGGCGGTGGTGGTGCGCTACGACGGTGAGCGCACCTACGAGCACGGCGCCGAGGCCGCCCAGATGCTCAGCGACACCAAGAAGTACTGGGAGGAGTGGATCGGCAGGTGCAACTACGACGGCCCCTACCTGGATCTGGTGCTCCGCTGCGCCCTCACCCTCAAGCTCCTGATCTATGCGCCCGAGGGGTCGATAGTGGCCGCCCCCACCACCTCCCTGCCGGAGTGGATCGGCGGCAGCCGCAACTGGGACTACCGCTTCACCTGGCTGCGCGACTCCGCCTTCCTGGTCTACGCGCTCCAGCTTCTGGGCTACGACGACGAGTGCTCGGCCTTCATGGCCTGGCTGAGTCGGGTCCACCACCACCACCCCCGGCACTGGCAGACCATGTACGGCATCGACGGCCGGACCGAGCTCCCCGAGGTGGAGCTTGGTCAGCTGGAGGGCTACCGCAAGTCCAAGCCGGTTCGCATCGGCAACGGTGCCGCGGATCAGCTGCAGCTGGACATCTACGGCGAGACGATGGACTCGGTCTACCTGCACCTGCGCTACGGCAAGATCGAGGCTCCCGGTGTTCGGCAGGGGTTGCGTGACATGCTCGAGCATGTCGCTCAGAGTTGGGACCAGCCGGACAACGGGATCTGGGAGGTCCGGGGAGGCCAGCGCCACTTCCTCTACAGCAAGCTGCAGTGCTGGGTGGCGCTGGACCGCGGCCTCATGCTGGCCGACCAGCTGAAGATCCCCATTCCCAAGCGCCAGGAGCTGATCTGGACCAGGGAGGAGATCCGCCACACGATCCTGACCAGGGGATGGAGCGACAAGCTGGGCAGCTTCCGCCAAGCCCTGGACGAGGATGCCCTCGACGCCACCGCCCTGATGATCCCCATGCTCAACTTCCTGCCGCCCATGGACCCCAGGGTGCGGCGGACCGTGGAGACCATCCGACGCGACCTCACCGACGAGAGTGGGTTCGTCTACCGGTACCGGCGCGACGACGGGCTCGGGAAGGGCGAGGGCACGTTCCTGCTCTGCTCGTTCTGGCTGGTCAACAATCTCGCCATGCAACGGCAGCTGGGACCCGCGCGCGACCTGTTCGAGCGGCTGACCGCGCATGGCAATGACCTGGGCCTGTTCTCCGAGGAGCTGGACCCGAAGTCCGGTGAGCTGCTGGGCAACTTCCCCCAGGCCTTCACCCATCTGGCCATCATCAACGCCGCCGCCCACATCGAGCGCGCGGCCGAGAACCGGGGACCACTGGACCCTGTCCACTGACCGCGGCTGCGCCGGCGGTCCGCATGTCGGCACAATGGGCGGATGGCATTGATCGAGGTCGACTTCGACCCCACCGACGTGCTCACCGTGGGGGTGGTGGGAGAGCCCGGCAACCGCACGTTCTTTCTGGAGGCCCGGCAGGGCAGCGCCACCTGCACCCTGATCGTGGAGAAAGCCCAGCTGCAGGAGCTGGGTGCCCAGATCCTCAGCATCCTCGAGCCGGAGGAGGGCCATTCGGGCTTCGCACCCGACCCCATCACCAGTCCCGGCAGCCCCCCGGGGTGGCGGGTCGGAAGCATCCAGCTGGCGCTGAACGCTCCCGACGGCAGCTGCACCCTGATCCTGGAGGAGATGCCCAGCCTGCGGCTGGGCGACGACGACGAGGGCGAGGAGGACGCCGGCGATCTCCGCGCCGCGCGGCTGGTGGCCAGCATCCGGCAGATCCGAAGGCTCGGTGAGAGCGCCCTCAGGGCGGTGTCCGGCGGCCGGCCGATCTGCCCACTCTGCCACTTCCCCATCGACCAGGAGGGCCACGTCTGCCCTGCCAGCAACGGTCATCACCCCGTCTGAGCCAGGCGGAACAGCCGGCCCGAACCTCGAAGCTCAGCCCCCCCCTTACGACCGGTGACCGCTAACCTGGGCCGGGGGCCCGAGCCCCGCCCGAATTGGAGACTTCGCCTTGAATCTACCGAACAAGACACGACTCGCGCTCACCCCCCTGCTCGCCGTGGGACTGGTGGTCCTGGTCAGCGCCTGCGGCGCCTCCTTCGACTCCGGCGAGCCTGCGGTGAGCCCCACCCCCAGTTCGGGGACGCAGGCGGCGGTCTCCCCGCATGCATCGCCCAGCTCCTGCGTCAACCCGGCCACCAAGGCTGACTACACCCTGGCGGGGGCGCGCCTGCTGCCCGGCAACCTCCAGGTCAAGGACCTGAAGGTGGGCACCGGCGCCACCGCCAAGCTCAACTCCACCGTGAGCGTCACCTATGTGGGCAAGCTGGCCAACGGCACGGTCTTCGACAGCAGCGCCGTCGACAACAAGGGCAAGCCGGTATCCCTCACCCTGGCGGCGGGCAAGGTGATCGAGGGGTGGGTGGAAGGTGTCCCGGGGATGAAGGTCGGAGGCACCCGCGAGCTCGTGATCCCACCGGCCCTGGGCTACGGCTGCACCAGCCCCAGCCCCAAGATCCCCGCGAACTCCACCCTCATTTTCACCATCACCCTAGTTTCGGTGAGCTGACTGGCGGTACCGCTCCGGGAGGAGCTCGGAGACCCGGCGCTGAATCTCCCGGGCCACCTCATGGGGACTCCCACCCTGAGGACGGTACGGGTCGCCGACCCTGAAGTGGATCTTGGCGCGGCGGGGCAACAGCCTGCCCCGGGGCAGGGAGGCCTCGGTGCCCCAGACGGCGCACGGGACTATGGTCGCCCCGGTCGTGATGGCCAGGAAGCCGATCCCGGGCTCGAAGGGCAGCATCCCCGCGGCCTGGCTTCGGTGCCCCTCGGGAAAGACGACCAGCGCTCCCCCGGAGTCGACCACCGCGCTCGCTGAGCGCAGGGCTCGGCGGTCCGGCCTCCCCCGCCTCACCGGGAAGCAATTGCACTGCTCCAGATACCAGCGCATCAGTGGGTTGGCGAACATCTCCGCCTTGGCCATGGCGTGCATGACCCGGGGGAAGACGGCCCCGAAGACCAAGGGGTCCAGGTTGGACAGGTGGTTGGAGCAGACCAGCAGGGGACCCTGGGCGGGCACCAGCTCCAGCCCCGCGGTCTCGACGCCGCCCGGAGACAGACCGCCGATGAGGAGGCGCAGGGCCGACTGGGTGGCCTTCAGCACCAACGACCTGCCGCCATCCGGGCGCACGCCCGCAAGCCGGGCCGGAGCGGCCGACCGGCTCCTCGCGGCTCCACGGTCCGCCGCCTCGGGGTCAGGGGACATCAATCGCCTCAGGACTTGCTGCCAAGCCGGTATGGGCCTGCGTCCAGGCCGCCCACCCAGGCGAGCGGGACACGCCCAGGGCAATCACCAGCGGGTCAGCACGGCCCAGCGAGCGCACGAACGGGGAGCGCGGATCCAAGAGGGCTCCAGTATCCGGCACCGGCGAGCGGCACGGCTGCCCCAGTGGGCAGGACAAGAGCGCGTACCCCCTGGTGGATTCGAACCACCGACCGTCGCCTTAGAAGGGCGCCGCTCTGATCCACTGAGCTAAGGGGGCGCGGGGGCCGCCTGCCATTGTGACGCGGCCAGGCGTCCTGGTAAAAGGGATGCCGGCCGCACCCTTGCCCGTAGGATTGAGGCATGACCGGCGACCAGAGCCCCGTGACCACCTGCTACCTCACCAGGCACTGCGACGTCGCCAACCCGATGGGAGTGATCTACGGCCACCTGCCCAACTTCGGCCTCAGCTCGAAGGGACAGGACCAGGGACGCGCCCTGGGCAGGTATCTGGCCAGGTTTCCCATCGCCGCCATCTACACCAGCCCCCTGCAGCGGGCGCGGGAGACCGCGGCCCTGCTCGTGTCGGAGCTCACGCCGCCCATCCCGGTGCTCGAGCGAGTGGGCCTGATCGAGGCGGAGTTCGGGCGATATCTGCAGGGAACCAGGCACCAGGACATCATCTGGCGCAAGCCCCGATGGTGGGTGCACATGGTCTGGCCCGGGCTGCTGGAGGGCGATGAGAGCATGGGCGAGATGCACGACCGGGTGGCCCGCGTCATCGCCGAGGGGTTGCACGACCACCCCGGCGGCACCTTCGTCTGCATCAGCCACGGTGACCCCATCCAGGCGTTCTGGGCCACCGAGGACCGGCGCCCCCCCTGGGCCCTGCACCGGCTCCAGTGCGCCAAGGGAGGCGTCCTCCGGCTGCGCTACCGGGACGGGCGGCTGCTGGACAAGCAGTACCTGTCCCCCGAGGCGATCGCTCGATCGCTGGAGTCACCGACCACGGACCTGACCACCACCACCGCCTGACCGGCCGTCCGGCTACCTGGGCCGTCCTCCGCCGAGCATCCGCAATGTGCGCCGCACCGGGTCGTAGTGCCGGTCGGCCACCCGCTCCTTCATGGGGATGATGGCGTTGTCGGTGATCCCGATGTGCTCCGGGCACACCTCGGTGCAGCACTTGGTGATGTTGCACATGGCGACCCCCGCCTCCCCGTGCAGCTGGGGCATGCGGTCGGCCACATCCTTCGGATGCATCTCCAGCGACGCCATGCGCACCATGAATCTGGGCCCGAAGAAGCGAGGGGAGCCGTCGTGCTCCCGCAGCACATGGCAGACGTCCTGGCAGAGGAAGCACTCGATGCAGCGCCGGTGCTCGATCACCCGCTCGATGTCGTGCTGATAGATGACAAATGGGGCCTGCTCGCCGGGGGCGGGCGTGAACGGCTGAATCCGCCGGTTGACCTCGTAGTTCCAGCTGACGTCGGTGACCAGGTCCCCGACCTTGGGGAAGGCCCGCATCGGCTGCACCACAATCTCGGTCGCCTGCTCCAGCACCGCGTCGACTCTGGTCTTGCACATCAGCGAGGGGCGACCGTTGATCTCGGCGCTGCACGAGCCGCACTTGCCGGCCTTGCAGTTCCACCGCGCCGCCAGATCCCCGGTGCCGTTGGCCTGGATCCAGTGGACGGCGTCGAGCACCACCATCCCCTGCACCTGGGGCACCGTGAACTGCTCGAAGGCGCCGCCCTCGGCATTGCCCCGCCAGATCCGCATCTGCACCTCGCGGTCGGTCATGCCGTCGTCGTACTTGATCCGCAAGGTCTTGGGGCGCTCGTCCTCGGGCGACACCTCCACCTTCGGCTCCGGGCCCTTGCGCTTGGCCTTGAGCTTGGCCTCGGCCAGGTCCGCCACGGCGGTGGCGGCCACCCGGGTCTCCCCCTGGGTCAGGCGGCGCAGCTCCTCGGGCATGGGCGGTATCGGCGCCCGGCCGATCTCCATCACGCCCTCGGCGCTCTTGCGGGTGATGAGGTTCACCTGGCCCAGCTCGGGGTCGCGCTCCGGGTAGTCCAGCCGCCACTGGGACCCCCGGCTCTCGCGGCGCTCCAGCGCCGACCGCACGATCGCCTCGCTGACGGTGAGCATGAAGATGTCATCGCGGGCACCGCTGAAACCGGGGTTGTAGGCGGCGGTGCCCGGGACTCGGACTCGCCGGGCCCGTTCCTTCAACTCCAGGATCTGCTCCAGCGCCTCGGTCAGCGACTCCTCGGTCCGCGCGATCGCCGCCCCCGACTGCATCACGTCCTGCAGTTCGCGGTGAAGCTTGAACGGGTCCTCCCCCTTGCCTCCCGAGAGCGGCCGCATCAGGAGCTGCTGCTCCTCCTCCACCTCCGCCGGGCTGATGCGGGGCAACGCCTCATGGAGCTTGGCGTACTCGGCGGCGGCCTCGCCGGCCCTCCGTCCGAAGACCAGGATGTCTCCCAGCGAATTCCCGCCGAGGCGGTTGGCACCGTGGAGGCCGGCGGCGCACTCTCCGGCCGCGTACAGACCGGGAACGGTGGTGGCCGCGGTCTCGGCCACCACGTTGATCCCACCCATGGTGTAGTGGATCGTGGGCGCGACCTCCATGGGCTCCTTGGTTATGTCCACCCCGGCCAGACTGTGGAACTGCTCGTACATCGAAGGCAGGCGCCGGCGGATGGTCTCCGCCCCCAGGTGG
>JAKABA010000024.1 GCA_021802115.1 bacterium | reverse complement strand
AGACGCCCAACGCCCCGGTCGGCCAAGGCGTATCACCGCTCCCGAGCGCTGCACCGTGATTGCAGTCGCCTGCACCCAACCAGAGCAGTCCGGACTGGCCGGGTACACCAACTGGAGTGGCAGCCTGTTGGCGGAGGCATTGACCACCAGCGGTCGGGTCCAGGCCATCAGCGCCCGCTCCGTGCAGCGCATCCTCAATAACGCCTCCCTCAAGCCTCATCGCTGCGACTACTGGAAGCGACGCACGGATCCCGACTTCGACACCAAGATGCCGCCCGTCATCGACCTCTATCTCAACCCCCCGGATGACGGGCCGGTTTGGAGCATCGATGAAAAGACCAGCATTCAAGCGCTGGAGCGCCGCTACCCGCTGCTCCCGCTCCGTCGTCCCGGAGAACTGGCCAAGCGCGAGGCCGAATACATTCGACATGGCACCTGCTGCCTCACCGCCGGGCTTGAGGTGCACACTGGCAAGGTGCTCGGACTGGTCACTCCCAACCGCCCTGCCGAGGTCTTCCTCGCCTTCCTTGACCGGTTGGACGCCGAAGTCCCCCACGGGCAGGTTATCCATGCGGTGGTCGACAACCTCAATACCCACCGCGGCCCTTCGGTTCAGGCTTGGCAGAGTGCGCACCCGCAGCGCCTGATGCTGCACTTTTTGCCTTTCTACGCGAGTTGGCTCAACCAAATCGAGATGTGGTTCCGCACCTTGGTCAGGCGGCTTCTCCAGCACGGAGACTTCACCTCCGTCACCCACCTAGAGAACCAGATGTACGCTTTCATTGCCACCTACAACCGGCTCCACGCACACCCCTACCGCTGGACCTACACCGGCGACCCCCTGGCCGCCTGATGGGTCACGAATTAACGCCGCGGTCCACTAGGTGGCCGGCGCACCGGCAACCGACAGGATCCAGACCGCGGTGCTCCACGGCCGCAGTTCGGGCAGAGCCGGCTCAGAGGCGCGGGATCGAGGCGGGCGGCGTCTCAGCCCACGCCACCCACGGGAACCCGCTTTTCGTCGGTCTGGCCACCCTGGCGAGCCACCAACGAGGACCAGAGCCTGGCGTTACCAAGTGAGCGTTACCGGCCGCCCGGCCCTCACCTGACTGCCGGTTTCGATGGGCACCGCTCCCGCAGCGCCAGATCGGTTATGCGCGCGCCTGGACCGAGGTCAAGCACCCTCGACGATGGTTGCTCCAGAGGCCAGCACTAGGGAATCGCGCCCCACCCGGCAGGTGATTACACCGTAACCCCGTATGGGTATCGGTCGTCACAGTGGGATCTAGCGGTCCGAGCTACTCCGGGCCGGGGAAGGGAGGCGGCCTCGATGGTGTTGTCTGGGTACTCGGGCGGCTGGGCCTTTTGGCAGTCCGCTCTGATGACGGGTCCGCTGACTGGCCTCAGGGCACCGGTGGCCTGGGCGATCCGCGCCATTGGGGCCGGCGTCGGCCCCAGATCGAACGGTGCCAGCCGCCATGGCAGTGCCGGCAGGATCCTCAACGGTGGCCTAGCTGGGGGAAGGGCTGCCGGGGGCCGCGATCGCCGCGAGTCGGTTCGATCGGCCGGGACACCTGCTCATCGGCTTGCGCCACCCCCGGGCACCGACTCCGCAGCGCAACCTCACTTGAACGATCCCCGGGGCGACGAAGATCGGCGTTCGCGGCGTCCGGAGCAAGCGCGCCCTGGCCAGCCCCATGAGGGCCGCAGCGGCGATCGCAAGCTGGCGGAGCGCCCAGAGAAGGTGAGCGGGTGAACATCGCAGATCTTGCCGTCGTGGTTCCCGACGTGGCCATCGCTGTCGGCCTGGGGTGGTGGTTCTTCGGGCCTAAGCCGACCACCGAGGCCCGGGTCGAGGGCGGCGTCCAGGAGGTCCGAATCACGATTAGGGGTGGGTACAGCCCCAACCGGATCCGGGTCCGCGCCGGCGTGCCCGTGCGGCTTGTATTCGACCGCCAGGAGTCTGGGGACTGCACCGCGCGCGTACTCTTTCCCGACTTCGGAGTGTCTGCGGACCTACCTGCCTTCGCCCAAACTCGGGTCGACCTCAGCCCCCAGGCCCCCGGCGAGTACGCCTTCGCCTGCGGCATGAACATGGTCCACGGGGTGCTCGCCGTGGAGAGCGCGACTGCTGTAGACGCCCCACCCCCGACGAACCCGGCACAGGACAGTGCGCCCGACGAGGTGGTTACGGCCGCGGACAGCGACCCCACGCACCAGTCGGCCACCATCGTCATCGACGGCGGCTATCACCCAGGGTCCATCGTGGCCCGCCCCGGGCGGCCGCTCCGCCTGGTGTTCGACCGCCGCGAGGAGGGGGCCTGCTCGGACCGGGTCGTCATCCCCGCCATCGGGCTTGACGCCGCCCTGGCGGCACGAGCGTCCACGACGGTGGACCTTCCCGCCCTCAACCCGGGCCGATACGAGTTCAGGTGTGGGATGGGGATGCTGCACGGCACCATCGAGGTGCGTCCTGACGATTGGATGGGAGCGGCCGGACTCGGCGACGGCCCCGGCACCCAAGCGGCTGAGCGGGTTCCCGTGATCGTGCCCCCAGTGGTGCCTGACGGGACGGCTCGCCCGCTCCCGGGCGGTCAGGACCCTGAAGCCGCCGAACGGCGCGCCGAGATCAGAGACCTGGCCAGCCGGGTGATCGTCGGAGCTGTGCTCACGATCCCGGTCCTATTCGGCGTCATGGCTCATGACTTCTTCCACCCGGGATGGTTGCCGGGGGTGCTCACCAGCTCGTGGTTCGGACTGGCGACCATCGCGCCGGTCTTCGTCTACACGGGCTGGCCCATCCACCGCGCCGGTTGGCTCGGACTGGCGCACCGTAGCGCCGACATGAACACGCTGGTCACGGTGGGGGCCACGGCGGCATTCCTTTACAGCCTGGTCATGACCATCGACCCAGCGCTCGCCCCGGTCAACGTTCGCGGCGTCTACTTCGAGGAGGTCGGGTTCATCCTGACCTTGATCCTGCTGGGCCGGCTGATCGAGGTGCGAGCCAAGGCTGGGACGGGGGCAGCGATCCGGGCTCTGCTCGGCCTGAGAGCGCGCACCGCCCGGGTGGTGCGCGCCGGGGTCGAGATCCAGCTGGGGATCGAGGAGGTTCTGCCCGGTGACGTGGTGCTGGTTCGACCCGGCGAGAAGGTCCCCGTCGACGGCGAGGTCACGGCGGGCCACTCCACGGTGGACGAGTCGATGGTGACGGGGGAATCCATTCCCGTCGAGAAGCACGCAGGTGACCAGGTCGTCGGCGCCACCGTGAACGGCACCGGATCTCTCCGAGTGCGGGCGACCCGGGTCGGGGCGGACAGCGTGCTCGCTCAGATAGTCGAGATGGTGCGCCGGGCTCAGGCCTCCCGTGCGCCCATTCAGCGTCTGGCCGACCAGGTGTCTTCCGTGTTCGTCCCCGCGGTGATCTTCGTCGCGCTCGGCTCATTCGCTCTCTGGTACGTGGCCGGGCCCGCTCCGCAGTTCACATACGCCTTGATCACGGCGGTGGCCGTCCTGGTCATCGCGTGTCCGTGCGCTCTGGGGCTCGCCACCCCACTGGCGGTCCAGGTGGGCACCGGCAAGGGCGCCACCAACGGGGTCCTATTTCGCTCAGCGGCGGCGATCGAGACCGCCGGCCGCCTGGACACTGTCGTGCTCGACAAGACCGGCACCATCACCGCCGGCCGCCCAGTCCTCACTGACGTCGTGGCCATCGGGTCCGCCAGCGAGGGTGAGATCCTGGCCTTCGCCGCGGCAGCCGAGGCCGACTCCGAGCACCCCCTGGCGGCGGCGATCGTCGCCGGAGCCGCTGATCGTCGAGTGCCGGTCCGGCGGGCCACCTCGTTCGACTCGCTCACCGGCCAGGGTGTGCGCGCCGAGGTTGACGGCCACTCGGTCCTGGTCGGCAACGCGAGACTCCTCGAAGGCGCGGGAATAGACGCCGTCGACCTCGCGGCCCGGGCCAGTACCCTCGCAGCGGAAGGCAAGACGGCCGTCGTGATGGCGATCGACGGGCAGCCCGCCGGCCTCGTGGCGGTCGCGGACCCGGTCAAGGCCGACTCCACCTCTGCCATCGCCGACCTCCGCCGTCTCGGCCTTCAGGTCGTCATGCTGACCGGCGACGCCCAACTCACCGCCGAGGCGGTCGCCCGCCGGGTCGGGATCGAGCGGGTACTCGCCGAGGTCCGCCCCGAGGACAAGGCCGACACCGTGGCCAGACTCCAGGCCGAGGGGCGCCGGGTGGCGATGGTCGGCGACGGCATCAACGACGCCCCTGCCCTGGCCCAGGCTGATGTGGGCCTCGCCATCGGCACCGGCACCGATGTCGCCATCGAGGCCGCCGACGTCACCCTGATGTCAGGCTCCCTGCTTGGGGTTGCGACCACGATCCGCCTGTCGAGAGCGACCATGCGCAACATCCGCCAGAACCTCACGCTCGCCTTCGGCTACAACACCGTGGGCATCCCCGTCGCGGCGGGTTTGCTTTACCCATTTTTTGGCATCGAGCTGTCGCCCATGATCGCGGCTGCGGCCATGGCGCTCTCGTCCCTGTCCGTGGTGTCCAACGCGAATCGCTTGCGCGGCGTCCGGATCACGCCGAAGCCGACCGCGCCCACCCTCATGGGCCCCACCACGTCATCGGCCGAGGGCACATCGTGAAGCCGTCCCGCCCTCGAATTGGAGCGGGACCTCGCGCCTTGGTGGCAAGTTGCCCATCCACCTCCCTCGACTCGGGGACGGAAGCGCCCGGGGTGGAGGCGTGAGCGGCGGCTGGGGCGGTACCCACCAGCACATAGGTCGGGACCGGCCAGGGGACCGCAGGGAAGTCGCCTCCCAGCCTCCCCCGTGGGCACGCCGTGACGCCCAACCCGAGAACTGCCAGCCGGACGCCACAGGGTTGCTGACGACCGGGTTTGGGACTGGAGACGCCGTGACGTGGGGGCGCTTGGACAGCCTCCCCACCGTCGCAACATGGACCGGACTGTCGGCCGCGGCATCTTCGGATGGGTGTCTTCGTGTACGTCTGGGCGTAAAGACTCACCATCGCGGTGCGCGCTTACGGTGGGGCGGCTCCGCCCAAGTGGACAGGCTCTTCCCCGAGTCGCGTGCGCCCCCTCCCCACGGACACGGTCATTTTCGACGCCTTCGCACTCGGTGCAGCGCGCCGGAGGGTTGGCGCCAAGCATGGGACCCCGGGTGGTGGCGGCCACCGCCAGGGGCAGACAAACCGAACCTGTAAAGGAGAGATTCATGGCGTCCACAACGGACCCGGTCTGCGGCATGGCGATCGAGGAATCGTCTGCCGCCGGGCGCACTACCCGCGAAGGCATTACCTACTTCTTTTGCAGCAGCGCCTGCCAGCAGCGTTTCGAAGCCGATCCTCAGCAGTACACGCGGGACCAGCCCGGTGGGACCTCGAGCTGACGAAGGGATTTGCATTGCGGCGGCATGGAGGCTCGGCCGGATCTGGGCCCAGCCCAGGATACCTACCGGATCACCAGATGCTGGTCAGGGTCGTTCGAAAGTGTGGTCTTGGAATGGCGCCACGCTGGGCGTGAGCGCGCGCGTGGCAATTAGGGTTAACGGAGGTGGGCAATCATGAAGTGCTTTATCGACGCCAAGGTCGGCACGGTCAAGGACGCGGTCGCAGTCTGCGCCGTCTGTGGGATGGGCCTGTGCCTTGACCACCTGACGGAACGGCGGATGCCGCAGGCGGCTTCGACTGGAGAAGCTGGGACTACAGGGCAGATGCTGGTGCTGTGCGAGAGGTGCGCGGCCGCGGCGACCAGCTGACGCCATCCAGGGACCCACGGCCGGCCTCCTGGTGCGCAAATCGCTGAGCGAGCCGGGTCGCGGCGCTCCGACGCGGCGTGCTGCGACCTCCCGCCCTGCTCCGGGCCGGGTGGGAGCAACCAGCACGCTGCCACCGTCATTTCTCCTGTCACCATCGGGCGAAGTCAGCGAGGCCGGACGGACGGCGACCTGCGCCAGGATGGTCCCCGCCCACCTCGGCCACGAAAGACCTGGAGACCTGACCTAGCACGCTGCCCATCCGGTTGCTGTACCCGGCCAGTCCGGACTGCTCTGGCTGGGTGCAGGCGACTGCCATCGCGATGCGCCACGCGGGAGCGGTGATCCGCCTTGGCCGACCTGGGCGTGCGGAGGCTTGGCGGCGGCGGAGGCGACGCTCAGCTATCGGTCGGGCCCACCTCCGTACGGTGGGAGGCAGCCGCCTAGATGGCGGGCCCCTGCTCGCGCGGAAGTTCAGAGGCGGTCTGCACAACCATCCGTGCCCGCAGCGCCCAGCCTCCGCTCGAACTCGCTGCGCAGCCGGCCAGCGGAGGGGCGCCCGTACGAGAGCAGGGTCCCGTCGAGGAGGATTCCTGGGGGGAAGAGGAGACGGTTGGCAAAAGCGAGGCGAGCGCCCTCGGGGGAGGCGATGTCCACCGTTGTGACCTCCAGCCGGTAGTCCAGGGCGAGCTCCTCCAGCAGGGCCTTCGCCCGCTCGCAGAAAGCGCACCCCTCCGCCGTCAGCAAGATCACTCGGCCCGCCTCACTCATGGTGGATGGCTCTGCTGAGATCCGTGATCAGGTTGGCCACCGGTACGTACATGGTGTAGTCAGGGGCGCCGCCGAAGTCGCCCCGCCACTCGATGCGTCCGGTGGGGCCCACCAGCACGAAGCTGTGCCCGCTGGTCCCGGGATGCATGCCGTACTCAGTGGCCCCGTAGGCGTTGGCGATGGCGTTGTCTGGGTCCGACAGCACCGGGGTCATGATCCCCTCCTCGGCAACCTTTTGCCGCAGCACCGCGACGGGGTCGGGGGTGATGGTGACGAGTTGGGAGACGCCCAGCTGCCGGAATGAGGACCAGTCGCGCTTGATGTCGGTCATCTGGGTCCAGCAGGGCTCACAGTCCACGCCTTCCTGGAAGAAGAGCAACACGCTGTGGCCGTGCTCAGCGGCCAGACTGAACGTCCCCCCTGCGGTTGACTGCAGTTTGAGCGGCGGCGCTGCCTGTCCTGGTCCGGGGCTGCCCACCTGATAGGCGATCCCTGGCGAGGCCCCCGTGCCACTGGCGCCGGCAATTCCGGACCAGATGAGAATTCCCAGCAGGCCGACCATGCCGGCGATGGGGGCGGCCCAGGTCCAGGACCAGAGAGATCGCCGCGGCCGCCCTGGCGGCGCGGCCCGGCGGGATGACCTTGCGGTGGGGGCACCCCGTCTGGCTGGCGGTGGAGTGCGGGTCGGCTGGGGCTTAGGCATCGGTGTCCTCCCTAGGTGGTGAATTGGGTGGGGTGGCCCGTCGGCCCGAGGCCACCCCCAGCTCCCGCGCCGCCAGGCCGGCTAGCCCGGCGACGAGAACCAGCAGCCCGATGCCGACGGCCCACCCGGGAGCCTTGGCCAGCGCGGATGTCATGGTGCGGGCTTGGGCCTGCAGCCAGACGGTGAGCGTCTCTTGCCAACCGCCTGGAGACGCACCGGCTCCCCCGCTGAGGCCCGTCCACAAGACGGCTCCGCCCATAAGGAGCAGCAGCACGCCGCTGGACAGGGCGGTGCCGGCCAGGGTCCGCCGCCAGCGGCCCAGGCGCCACGACACGGTCCGGGGCCCGAACCAGCGGAAGCGACCCGGGTCGACCTGCTGCCAGATGATGGCGACGGCGAAGAGGGGCGCTACCATCCCGAACACGTACGCCGCGCCGACGCTGAGAGCGGCGGGGAGAGAGCCGGCCGTCCCCGAGAGAGCAATCACCCCCGCCAACACCGGGGCGCAGCAGGACGTGGTGATTCCCGACGCGACGCCCAGGAGATAAACCCCAAGCGGTCCGCTGCGGCTCGGCTTACCACCTCCCGGCGCCGGGAGGTGGAGCTGGCCACCGGCCAGCACCCACACGCCGAGACCCAGCAACAGCACGCCCATCGTGGTGAAGACGATGGAGTGGTCGCCGAAGATCACCTGTCGCAGCACGATGGCTCCCAGCGCGATGGGCAGAATCACAGTCGCGACGCCGACGCCGTAGAGGAAGGTCATGGCCACCCGACGTCCACGGTTTTGGAAGGCGCCTGCGAGGTACGCAGGAAGCATCACCGAGATGCAGCACGGCGCGAACAACGCGATGGACCCCGCCAGGACCGACGCCACCAGGGTCCCGCCGAAGAGGAGCCCGCTTCCCATTCAGAGGGTGCCCGATGGCAACTGCGCGGGCCAGCTCCAGCTGGCTCTCCCCTTTGCGTCGAGCGATGATGGCCAGTCCTTGGGTGATGAAAGTGCTGTCTCCATCACATCGGCTCCCCGCCAGCGTGGCCCCTGCCACGCATCATCAGCGCCATCATGGCGGTGCAGGCCAGCGCGAAGATGAGAAAAGCGGCGCTCACCACCCCGGTCGCCACCAGCACGGCGGCGATCACGAGCACGGGGATGCAGCAGGCGATCATCATCAAGCCGTGACCGCCGTGACCCTGCCGGGTGTGAGCGGGTTCTTCTGAGGACTGTGGGTGGTCGTCACGGGCGATGCTCATGTCGGCCTCCGAAGCGACTTTGGCACGTGGCCAAGCCGCTGATAGAGCGGGCAGTGGCCCAGGGCGCCGGTCGCGATCAGGTCAAGGCCGGCGCCGAGGAGCAGCACCTCGAGCACCATCGCCAGGGTCGCCGCCGTGGAGGTCAGCAGCACCACCGCTGTGACAACGGTGGCGAAGCCCAGCATGGCTCGCCCCGCTCGCTCGGCTGGGGTGATGTTGACGCTCGGCCGGCGCCAGGGGTGTGAAGGCGCCACCCGCGAGTGGGAAGATGCACGGTCAGCGGGGGGAGCGATGGAGTGCCGGTCAGCCGCCAAGCTCATCAGCTGACCCCGGGGCGGCTGCCCTTGGCTGGCGTGATGGGCCGGGGGTGCGTCCGGTCGGGGCGGCCCCCGTTCGCGGCCGCGGTCACAGCCGCATCACCTGACGAATCGTCCCGGCAACCTCCGTCAGGGCTGTTTGGCCATCCGCGTGGGAACTGCGCGCGGCCGCCAGGACGCAGTGCTGGAGGTGGTCGTTCAGGAGACCGACCGCCACCTCCTGGAGTGCTCGGGTGGCCGCCGCGACCTGGGTCACCACGTCGGGGCACCAAGTGTCCGCCTCGATCATCTTCTGAAGTCCCCGAACCTGGCCCTCGATCTTGTGCAGCCGAGCGAGGTAGTCTTCCTTGCCGGTGGCGTAGCCGCGGACTGGGCGTCGCACCGCCGCGCGAGGCATCGGCACCGAGCCGTGCCCGCATCCCGCGTGCTCGTCGGTCACCGTCGTCATGGCTGGCTCCCGGCACCGCCCGGCGCTCCGGTGGCCAGCACTTCCCGCAGTCGGCGGTACTCCTCCGCGTCGATCTCGCCGCGAGCGAGCCGCTCTTCCAGGATCTGGCGCGGTCCACCGCCCGACTGCCGGGGGCCGGCCGAGCCGGTGCTTGAGACAATCAGGGCGTAAACCGCCCAGATCGCCAGGGCCCAGAACGCGATCATGCCAACCACCATCAGGGCGACCTGCCAGAAAGCCCAGCCACCGCTGTACCAGAACATCATGGGCGCCACCTCCTTTGGGTTGGATCCGGGCCGTCCGGATCTCTGGATCCCATGGTCTGCCCAGATACCCATAGGGGGTTAGGGTGCTTTCACCTACCCCCCGGGGGTAGATTCCACCGTGTTGCCGGCCGTCCGTCCTCGCCAACCTTGGGGTGTTGAGTCTGAGCCACGGGGCTCGCCGCCTAGAGGAGTGAAGAGATGGCACCGACGCCCAGCCAGATGCCTGCCAGGCCACTGCCGGCATGGCCCAAGGATGCCTTGAGGATCGCCTTCGGACTGATCTGGGCGATCGACGCCGCCCTCAAGTGGTTGCCGGGCTTCCGCTCCGGCTATATGAGTTTGCTCATGTCCGAGGCCCAGGGACAGCCGAGCTGGCTTCGTCCGTGGTTCAACTTCTGGATCACCCTGCAGCACCCCAGAGCTGACCTCTTCATCTACCTGTCGGCCACGATCGAGACCCTGATCGCCGCGGCCCTCCTGCTCGGCTTCGCACGCAAGCTCACCTACATCTCCGCGGCCGTGTTCAGCGTCATCGTCTGGGCCACCGCGGAGCGGTTCGGGGGACCGTATGCGTCGGGGTCGACCGACATCGGCACCGCGATCATCTACGCGCTAGTCTTCATGGGCCTGCTGGCGCTTGTCGCCTATGCCGGCCCGGCGCGCTACAGCCTCGACTACTGGCTGGAACGGCGGGTCTCGTGGTGGTGGCGACTGGCTGAGGTTGGCCGGCCCCGCCCCCTCGGGCCGACGTCGGCCGGCGACGTCGCCGCGGTCACGGCCCCCCCTGCCATGGGCGCGCCAACCACTGGAAGCCCGTCGTGAACCGCCTGCTCGTGGGCACATTGGCGGCCGCTGCCCTGACCGTCGGCCTGGGGGTGGGCCTCACCTTGGCGGTGACCAGACCAGCTGGCCCAGGAGTGACCAGCGCCTACCCCTCAGCTCTGGGCGGTGCCCTAGCTCCAGGCTGGATGAGTGGAGGTACGCTCCCGCGATCGATGATGGGAGGCGGTGCCGACCCCGGCAGGGTGATGGGGACCGTGCTCGCCACCGCCCCTGGACCGCGGATCAGCCTGGCGGCGGCCGACCACCTGAGCGATCGGACTCCGGCGGCGGCCGTCGTGAACCGCGCCCAGCGGCGCATCACCTTTCACGGGGGACGCGTGGTTCTGGCCGCAGTCGCTAGCGGGCCCGCGGCGCCCATGTATTCCTTCGAGATCGCTGGCATCGTCAACCCCACCATCGTGGTGCCGGCCAGGGCGCACGTCAGCATCGAGGTCGCCAACAGAGACACCGACATGGCTCACGGTCTGGTCATCGCCGCTGAGGGAGCGGCCTCGTCATGGATGCCGATGATGACCGCGGCGCCGGCCTTCCCAGGGGCGGCGGTGTGGGTTTTGGGGGACGCCACCTCGGCGGGCCTGCATGCCACCACCATGCACTTCACAGTTGGCGCACCCGGGACCTACCAATACTTATGCCCGGTCCCAGGTCACGCCGCCGAGGGCATGGTCGGGACTCTGACCGTCACCGGCTGATCCCGGCCTCGAGTCGCCACCTTCATGGCAACATCCGGCGCCCAGCGCGCAGATCGAACGGCCGTGTCCGAGATCGGTTCGCCGCGGTGCCGGTCCGATGTGCCTGCCCGGTTCGACGAGGGCGACCAGCGCCCCCAAGCCCTGACTGCTACTTTCTGGTTCGACCCTCGGTCTGGTCACCATCCCAGTTCGGCAACGGTCCGGTTTGCTGGCCATCGTGTCGGTGTCACCGGACCGACGAGTCTCCGGGATCGCTTCGTGCAAGAGGAGGTCATCGATGAGGTGGTGCCCCGAGGCGGGCCCGTCTCCGTCACTGCCCATATCCACGGGCTGAGCCCTGGCGAGTGGGTCGTCACCGCTGAGTTGGTGCCACCCGCTTCCCTGGCCAGAAGCAGACGGTCCGCGCGGGGACCCGGCCAGCACGGCTCTCAGGTCCTGAGACCGGCCGCCTGGTCGTGGCGGCGATGGGCGCTCTCCACGGCCTCCAGCGGCCCGATCAAGACGCGCTGGGCTCCCCTGGTTGGCTTCGACAAGGTGCCGGCTGTAATCCCGGGCAGCTACACCGCGCTGGTCACGCTCGGGATCGTGGTCGCACTGCTGGTGCAGGCCCGAGTCCTCGCCATCGAGCATCTGGCTGTCGCTGACGTGGTGACAGTCTCACTCGGGTCTGTGGTGATGGGCCTGGTGGGAGCGAAACTCTGGTACCTGGCGCTGGACTGGAGGAGGGGGCGACCGCCGGTCTCCGAAGGGTGGTGCATCCAGGGGTTTCTCGCCGGCGCCGCCCTGACGGCGGCAGCGGCCATGGTCGCGCTCCACCTCCCCGTCGGACGCGTTCTGGATGCCACCGCCCCCGGGCTGTTCATAGGCCTTGCGGTGGGTAAGCTGGGATGCTTCTTCACTGGTTGTTGCGCTGGACGACCCACCGGATCGCGCTGGGGCGTCTGGTCTTCGGATCGCCGGATCGGAGCCCGCCGCCTCCCCGCCCAGCTGCTGGAGTCAGCCACCTCCCTCATCATTGGCGTCGCGGTACTGCTCCTGGTGCTCCACTACAGACCGGCCGTGGCCGGTGCCTTGTTCGTTGCTTCGCTCGCCACCTACACCCTGTGCCGCCAGTTCCTACTCCGCCTCCGGGTGGAAAGGCGCCGGTCGAACATGGGCGGGCCACTGGCCGCGGCGGGGGCTGCCCTGATCCTGGCCGCCGCCATCGGGGCGATGCTGTTGGGGCTCGGCTGACTGCAGTTCCACGTTGCCGACGACCCATTGGGCGCCGCCGTGGGCGGAGGTACCGTGGCCGGGACACTCACCGGCGATGGTCGTTGCCGCGACCAGCCCAACCCCCGGCACGGCCCTTGGGCGGAGTGCGACGGCCGGACCGAGGCGACGCCAGTCGCTCTCTCCACTTCCGCAGCGGGCGGACACAATGGCAGCTGTTCCGAAAGTGCCGAGGCCAACCGCCCGAAGCGAGCTTGGAGGGAGGGGATGAGAGGGACCCAGCCCTGGCAATCTCCTGCTCAGGGAAGGTGATCGCCACCAAGCGCTGAGACGGAGCCCTCGGGCTGGCTGTCGCGACCGACAATCGCCATAGTGGCCCCTGAGCCGCCGGTCTCCTCACTTTGTTCCCGGGCCTGGTCGACTGCGGTGGCGGGTCCCGACTCCGGTCTCCGCCCGCCTCCGGATCGGGGACTAGATGCGCTCACCGGCTCCATCGGCGGCAAGACTGACAGGGCTTGCGGCTCCTTTGGGCGCAGCGAGCGAGGGGCGCTGGGGCGGCGCCATCGAACCGGCGACCGGCGTGGCCCACGAGGTCGTTCAGGGGCGGGGTCGCCCCTGCGAAGAAGCCCCGGCGGCTGGCGGCCAGGCCGCAGGGGCTGAAGAACCGGCAGCACCTGGTGCGGGACCCACCCAGGAAGATCGGCCGGGGCAGATGGGGAAGGCTCGGCGCAGATGGCGCCAGGCTGGGGAATGGCCACCGGTGACGTGCCCTGAGTGCTGGGCGCCCAGGAAGCCGCGGCCCCTGCAAGGTGGAAGCCCCGGACCCTCGCCGGATCACTTCAGTCCGGTTCCTCTGCTTCGCTTCCGAGTCCGGCCAGGAGCGCTTCGAGGCGCTGACTCCGCTGGTCCAGGTCGTGCAGCTGGGACGCCACCACGGAGACACCCTCGGACTGAGCCTTGGCCGCTATCTCGGTGGCTCGCTGAACACTCCTCTCAAGGCTCTCCAGGCCCTGCCGGAGCTCTTCCCGCCAGGTCGCCTCCCGAGCTCTCAGCCTCTCTGTGACGTCGTGGCGTACCCGGCCGCAATGGCGGTCGACCAGCTCCTCACCGCGCCGGAGGGCGTCACGGCGCGCGAGATCCACTCCGAGACGCCCAGGCACCAGGCGCTTCAGTGCGGATGACACCAGCTCCAGGGCCAGGACCTGGTCGTCGACCAGCACGATGCGCTGGCTGGGCGGCGCCAGGGCGGCCGCCAGAGTCAGCTCGAAAAGATCAACCTGAAGCACCTCCGACACCGCCTGCACCGCGGTTGAGATCAGCTGATTGGTGCGCTGGCTGTGCCGGACGGCCACCTCGGAGAGGGCGTCCTCCAGCTCGCGTTCCAACGCCGCCAGCCATGCCGCGACCAGCTCCCTCACGGTCTCCGAGAGGGCTTGCTCCAGCCGACGAGCACGGTCGGGCGCGGGGCTGGCCAGCTCCGCCTCGACCCGGCTGGCCACGCGTTCGCCCCCGACCTGGCGGAAGCGCCCGATCGATGGGTCGACCACCGAGGCCACCAAGCGCCTCAGATCGCCCGCCAGGACCTCCTCCGCCTCGAGCCCGCGCCGACGGATCTCGGCTAGTCGCTCGCCCAGCATCACCACCCGGCGCGCCGCCTCTTCGCTGGTGAGAGAGAGGGCGGCCCGCTCCAGGTTGACCTCGTTACGGGCCGACGCCGCTCCCAGGTCGAGGACCGCCCGTGCCCTGGCCAGCAGGAACTCACCCCTCTCCTCGACCAGAAAGTGCTCCAAGGCGGCCATAAAGCTGGCGAAGCCCTGGTCGCGGCGGCGAGCGGACATGGGAAACAGGCGGACCCCACTGGTGCCACCGGCCTCGGCCAGCACCCCGCGCACGAAGTCCGCCGACTGCGCGAGCTCCTCTGAGGTGAGCAGGTCCGCCTTGTTGAGCACGAAGAAGATCCGGCCGACGTGGTCCCGAGCCGCCCCCAGGAACTCGACTTCGGCCAGGCTCGCCGGGCTGTCGACCGAGAGCACGAAAATCGCCGCGTCGGCGTCCCGGAGCTGTTCGTACGCCACCTGCGTGTTGTGCGCGTGGACGGATCCGATGCCGGGGGTGTCGACCAGGATGACTCCCCGCCGAAGAATTGCGGCCGGATGATGGATGGAGATGCCACGCACCCGCTTCAGGTTGCGCGGATTGCCGGTTTCAGTGCCATAGGCCGCCAGCTCTCCGAGATCGATCGAGAGCCCCCCGCCCTCCTCCAGCTCGACCACGGCGAGCGCCTCCTCCCCGTACTCCAGCCGAAGCGGGATCGAGGTCATGGGGATTACTCCGACCGGGAGCACGGGCGCCTCCAGCAGTGAGTTGATCAGGGTGCTCTTGCCTCGCTTGAACTCGCCCAGCACCGCCAGGGTGAGTCGTCCCTGCGCCAGACGCTCCGCCGCCGCCAAGATGAAAGCCGCGACCGACTGGTCGCCGCGATCCTCTATGAAGGCCCCCAGGCGGCGAAGGGCCAGGACCATGCCGTCCCGCCGCTGCTGCCACTCGCGCAGGGCGCTCCCCACGCCTGCCTCCATCAGAACTGGCTCCCGCAGGAGCAGTGAGCATTCGCGGCCCCGAGCCCGACCCGATGACGGAGGATGCTGGCTGGCTGCATGGCTACCTCTGGGTGCGCTGTCTGTCCCAGTAGAAGCCATCAGCCGGACCGCTCCGGCGGGGGCGGGCCCCATCGCCTCAGCGACTGTAGCAGAGGCGGCTTGAACCCAGTGGCTCAGCTGGCAGGTGGGGCGGGAACCGATCGCTTGATCGGCCCGGACGGCAGAGCTGCCACCAGGGAGAGCCCCGCCCAGCGGGCCGCGTAGGCGAATCCGATGGTCGGAGAAGCCAGGGCGTAGAGGATCCCGACCACCGCCGATGAGGTCAGGTCGCCCACCGCCTGGGTCGCCCCCAGCACCCCGTAGCCGCTGCCGCGGAGGTGGTCCGGCAGCAAGCGGGCGAAGAGCGTCGACTCGGCGGTCTCGGCCAGCCCGATCCCGCTGCCGGCGAGGGCGAAGGCGACCAGCAGCGCGGCGGGGGAGTGCAGGTTGAGGGAAAAGCCGACGTAGGCGATGAGGTAGAGTCCGGCCCCGGCGGCAAACACCACCCGCGCGTTGGAGCGGTCCAGCCAGTGGCCACCCAGAAGTGCCACCACGGCGCCGAAGGCGTTGTGGCCGCTGTACAGAAGAATCGCCAGGAAGGTGGCGAAGGCCAGGGTGGTGGCTCCGTTGTGGAGCAGCTCGGTGGCGCGCAGGATCAGCAGCGTGGTGGCCACGTTGCCAAGTTCGAAGAGCGCGATGGGAAGCGGCGCCCGAGCGACCGCGGACAAGGACAGGGCACCCGGCTTAAGACGGAGCTTGCTTGGTCTACCGGGCCGAGGCCTGGCGCGCCAGTTGTCTTCGGGCCAGGCCACATCTGCCTGGGAGAGGGCTTGACCACCTCAACTGGCTGTGATCAGGTGGAAGTAGGCACCCCGATCCCCATCAGAGGGTCTCCCACCTTGACCGCGAGCGAGGTCACCAGGAAGACCACGACCCCAGACGCTGTGGCTTCAAGTGAGACCAGCCGCTCGCCGAATATGTCGCGCAGCTCCCCCACCATCTGACCCCGTACCACGAGATCTCCCACGCTGACCGTGGGGTGGTAAGTGGCCGAGATATCGGTGCGCATCCAAACCATCTGGTCCATCGCCTCAGGCGCCGGAAGAGCTGGGCCGACCGGGTCGATCATGCCCATCTTCGAGAGCACGTTCTGGAGGCCGCGGAGGTGCCTCGACACGGAAGGCTCATCACAGATGCCTTGCTGGCCGATCTCGGCGATGATGCCCGGGACTCCCCGGAGCGCTGCGGCGGCGTAGGCAGCGCCGGGTACCGAGTCCGGCTCCACCCCCAGGCTGTGCTCAAACCCGTACACCACGGACATCTCCTGCGAGATCCTGGCAACCTCCCCGTCGCCGGCCTTGGTCCACAGGGTGAACGGACTCAGCGCCTCAATCAGGTCCCCACAGTGGGCATCAACGTAGGCGTCGGCTCCTGTTATGAGGTTTTCCAGCAGGAAGGCGGCCACCCGCTCGGCCGGTGCACCACCCGGATCGCCCGGGAAGGAGCGGTTTAGGTTGCGCCCATCCCTCGGGTTCACGTAGATGGAACGTTCGTAAAACCCCGGCGAGTTGACCAGCAAAACGGCGACCAGGGTGCCCCTGAGGCGGCTCGGTTCGAGCCAGCGGGTGAGCCGCGTCACTGCCTCGATGGGCACATACTCGGCAGCGTGCATTCCGCTGGTCACAGCCAGGGTGGGCCCCGGCTCGCGACCCCGGATCACCACGGCCGGGATCTCCCAGGCGGGCTCAATTCCGGGGATACGCACCCAGCCACGACGGAGCTCTCCTGGGGCTGGGCTCAGATTAGCGAACGATACTCTGGACAATTCTTTCCTCCAATGCCGACGCCTGTCAGCTCGCTCCTGTCTGGCCCAGCTGCCACCGCTGCACCACCTGACCCAGCACCGGCAGGGGAAGTGCGCCTTCGCTGAGCACGGCCCCGTGAAACCCGCGCAAGTCGAAGTGCGCCCCGAGATCAAGTTCCGCGGCTGCTCGGAGCCGGCGGATCTCCCGCCGGCCAACCATGTAGGCAAGCGCCTGACCCGGCCAGGCAATGTACCGGTCGACCTCGTTGTTGACATTGGCCATCGTGGTCGCCGTGTTCTGCCACATGAAGTCCACCGCTTTCTGGCGCGACCACCCCAGCCGATGCATCCCTGTGTCCACCACCAGACGGCAGGCCCGCAGAGCGTCAAACGAGAGCATCCCCAGGCGCTGCAGGTCGGAGCTGTACAGCCCCATCTCGTCGGCGAGCCGCTCGCAGTACAACCCCCAGCCCTCGACATAGGCGCAAACCTCTGCATCCAGGTGGCGTCGGTAAAGAGGAATGTGGGTTAGGGTTTGAGCCGACGCGATCTGGAGATGGTGGCCGGGCGTGCTCTCATGGAACGAGAGTGCCTCGTACTCGTAGACGTAGCGGCTCTTGGGATTGGCCGTGAGCACGCAAAAGGCGCCCGGGCGCCGACCGCCCTCCGAGGGGCCTCGGTAGTAGGCGAGCGCCGCGTTGCCCGCCTCCACCGGATCGATCTCCTCAACCACGCAGCGGGCGATTTCGAAGTGAGGGAAGAATCGATCCCGCGCTGCCTCGGCCCTCTCCAGGGCGCCGGTCACGACCTGGACTATCTCACCCTCGGTGTTGAACCTGAGCCCCGGGTCTGAGCGCAGCCGGTCTCGCAGGTCAGCAAAGGAGATCGGGCCGACGACCCGCGCGCCGACCTCCAACCATTCCTCCTCGAGGCCCGCCAGGGTATCCAGGCCAATCTGGTGAATCTCCTCGGGAGTCAACGCCGTGGTGGTATGGCGGCGCACGGCGCGGTCGTATGCCTCATCACCTCCTGGAACAAAGCTGAGCCCCACCTTCGAGTCTGACCTGGCCCCGGGCAGGAGCTCATCCTCAAGACATTGCCGAAGGCGACTCATCGCAGGGCGGACCCGAGCCGCGATCAGACCTCGGGCCCGGTCGCGATCGGCGTCTGTGGCCACCTCGGCCTGCAGCAGAGGCTTGAGCAGCACGTCCAACTCGACGGCTCGCCCCAGGTGGCCGTCCAGCTGAGCGATGGCCTGTCTGATCCCGATTGCCGCCGACCGCCGGTTCTGCTCCAGGCTCAGTCGGTAGCGATCGCTGATACGGTCGAAGTACTCCCCGAGACCTGAGAGCCGATCGAGGTAGGCGGCCACGGCCAGACAACTGTCCAGGGGCGCCGTGGGGATCGCTTGAAACGCCATCGACTGAGGTGAGACATAGCTGGCGGCGGAGGCATCCACAGCCCACAGCCCGTCCTCAAGGTTGGAGCGTAACGCCCAGGCCAGCTGCGCCATCACCGCATGATTGATGGCTTCCTCAGGAGCCAGTTCCCGGCGGTTGATCTGGCTCAGCTCCGCCTCGATGCGGGCCACCCTGGCGCCATCCCGGTCGGCCGCCTCCTGGCTCGGGTCGGGCAGGGCGGCGTCATAGCCAGCCACCCCCAGCATGGTGGCGCTCAGCGGATCTATCGAGTGCATGCAGTCGAAGAACTCTTGGTTAAGCCGCTCCAGGCTGGCCGAGGCGCTGCTCACCCGCAACACCCCCGCGTCACAGCGGTGGCGCGGTCTCCCAGCGGCGCACGGCGCGTCATCATGACCGCAGCCTGGAGGCCAGTTCCCGCAGCAGCACCTCCCAGGCGCGCATGCCCTCCCTGAGGCGATGCAGGCGCAGGAACTCGTTGGGCGCGTGCAGGTTCTCGTCGGCGGTGGAGAACGAGAAGAAGAGTGTCTTCAGTCCAAGCACCCTCTCGAAGAGGGCCGTGGCCGGAACGCTGCCCCCGATCTTGGCGAAAAGGACAGTCTGGTTGGGATACACCGCCTCCAGCGCGCGCCGGGCGGCTACGACCCCGGGGTTTTCGGCCGGCAGGATGTAGGCGGGAACCAACCCCGGGTCGGGCTGGACCGTTACCCTGACCCCCGGTTGGGCCAGCGCCATGATTCGCTCGGTTACCATCTGAAGGACGGCCCCGGGGTCCTGGCCGGGGACCAGACGACAGGAGATGTGAGCGCGAGCGAGGTGCGGAATGACCGTGTACTTGCCGCCTGCCTCCAGCCCATTGACCTCCAGGGTCGGCCTCTCCCAGAGACGCTCCAGGGTGCTATAGCGGGCCTCTCCGTAGGTCTCGGGCACCCCGATTTGGCGGGCGTATTCAAGGTCGTCGAACGGGACTGCGGCAATCTCGACGCGGCGATCGGGGGAGAGCCCCGGGATCCCCTGGTAGAAGCCGGGCACCGCCACGGACCCGTCCGCCTGGTGCAGGCCGGCCAGAATTACCGCCAAGGCACTGGCGGGATTGGCGACCGTGCCCCCGTAACGCCCCGAATGCAGGTCCATGGCGGCCCCTGACACCTCGACTGTCAGGCTGACGAGTCCCTTGGAGCCAAGCGAGATTGAGGGCTCGGTGGGACGCCAGATGGCGCCGTCCGCGGAGACGACCAGGTCCGCCTGTAACTCCTTGGCGTGTTCCGCGACGAAGGCCGGTAGATTGGGACTGCCAATCTCCTCCTCGCCCTCGATAAGAAACTTGACGTTAAGGGGCAGCCTCCCCTCCTGGGTCAAAAAAGCCTGGACCACCTTCATGACCATGTACACCGGGCCCTTGTCGTCAGAGACTCCGCGCCCCCGCACCACGTCCTCCGTTATGGTCAGTTCGAAGGGGGGCGACTGCCACTCCTCCAGGCTGCCGGTCGGCTGGACGTCGTAATGTCCATAAATCAGGACGGTCGGAGCATCCGCCTCGCCGGCCCACTCCCCCCTCACCACCGGATGGCCCGCGGTGTGCTCGACCCGACCGTGAGCGAGGGCCAGCTGCTGGGAGGCCCAGTCCGCCGTGGCGCGCATGATGGCGGGATCGGCATCGCGGCTCACGCTCGGGAAAGCCACGTATTGAGCGAGTTCAGCCAGGTAGGCCTCGTCGTCGGCGTCAAAAGAGAGCACTGCCGCCATCGATGGAAAGGGTTTGGCCGGTGATCCAGGAGGACATTTCCGAACAGAAGAAGCGCACCCCATGGGAGATGTCCTCGGGGCGTCCAAGATGGCCGACGGCGATTCCCGACAGAACCTCCGCCTGCCCCCCTGGGCCGTAGCCATCCCACTGCTTCTGGGAGGTGGGATTGGAGAGGATGAAGCCGGGGGCGATGCAGTTGACCGTGATTCCAAAGCGCCCCAGTTCATGGGCCATCTGCCGGGTGAACCCGATCTGGCCCGCCTTAGCCGCTGCGTAAGCCTGAATCCCGGTCAGGCTGACGCTCCGGCCCGCTCCCGAGGAGATGTTGACGATCCGCCCGAATGAGCGCTCCTTCATGCCTGGGACCACCGCCCGGGTGCAGTGAAAAGTACCAGTCAGGTTGGCGTCCACCACCTCTCGCCAGGCCTGGTCGCCGACCTCCTCGATCGGGGAAAAGGTCTGCCCGCAGACGCCACCGGCGTTGTTTACCAAAATGTCCACCCGTGGCAGCGCCGCGAAATACCGCGCCACCGCTTCGGAGTCGGTGACGTCCACCGTGTCCTTGTCCAGCTCGTGGACCAGGACCCCATCCGCTCTCAGCCCGCTGGCGATCGCCATCCCGATCCCATGAGCCGTTCCAGTCACCACCGCCACGCGATCTAGCACGCTCCCCTCCCCATGACCATTGGACCTGGCGCCTGTTCCCGCCCACCCCCATCACCAGCCGTTGGTGCTTGGCATACCACCATATCGACGACGCTCGCCGTCGTCCTGCGGCCCCAGTCCAGAGCGCCGGTCGATGGCACTGCCATCAGCCGGGACCCAAGATCCGAGATGCCACCAAGTCGAGCAGGAGCGAAGGCACGAACACGATGCCGGCTTGGTCCGCGACCACCAGATCTCCCGGCCAGACCTGAACCCCACCGCAAGCGAGCGGAGCCTCCAGGCTCACCGCCTCGAGCCTGCCGACTCCACTCCTGGGGCTTACGGCTGTGGCCCACACTGAGATTCCGGCGCTTCGCACCTCATCGAGATCCCGCATCGCTCCGTCAACCACGGTGCCGACCATCCCGGCTGCGGCCAGGGAGCTCGCCCCCTCGCCCCCCAGGACCGAGGCGTCCAACATCCCGGCGCTGGAGATGACCAGGACATCGCCCGGTTGCGCCCGGGCAGCGGCTGTATGGTGGGCCAGATGCCCGTGCGGCAGAGCCGCCCCGAGATCGCGTTCGGGAAGGTACGAGAGCGTCACCGCATGCCCGACCATCACCTGGGGGCCACTGCGGTGAACCAACCTCTCACCTATGGCGGAGGTGCCCCAGCCCCACTCGTCGAGCAGGTCCGCGACCTCGCTAGAAAGCGACGGCACCAAGCCCAGGTCGGCGATCCGGGCGGGCTCGAGGCGCCGCCCAGGAGGCTCAAAACCGGATCCGGGACGGTGGCGACCAACGCCTGTCGAAGCGCCCTGTGGCGGCGCCCCAAAGGCACTCGAATCGGGTTTCGGACTCATGCCTACGGTTGCGCCTGCCATGCGGTCTCCAGCATCCGCACGATGTTGCCCCCGGCCACCATCAGGATGTCCTGGTCGGAGTAGCCGTGCCGCACCAGCCAGCGCACGATGTTTTGCAGGGCTTCGGCCGGGCTCTCCAGACCATCTACCCAAGGGACCGGCTCGATTGGTTCCGGGGGCGGGGAAAGCTGTTGTCCGAAACGCTCCCCCATCACCCGGTGCAGCCCGACGTGGTCCCCGAACAGGGTGTCGGGGCCGAAGGCGACGTGCTCGATCCCCACCAGCTCGCAGCAGTACTCGAAGTGAGCCATGTAGGTGTCTATGGAGTGCCGTCGGCTCTGCCGGGTGAGCGTCGTGTGAGGCGCCGCCTCGATCCCGATCACCCCTCCAGAGGCGGCGCAGGCCATGATGACGTCGTCCGGCTTCATCCGCGAGGTGGGCCACAGCGATCGCGCTCCGGCATGCGAGATGGAAACCGGGGCGGCGCTGGCCTGGATCGTCTCCAGGGTGGTTCGGTCCCCCGCGTGAGAGCAATCGATGAGGATCCCCAGCTGATTCATGCGCCTCACCGCCCGCCGTCCGAAGGCCGTCAACCCCGCATCCGCTCGTTCCGCCAGCCCGCTGCCCAGCAGGTTCGCCTCACTGTAGGTGACGCCAATGGACCGGACTCCGAAGCCGTAGAGGATGTCGAGCCGGTCCAGCTCGTTTTCAATCGGGGCGGCAGATTCGAGGGCCAGGACCAGGCCCAGCTGACCGCGCTCACGAGCCAGCGCGAAGTCGGAAACACGATGGACGATCGTCACATAGGCCTGGTGAGCGATGTCGCAGAGGCGCATTCCCAGGTCCACTATGGTGTCATCCCACTTCCAGCCCGCCAACGAGGTGATCTGCCCCTCGCCGTCGGCAAGATTGTCGAAGACGGCGTCCAAACCGGACAGGCTGAGACCGCGGTAGCCCGTGAAGTCCCGACCGTGGCGGCGGTACTCGAAAAGCTGGTCAATGTCGTTGGGTAGCACCGAAGGGTGGTCATGGAGAGAGATGATCGGGCCCTCCTGCAACAGCCGTTGCACCCGCTCCTCCTCGGCGGGGGCCGTCGCGACGGCCACGGACGCCACCCGGTCCACCTCAGCCGCTAGGTCGAAAACCCGGTAGTCCTCGCCCGGCACCAGATACTGATAAGAGGAATAGCCCGTGTAGGCCGACGCCTTAGGAGCCCGGCCCGGGCCCTTGGGGCGACCCTCGCTCATACCAACATCACCTTAATCGCGCGGCGCTCAGACATCGCCTGGTAGGCCAGGGCCACCTCCTCCAGGGGGAGCGTCATGTCGAAGACGGCGCCCGCGTCGTAGCTGCCCGCCAGCACTCGTGCGAGGAGCTCGGGCAGGTAGTGGCGTACCGGCGCGATCCCGACGTGGATTCGCAGGTGGTGCAGGAAAACCTCGAACAGGGGCAGGTTGGGCATTGTGTGAGGGACGCCCACCGCGCCTATCGTCCCACCTTCGCGAGCCATTCCGAGGGCCATCTGCCAGGACTCCGGGGTGCCGACGGCTTCCACTACATGGCGAGTCCCGAGACCACCGGTCAACTCGCGCACCGTGGCAACTCCCGCCTCACCCCGTTGGGCGACCACCTCCGTGGCGCCGAAAGACCTGCCGATCGTGGCGCGGGACTCGTTCCTACTCATCAGGATCACGCGCTCAGCTCCCAACACCGCGCGCGCTCCCAGCACCGCGCAGAGCCCGACGGCGCCGTCCCCGATCACCACAACAGTTGAGCCTTCACCAGCCTCCGCCAGGACCGCGCCATGCAGGCCGGTCGCGGCCACGTCGGTGAGCGCCAGAAGCGCCGGTAGCCGGGACTCGTCGAGGGCGGCGAGGCCTCCGGGCACAGGGACCAAGGTGCCGTCGGCCTGAGGCACGCGGACCGCCTCGCCCTGACCTCCGTCGGTTCCCGGGGCCCCGAAGGTTCCCCCGTTAGCGCAGGAGGTCTGGAGCCCGTCCAGGCAGGCGGGGCAGGTGTTGTCACTCCACTGAAATGGCGCCACCACCAAGTCGCCTCTGGCCACCGAGCGCACGTCTCCCCCCACCTCCTCCACCACTCCCACAAACTCGTGCCCCAGGCGCGCCGGAACAGCGCGTTGAATCACGCCCCGGTACGCCCAGAGGTCTGAGCCACAGACGCAGGACCGCAGCACGCGCACAATGGCGTCCGTCGGTTCCGCGATGCTGGGGTCGGCAACGTCCTCCACTGTCACGTGCCCCGCGCCGCGGTAGATGGCAGCTCGCATCAGGCTTCTCCTATCTCGGGATCGGCGGCGAAAGCGGAGGCCCTGGTGGGCACGGCCAGAACCCGCTCGACCAGGGCGGCAGCGGCCAACAACTTCGCGTCTGATCCCCACGGCGCCACCAATTGGAGGCCGATCGGCATTCCGTCGGAACTCCAACCACAGGGCACCACCAGCGCCGGAACCCCAGCCACGTTGAAAACTCCCGTGTACATTCCCTCCTGCTCCCCCTGCTCGGTATCCATGGGAGGGGTGGTGGCAGGCGCCACGAATGGCACGGCTGGGGTGAGCAGCAAATCCACCGACTCCATCTCCTTGGTCCAAAGCGCAAGGAGATGGTCGCGCTCGGCCAGAGCCCGCCGATGATCTGCGGCCGAGGCCGGCTCCGCTGAGCGCAGGAGCCGCAGGGTCTCCTCGCCGAAGTGATCGGGGTCAGAGCGCACACGATCTCCATGAACCTGCCAGACCTCGTACCTGAAGATGGGATCGAAGAGAGCGGCTAACCCCCGCAGCCCAGCGCCCTCCAGAGCGGTCACCGTCCAGCCAGCCGTGCGCATCCGTGCCAGGGCCGCCTGCACTGCCGCACGCACTTCCGGCTCCAGCGCAGGTTCGTCCAGGTGGCCGGGGACAAACCCGACCCGCAGCGGCCCCGGCGTCGTGACGGGCGAGTAATCCGCCAGGACCGCGAACACACGGGCGGCGGTCGCCACGTCGGCGGCGATGATCCCGACCTCATCCAGCGATGGCGCCAGCGCCTGAACCCCGTCCTGGCTGATGGCTCCATGGGAAGGCTTGAGGCCCACCACCCCACAGTAGGCCGCGGGGATCCGCACCGACCCTCCGGTGTCGGTTCCCAGTGCAGCTGGACAAACCCCGGCTCCGACAAGGGCTGCCGATCCGCCGCTGGACCCGCCCGCCGTGCGGCGCGGGTCGAAGGGGTTGAGAGTCTCCGGGAGCTTGGGGTGAAGTGCCCCGGCGGCATACTCCAACATCGCACTGGTGCAGAAGACATCGGCGGCGGCATCCCGGAGCTGGGAGATCGCCCGAGCGTCCTGGGTTGAGGGAGCGCCCGTCATCGCGATTGGGTTGCCATTGCCCTGGGGCAGACCCGCCACTGCGAAGATGTCCTTGACCGCGACCGGCATCCCCAGCAGGGGGCCCGTCGCCGCCCGCTGGGGAGCCGAGATAAGTTGGACGATGGCGTTCAGGGGCCGCCCGACTCGCTCCGCCCTCTCCAGGGTCGCCAGCAGCTCCAAGTTCGGCACCTCGCAGGTGCGCTCCCCCCGCTCGATGGCGTGGATTATCGCCGCCGTGTGATGGGTGAGCGGGCCACGAAGCTCGGCCAGCTGGCTGTCCACCTCGGTCTTGCGATGGCGCACGACCAAGTCTCGGTATATGCCACTGTGGCTCTTGCCGCTGCGGCGATTGAATTCCCCCAGGCGCGCCAGCGAGCCCTCGAGGTCGTCGGGCTCGAAGCCATCGAATCCCTCGGGCCTGACCGGGGACTGGGCCAGGACCTCGCGGGCGACGGCCAGCATCAGAGGGCGCCACCGCTTTTGCTCCAGAGAATCCGCGATGGAGAGATCGGATACCGCCCCCGCAAACAGCATCGACCCGTAGGCTTCCTTCCCCCAGAGGTACCCCATGATGTTCTCTGTCGCGCGCGCATAGGGCAGCGCCGCCACCAGCTCGTGCAGCCGGGCGGTAATACCCCGGCCGGGCAGCTCTCCCACCATGAAGGTGCCGATATTGCCCTGCATGATCCGACCCGGTCCCATCAGGTCAGCTCCGAAGTTCACGAAGCTGAGGATCACCCGCTCCTGGCCCACCGCTGCGGCCAAAACGTCGCCGTTGAGCCCGTTCTGAAAGCTGGCGACATAACCATCTTCCTCGAGGCGGCCGCGCAGGAGCTCGGCTGCCGAGCCAGTGTGCTGACTCTTCACCGCCACCGCGGTGGCGCCAAGCCGAGGGGGCAGGCCCTGGGGGGTCACCGCCGACGCCCGCACCCGAAAGTTGGCCACCGGCCCCTCGATGACCAGCCCGTCTCGATTGATTGCCTCCACGTGGGCCTCGTCGGCATCACAGAAGAGAACGTCATGGCCGGCGCGGATCATGTGCGCGCCGATCGTGCCCCCGATGGCTCCCGCTCCGATTATGGTCAGCCGCATAGGTCTCCAGATTGGATTCGCTTGGCGCATCTACCGGCCCTGGGGCCGACCCGGGGTCCAGGGGCCATGGGGGCGCCTGCCGGCGCCCCCATGGCGATCAGGTCACCCGCTGAACGAGTAATCCTGGGGATAGATGATGTTGTACACATCCTGAGGCACAAAGCCCTTCAGATTGCTCTTGTACATCGTCAACTGGTAGGGGCTGTTGGGCAAGAAGATCCCCGGCAGCTGGCGCGCTAGGAAGTCCTGGTAGGTGGCCAGAGCGGTGTGCTCAGCGGCTGCGGTGGGGGCGGTGTGCGTAGCGGCGATGTTGGCGTCGTTGGTTGGATTGGAATAGTCACCGACGTTACTGCCCGCGCCACTTTGGAAGATCTCTCCCCCGGTTGGGAAGTAGTCGGGCGAGTAGCTCCAGCCCCCGATCCAGTTGGCTATCTCCCAGGCATTGCAGGGAGTGGCGTAGGTGCAGCCATTGTCCATGGTCCCGATCACAGTGGCGAACGGCTCCGTCTTGATCGTGAGCCCGATCCCAGCCACCGATTTGAGCGTGGACTGGTAGGCCTCCATCTCGTTGGTTGCGACCTGGTTGCCCGAAGCGAGGATCATGGAGAAGCTCGCCTGCTGGTTCTTCTGCACCCCAGCGCCGCATTGCCCAGACCCGGTTCCGGGGTTGGCGCAGAAGCTGGTGCCACCGGCATTCACGGTCCACCCGTTGTCCTTCAGGAGCGCGACAGCCTTGGTCGGATCGTAGGGATAGACCTGCCCATTGGCCTCGAGGGAACTCTCATCGGGGTTGTTGGGTGGGTAGGTCGGCACCGGCCCGTTGTCGACCGTGCCGATGCCCTGATTGAAGTCCTTGATCCACTGCGCCTGGTTGACCAGGGATTGAAGCGCCTGGCGGAAGTAGAGTTGGCGGAAAACGGGACCCACCGTGGGGCTGGTGAAGTTCAGCCCCATGTAGGTGAAGCCGAACAGGTACCAGGGGTTGTAGCTGTAACCCTGACTCTTTTCCAGGGAGGCCTTCTGGGCCAGGTCCTGAACCGGGATGTAGCCGATCGAGAGGCTGCCGCTGCGGAGAGCGTTGAATTCCGCGGTGTCGGTCGTGAAAGGCAGCTCTTCGAAGGCGGAAATCGAGGGCTTGGGTGTTCCTGAGTAGGCCTTGTTGGGGACGAACTTGGCAAACCCCTCGGTCGTGAACTGGGCCAGTTTGAACGGGCCGTCGACCACCTTCCACAGGGGGTTGGTTGCATAGGTGCTGAGGTTGGACGCCTGGTCGTTGATGAAGGCGGCCACCCCGAGTGCACCGCCAGCGGCGGTTCCGGGGTCGGCCGGCAGGTAGGAGTTGGCGGGAAGTCCGGCGGAGGCGGGCGCGGCAACCCGCGCCTCGGCTGCCGCGTCGTAGGTGCCCACCGGACCGGAGGCGGACAGTCTATCCCACGCCGCTTGGGGCAGGGGGTATATCTGGCTCAACTCGTTGTAAAGGACCCACGTCGGGTTGTACGAAGAGTTGAACTTGATGGTGAGGGTGTAGGTCCCTGTCTGAGCGTAGCTCACCACATTCTCGGGGAATCCGCCAGGCACCGAGGCAAACCAACCCGGTCCAGGATTGCTGCTGCTCCCCACCGCCGGGGCGCTGGGGTCGGTGACAGCACTGAGCAGATTCAGCCACAAGATCACGTCGCGGGCCGTTATCGGCTGTCCGTTCGACCAGTACCAATGCTTCAACGTAATCGTGGCCAGCGAATTGTTCTCGGAGAATACCGGCGGGTTGGCGACGCTGAGAGTCTTGTTGAACACCGGCTCCCCCTTGTCACCGAACCAGTACAGGGGCAGGTACAGGAAGTTGGAGAACTGGTACAAGTTGGCGTTCGACTCGTGCGCCGCACTCATCAGTGGCGAGATGTAGGTGGGAGGGGTCGCCGCTGCCTCCGCGAACGTCACCGTGCTCGCCCGGCTGGGCTTGGTGGGAGCGGTGGCGCTCGAGCAGGCCGCCATGAAGATGGTGACGGCTCCACCCACCGCCACCAGGCGCCAGAAGCTGAAGTTTCGCAGGGACGACATATGTTTGGCCTCTCCTCTTCTAATCGCTCGCCGCGGGTAAGCCACGAAGCCACGAATATTAGCCCATCTGCCCGTCTTGATGCTCATTGGGAGCCAGGAGCCTCGCGCGACCCGAACTTTGGAAGGCCGGGAGTGCGAATGACCAGCGCCTGGGCAGTCATAGGCGAGACCAGAGGGGAGCGGCTGAGAAGAAAACACCCGTTCCCCTTTTCAGCCCTACCCAACCACTCGTGGGTGGCGCCGCGGCTGGGGCAGGACAGCAAAGAGAGCCAGTCGCCCCGGACTGGGCTGAGCGGCGCCCGGGTCAGTCGCTGACCCCTACATCGACCAGCTACTCTCCTCCGTCGACAGAGCCAGGTCCAGGGGAGCCGGGCCCTCCACCCTTGGCAGCGGCGCCGGGAACCGATCGCTTCATCGGCCCGGACGTCAGGGCGGCCACCAGCGAGAGCCCCATCCAGCCGGCCGCGTAGGCGAATCCGATGGTCGGAGAAGCCAGGGCGTAGAGGATCCCGACCACCGCCGATGAGGTCAGGTCGCCCACCGCCTGGGTCGCCCCCAGCACCCCGTAGCCGCTGCCGCGGAGGTGGTCCGGCAGCAAGCGGGCGAAGAGCGTCGACTCGGCGGTCTCGGCCAGCCCGATCCCGCTGCCGGCGAGGGCGAAGGCGACCAGCAGCGCGGCGGGGGAGTGCAGGTTGAGGGAAAAGCCGACGTAGGCGATGAGGTAGAGTCCGGCCCCGGCGGCAAACACCACCCGCGCGTTGGAGCGGTCCAGCCAGTGGCCACCCAGAAGTGCCACCACGGCGCCGAAGGCGTTGTGGCCGCTGTACAGAAGAATCGCCAGGAAGGTGGCGAAGGCCAGGGTGGTGGCTCCGTTGTGGAGCAGCTCGGTGGCGCGCAGGATCAGCAGCGTGGTGGCCACGTTGCCAAGTTCGAAGAGCGCGATGGGGAGCAGCGCCCGAGCGACGCCGGCCCGGCGCAGGGCGCCCAACTCCAGCCCGAGCTTGCGGGGGACCAGGCTGCCACCTTGGCGGCGGGCTTCACGGGCCGCGATCGAGATTGTGACCGCAGCCAGGGCGCCTGGAACGAAGGCGAAGTAGATGGCGGGCCGGATGCCCACCCAGGTCACCAGCCCGGCGGCCAGCAACGGGCCGGCCACAGCGCCCAGATTGTCGCCGGCCCGCTCCAGACCAAACGCTCTCCCGTAGGCGTGGCTGGGCGCCAGCGAGGCCAGCAGACTATCGCGGGCGGGCGAGCGCAGCCCCCTGGAGGTCCACGCGAACGCGCGCAACAGGCCGACCTGCCAGGTGGCGACACAGAGTCCGATCGCCCCGGTCGCCACTGCGGTGCCGAGGTAGCCGCCGCTCGCCAGCCTTCCCCGGCGCCCCGGTTCGTTGGCCAGAGGCCCGGAGAGCAGCTTGGCGACACCCGTCAGAGCGTCGCTGACCCCTTCGATGATCCCCAGCGCAGCCGCGCTGGCGTGCAGGGTCGCGACCAGGAAACTCGGCAGGATAGCGGTCGCGATCTCGTGGCCCGAGTCGGACAGGAAGCTGGTCAGCCCGACACTGAGAACTCCACGGCCCAGCCAATGCGGTGGCGATGGAGGGGGGGCGGCCGACTCGGCCGGGACCGCCGTGCCTGAAGGGAAGTTCCCAGGTGGGCTCACGATGGGGACACCACCCCGCCTCGCGGAACTCCCGGAAGGGGGCGTCGGCGCCTGGAAGCGGACGGCTCAGGACTCAGCGGACCTTGACCACCAGCTTGCCCGCAAGCTCACCCGCCTCCAATCGGGAGAACGCCGCGCCGGCGTCAGAGAGTGGGAAAACCGAGTCGATCAGAGGATGGACCCGGGTCGCTTCCACCATCTGGAGCAGGGAGCGAAACTCCGCTCTGGTGCCCATCATCGAGCCCAGCACCCGCAGCTGGCGCCAGAAGACGCGGCGCAGGTCGGATGGCGGATCGGCCCCGCTGGTGGCGCCGGCCACCACCACCGCGCCGCCCCTACGCAACACCCTGAGGCTGGCGGCCCAGGTGGCCTCCCCCACCGACTCGATGACCACGTCAACCCCTTCCCCAGCGGTCAGGGCAAGCACCTCAGGGACCTCCTCGGCGCCGGTGGCGACAGCGTGGTGGACGCCGCGACCAAGGGCGGCCGCCCTCTTGCTGGGGGAGCGGCTGGCCACTATCACCTTGAGCCCGGCCGCCAGTGCCAGGATCTCCGCTGCCGTGGACAGGCCGCCGCCGGCGCCCTGGATAAGCACCGTGCCACCGGGCCGCAGCCCGCCCTTGGTGAAGAGCATCCGATAGGCGGTGAGATAGGCGGTGGGGAGGCAGGCGGCCTGCTCGGGACTGAGCCCGGCCGGGATCGGGAACAGGTTCTGAGCGGGCACCACGCAGTACTCGGCGAGGGTGCCCTCGTAGGGCCCCTCCGTGAGCAGGGCGAAGCGGCGACACAGGGTCTCATCTGGCCCCAGGCAGGCGTCGCAGACACCGCAGGTGACGACCGCGTGCGCCACCACCTCGGAGCCGACTGGAAGCGAGGGGGGAGTGTCCGGCCCATAGCTCTCGACCCTCCCGGCCACGTCGCAGCCGAGAGTGCGGGGAAAGGACGACGGCGCGACGCCAACCCCCTGCAGGGTCCAGAGGTCGTGATGATTCAGGGTCGCGGCCAGGACCGCCAGGCGGACGAACCCCCTTGGCGGTGCGGGGATCTCTCGCTCCCCCACCTCCAGATTGGCCAGCGGGTCATCCCCCCCTGTGCCAGTCGCGTAGGCCGCCAGCACCAGCCGCCACCTCCCACCGAGGGCCAACCCAGACGAACGCCAGTCTATCCGCCTGGGCAAGTGGAGGTGGTTCTCCCGGGTTTGGTTGAACCAGGCCATCGGTGACGACCCGGAGCGTCTATGGGAACCACGTGCCCGTCGCCCGGGAGCAGGCCCGCTCGAGGAGGCGGCCGGGGGCGCTGATACGAAGCGCCAAGACCTGATCTATGCTGGCCAAGCCGTGGTCGTGAGCCAGAGCGTTCCCCGCCCCGCGCGCCGCGAGCGGCGCGGCTACGAAGGCATGCCGTCGGTCAGCCCGGTCATCATCGAGTCCCTGCGGGCCAGGATGGAGAGGGTGGCCCGCCGGATGGCGATCGAGATGGCCCGCATGATCCCTTTGGCCGAAGGGGTGGATGGCGGCTCAGCCTTCTCCAGCGAGGTGCTCGCAGCCTGCCGGGAGGGGGTTGGCACCCTGCTCTCGCTGTGGGAGGAGTCGAGGCCGCCGTCGCGCTCTGAGCTGCAGCAGCTCTCGCGAATGGGAGGCCGGATGGCCAGCACCGGGGTGCCCCTGGACGCCATCTTGCGCGCCTACCGGGTGGCGGCGCTGGTCATCTGGCAGCACGTCATCGAGGTGGTCAGAAATCACCCGGAGATCGAGGCCCAGTCGGTCCTGACCGCCGTGGGCCCCCTGTTCGACTATCTCGACGCCATCAGCGTGGCGGTCAGCACCAGCTACCTGGAGACCCGGGAACAGAGCCGCCGCGAGCACGATCGCCAGTACGACCAGTTCTTCGCCGAGGTCCTCGGAGGCACCGCCGACGATGAGATGGTCGCCAAGGCCGCCGCCGGCGGCACCGGGCTCGACTTCCCCTACCGGCTGGTGGTGCTGGCCGCCGATGACACCGCCACGGAAGCCACCGTGGCCACGGCCTGGATGGCGCTGGGAGCCCACGTGGCCCTGTACCAGGCCAGCGTGGTGGCGCTGGTCCCGGCTCAGGTCAAGATCAGCACCCTGCAGCGGCTGCTGAGGGTCGCCGTCGGCGCCGAGGTGGTTCCCTGGGAGATGGCCGTGGGGCCGGTTGCGGCGCAGCTGGCCGACACCCCGGCCGCGGTCAGAGCCACCCGCGCGGCGCTCACCGTGGGGCAGATCCTGATGCCGGAGGAACGGCTGCACGATGCCAGCCGGCTGCATCCCTACCTGGCCTGGCTACAGGACCTCCGGGGTCTGCGGGACTTCGTTGAGTTGACCCTGGGTCCCCTGCTGGCAAGGGAGAAGGTCCGCAGCACTCCGCTCAGAGAGACTCTCGAGGTCGTGCTCGCTCAGCCCGGTCTCAGCGAAGCGGCCCGCAGTCTGCACATTCACCGCCACACGCTCCTCTACCGGATCGACCGCATCCGGCAACTAGTCGGGGGCTGGGACCGGGCGGACGACCGCTTGCGCTTGGAACTGGCCCTCAAGGGCTATCGAATTCTGCAGTCGGTCTCGGAAGGCGGGCCAGGAACCAACCCTGCCGGCGCCGGCCGACTCACGGTTGGTGGTGGGCAATGAGCGGGTGCAGGCAGGGCTCGGCGGCGCCGCAGGCGGCCTGACGAGCCGGCCCGATCCGAAGCGGCCTCCGGCTCGGGAGCATGAGCGATACTTGATGCTGCGTGTGGTTGCCAACCGATGACCCCACCGGGTCAAGTGAAGAGAACTCGGCGCTGACCTGGGTGGCCGCCCTGGGCGCGGCGGACGTCCAGGCGTTCCTGGCCGCGCGCCGGACCCCCCTGCCGGCCAAGTCCCGGTCTCGGGCGAGGGGATCGGCGGTCGGCCTGTTGCTCTGGACAGGACTTAGAGTCAGCAGCCGTCTCGCGGGATCGCGACCCGAGTCCAGCCGCTGGCGGTCGCTCACCACCGCACTCGCCCTGACTTGTGGTTTGGGCGAACTCGCCCTCTTCGGGATGCACCTGCGAATCGGGAAGGGTCGCCTTCGGTCCCTGCCCGGGGCCACCCTGGGATCTGCGGCGCTGGTCCTGGGGGTGCGTCGGCTGCACCCCAGATAGCCGGTCCCTACCCGCACGGGGAGTCGAACCCCGGTTACCACCTTGAAAGGGTGGTGTCCTGACCGCTAGACGATGCGGGCTGGGGCCAGAGCGGCCTCTATACTCGCAGGAAGGAGGGGAGCTCAAGGCTCCCTCAGCTGGCGGAGTTGACTAGGCAGATGGCTGAGCACCGATCTTTTCCAGAGGCGACGCCCCTGGAACCGGACGATCCCGGATACCTGGCCCAGCGCTACCACCGCCTGGGCACGACTGGAGTCAGTGTCAGCAGTGACCGTCGGGCAGATGTTTCGATCCGCGGCACGGCGCTCGAAGGGTGGACCATCGCCGTGGTGTTGCTGCTGGCCAGTTGCCTGGCAATGGGGATCTATCTGGTCGTCCTGCACCATTGAGCCCTGATTCGCCGGAGAGCCTGCTCGACCTGGTCGCCCTACCTGGCAGCCGAAGGCTCCGGTTCGCCCCCAGTCCGACCGGCCAGCTGCACATCGGCAACGTGCGGACCGCCCTGCTCAGCTACTGCCTGACCGGGAACGAGGGGCGGTTCCTGGTTCGCATCGAGGACACCGACCGGGAGCGCTACCGGTCGGAGGCGGTGCCGGAAAACCTGGCCACCCTCGCCTGGCTTGGCCTCGCCTGGGACGAGGGGCCGGACATCGGCGGCCCCTGTGCCCCATACATCGAGTCGGAACGCCTCCACTATTACCGCGCGGCAGCCGACCGCCTGCTGGACCTGGGGGCCGCCTACCCATGCTTCTGCAGCCGCGAGCGCTTGGAGGAGTTGCGGGCCGCCCAACGGGCGGCGGGGCTGCCCACCCGTTACGACGGGCGCTGCCGGACCATGCCCCGAGCCGAGTCGCAGGCGGCCATCGCAGACGGGGCCGACCACGTGGTACGGCTGCGAATGCCTCCTGGGCAGTCGCGCTGGGAGGACCTGGTCCTTGGCCCTCAGGAGTTCCAGAACGAGGAGATTGACGACCAGATCCTGATCAAGTCGGACGGTTTCCCCACCTACCACCTCGCCCAGGTGGTGGACGACCACCTGATGGGCATCACCCACGTGGTCCGAGGCGTGGAGTGGGTTCCCTCCACCCCCAAGCACCTGGCTGTCTACGCTGCCCTGGGCTGGGAGGCCCCGGCGCTGGCGCATGTGCCCCTGGTCCTCGGACCGGATCACAAGAAGCTGGCCAAGCGCCATGGGGCGATGGCCGTTAGCGAATACCGGGAGATGGGCTACCTGCCCGAAGCCCTGGCTAACTTCCTCGCCTTCTTGGGCTGGTCGCCTGGCACCGAAGAGGAGATCTTCAGCCTGGCCGAGCTCAGATCGAGAATGAGCTTCGAGCGGCTCCAGTCCAGCCCGGCCATCTTCGACCAACCACGGCTGGACTATCTGAATGGGGTCTGGATCCGCCGCCTTGCCGTCTCCGACCTGGCCAAGCGCCTGGCGGAATTCCTGCCCCAGGCGACCCCAGAGCAACTCACGGCCATCGCGGCGATGGTTCAGGAACGCATCCGCCGCCTGGATGAGGTCCCAGCGCTGCTGGAATTCGCCTTCCATGAGCCAAGTCCGACTCTGGAGTTGCTGCGCGGGCAACTCACTACCGAGGCGGCGAGACAATTTCTCAAGCTGGCCGATCCTCTTCTGGATGGGGACCTGGAGGAGCTGATGGAACGGCTTAAGGAGGCCGGGGCCGGATCACTCCCGGAGGATGCCAAGCAGGCCAAGCAACGCTTCAAGGAGTGCATGCAGGTCCTGCGGGTTGCGATCACAGGGCAGCGGGTCTCGCCACCTTTGCCGGAGTCGATATCCCTGATCGGCCGGGAGGCCGCCCATCGCCGCATCGCGATGGCGATCGAGCAACTCGCGCAGACCGACTGAACCGAGCCATTGGCGGCTGATGGCAAGCGACCCTTGTCTTGGCGCCTCGGGCACTTGCGCCGGGCACGGTACTATCTCTTCCGGCCTCTGCCGTCCCTCCGGGATGCTCGGTCCGAGTGAAGCGGCGTTGGTCTGGCGGCTATTGGGGCGTGGCCAAGTGGTAAGGCGCCTGACTCTGGATCAGGAGATCGGAGGTTCGAATCCTCCCGCCCCAGCCAGTCCCTTCTCCGTGGCAAGCGACATGCTGACCCCCTGGGTGCTCTGCCCGGGGCGTCACACCGGCGGGGTGGGACAGCGGCGCTTGACCACGGCTTGCGTCACTCAGCGAAAGCTCGCCCCACCCATGTGAGGTGCTTGGGCACGTCGTCCGGATCATCTGCTGCGGCCTCTGCCAGCCAGGTCAGGGTGAGTACCCGGGTCAGCCACGAGAGCTTCACCGCGAAGGAGTCACCAAGAGGCTGATCGTAGCTGGCCAGCACCTGGCCTGTGAAGGCGCGGTCCCCGATCCCGATGAGCCCGACGAAGTCGTGCACCGGGTCGCCCACGATCGCATCCGTGAAGTCGATCAGCCCGGTCAGGTGGCCGGTGTCCGGGTCGACGAGCAGATGATCCGGGCAGATGTCGTTGTGAATGAAGCGTCGAGGACCCGCCTCGGCCGGCTCTGGAATCGCGCCGGCGAGGTAGGGTTCTGCCTTCTCCAGACGGCCGTTGGCCAGCCAGGGCCGCACCGCCCCCGCCACGCTGATCAGTCGCTCCCTGGCGCTCCGCCAAGCCTCAGCTTCCGGGCCCGCGGGCGTTGCCGGGATCCGGGTTGGGTCCACCTGATGAAGGTGGCTCAACGCCCGACCGATCTCCCCGGCCAGGCAAGCGGGATCAGTGACCCGGGCCTGATCGGCACCCACTCCGGGGAGGCGCCGGTACCCGACGAACGGGTAAGGAAAGCGGCGAGATGGCTCGCCGATGAAGTCAAATCGTGGCACCAGCGCGCCCATCACCTCTCCGACGGCGGTCATGATCGCCACCTCCCGGCGGAGCCACGGTACCCGCTCAGACCGCTTGGGGAAGCGAAAGATCCACTCGGAGCCGACGGTGAACAGCTCGTTGTCCCAGCCCGCGCCGAGCCGGCGCACTGCGCCACCGGCAAGCCCGGGGAACTGTTCAGCCACCAGGTGCGCGACCGTGGCCGCGTCCAAGTCGCGGTCCGGCAATCTGGGGCTCACAGCTTGGAGTATCGCGGCCGCCACAACGGTCAGGAAGCCGAAGCGATGCCCAGAAACACGAAGACAGCACGGTTGAGACGAGTGAGGTCAAGGTCGTCGAGAACGCCGATCCGCGTCCCGACCTTCAAACGCGAGACGGTCGTCAACTTGTCCACCATCAGCCGGGAAGTTGCCTTAAGGCCGTTGGACGGGGTCGGCTGGACCTCCAGGCGAAACAGCGGAGCGTCCGTCAAATCGGTGGTGAACGGGCAGATGGTCACCGAGTCGGTGTCGAAGCGATCGTCCTGGACGATCACCGCCGGCCGTCGGTTGCCTGCGTAACCTGACCCCCCGGCGACGGTCCAGATCTCAGCCCGTCTCACTCATCGGGCCAAGTGGAAACAGCATCGACAAAAGCTTGATCGTCGGCCGCAGCCCTGCTCTCGGCGACCGCTCGCGACTGGCGGTGGGCCTCCTCGGCGAATCCGGGCGAGCGGACATCTGGTACCCAGATCTGGACTGGGCGGAGGCCCTGCTGCGCCAGTCGTGATCGATGCTCGCGCACCCTCTTAGCGGACCCTGCACTCGTGATCGTCAACCCCGTGGTCACATGCAACTATTACAGAGTGCGCGTGTGTCGGCCTTGTCCACCTCGAATACTCCGTGCCGGGCGTTGATTCGGGACGCCTCCCAGGTCCAGCTCAGAGTTCCTCAGCAGATCGTGTTCGCCATGGAGGGCAGGGAGCGGCCGGCCAGGTCACGGGAGGCTGATGCGTCCTCAACTCATGCGCGTCCAGCCGCGACCAGTGAGTGGCAATACTGGGTATACTGGGGTCGTGGCCAAGGTCATGGTGTCACTCCCCAACGATGTGCTGAGAGCCGTCGACATGGAGGCAAGCCGCCGAGGAACCACCCGCAGCGGGCTCCTGCGCGAACTGGCTGAGAGCGCCATGCGAAGCCGCAGCCTCAAGAGGGCGGAACGCATGGCCGAGATCGACAGCCTCGGTGGCCATCCTAAGGGTCACGGAGGTCATGTGGCGGAACTGGTCAAGACGACCAGGCCGGAAGCTTGACCCTCTGGCTGGTCGATGCGAGCGTCCTTCTCGCTCGAGAGGATTTGGATGACGCCAACCACAACCCGGCCGTCCAGCTGCTCGCCGGTCCCGACCCCCTTGCCACCCTGGACCTGGCGTTCTACGAGGCGACCAACGTGGCGGTTCGTTCCTGGCACGACGAGTTGGCGGCCAGCAGATTGTGCGACCGAATCAGTGCGGTGGCGGACGATGGCGGCCTGATCCGAGCCGACTCGCAGCTCCTCGCGAATGCCACGCTCATCGCTGCAGAGCGCGGGATCTCGGCCTACGACGCCGCCTATGTAGCGGCCGCTCGGAGCGCGAGGGCCCGGCTAGTGAGCTGTGATGTGCGCGACCTCGTGTCACGGGGCTTGGCTTGCCTCCCGAGTGCCGCACTCTCCGGGCCGGCGAGCGCCCGATAGGCCGGCCCCACGCCCCCACCTGCACTGCCTCCCTGGTGACACCCGTCTCGACTCTTAGGCGGTGCTCAAGGGCCGCCCCGCGCAGCTCAACCGAACATAACCCGAAACGGATGGTGACAAGAGCTGTTGTGTAGCGCTACACCAAAGTTAGGTGCTGCTATGAACTCGGGCACCGGCGCTTTCGTAAGCGGCCTGGTTCTGGATCAGGAGATCGGAGGTTCGTATCCTCCCGCCGCAGCCAGTGCCACCGCTACCAGCACGCCAATAGGTGGGCTAGGTAGCTGGTGTTTTTCGGTGGGTGAGGTGGCGGGAGGAGGAGTCGGGTCCGGAGAATGACCAGCAGGTAGTTCCTGACTGGGGGTGAACATGACTCTGGGCCTGTCCGACCGGCAAGACGAGC
>JAKABA010000175.1 GCA_021802115.1 bacterium | reverse complement strand
ACGACGGCCCGGGAGCTGGCCCGCCAGCTGGCAGCGCCAGCTTGAGCTCGCCACTGCAGGGGCGGCGGGTCCTGGTGACCCGGGCCGCCCCTCAGGCCCCAGAGCTGGTCGACCTGCTCCGGCGCGAGGGCGCGGTGCCGGTGGCCATCCCGGTGATGCGGCTGCAGAGCTTGCTCGACGCCGCGGCCATCGAGAGCCTCCGGGGGCGAATCCGAGGGGGCGACTTCGAAGATCTGGTACTCACCAGTGCCAACTCCGTGCGCCAGCTGCTCGGCGGCGCCCAGCTCCCCCAGGCAGGGGTGCGAGCGTACGCCATCGGGCCCGGCACCCAGGCCGCGCTGGCCCAGGCGGGGTGGGTGGCGGAGGCACTGCCGCCGGGCTTCATCGCGGAGTCGCTGGCGCACCGGATCGCCAAGGACGGCGTGGCCGGCAGGCGCATACTCCTGCCCCGAGCCCGGGGCGCCCGGGACGTGCTGCCGCGCCGGTTGGAGGAGCTGGGGGCAACCGTCGAAGTTGTGGAGCTGTACCAGATGAGCCCGGATTGGGGATCGCAGACCGCCCTCGCCGTTGGGCTCCGGTCCGGGGACCTCGACTGTGTCACCTTCACCAGCGGCAGCTCGGTGCGTTGCTTCATCGAGCTGGCGGGGTCGGCGCGTCCGCCCGCCGCCTGTGTCTGGGCGGCCATCGGCCCCATCACCGCGGGGGAGATGCGTCGTCATGGCCTGGTGCCCCAGGTGGTGGCGGACACCCACAGCATCCCCGGGCTGGTCGATGCGTTGCGAACCTGGTTCGCCCGATTGCCCGAGAATGGGAGCCGCCCATGAGCTTTCCCGAAGACCGTCCTCGACGCCTCCGGCGCACCCCTCAGCTGCGCCGGCTGGTCCGTGAGGCCCGGCTGCGACCCGAGGATCTGATCCTGCCATGCTTTGTCGCCGAGGGGCGGGCCGAGCCGGCCCCGATCGACACCATGCCCGGTGTCGCCCAGGAGACCCTGGACAGCCTGGCCGCGCGGGCGGTGCAGGCGGCTGCACTGGGCGTCGGCGGCCTGATCCTGTTCGGCGTCCCTGCGCACAAGGACTCCAGCGGAAGCTCCGCGTGGGACGAGCAGGGGATCGTGCAGCAGGCCCTCCGCCGGCTCCGTGGCGAGGTCGGCGACACTCTGCTCCTGCTGGCCGACGACTGTCTGGATGAGTACACCGATCACGGCCACTGCGGTCTGCTGAATGAGCGCGGCGAGGTGGACAACGATGCCACCATCGAGCTGTACGGCCGCATTGCCGTGAGTCAGGCCGAGGCCGGGGCCGACGTGATCGCCCCGTCGGGGATGATGGACGGGCAGGTGGAGGCGATCCGTTCCGCCCTTGACGCGGCGGGCAGGACGGAGACCGCCATCCTGGCCTATTCGGCGAAGTTCGCGTCGTGCTTCTACGGTCCCTTCCGGGACGCCGCCGCCTGCGCTCCCCAGTTCGGCGATCGCCGTGGCTATCAGATGGACCCGCCCAACCGCCGGGAGGCGATGCGCGAACTCGAGCTGGACCTGCTCGAGGGGGCGGACATGCTGATGGTCAAGCCGGCGCTCTCCTACCTGGACATCGTGCGCGAGGCCCGTGACCGCTTCGAGCTCCCCATCGGCTGCTACAGCGTGAGCGGCGAGTACGCGATGATGGTGGCGGCGGCCCGGGCCCGGGCCTTCGACCTGCGCGCCGGGGTGATGGAGTCCCATCTGTCGATGCGCCGCGCCGGAGCGGACTTCATACTCACCTACTTCGCACTTGACATCTGCCGCTGGCTGCAGGAGGAGGCCGGATGATGGCACCGATCGCCCGTTGGGGCGGCATCGCGGTGGCGGTGGTCGCGGTGGCGGTGGTGGGAGTCGCCGCCTTCTTCGTCAATGTCGGCGCTCAGAGGGAGGTTCCTGCCGTGTCCAAGTCCGGGTGTGACAGCGCCAGCTTCGGGGCCCCCCTGGGGCCGCTCAACGAGCCCACGAATCCGCACCACTACGATCGGGTGCCGCCGATGACCATCGACCAGCAGCGTCTCTACGAGGCTACGATCACGGTCCCCGAGGGCAAGATCGTGGTGTGCCTGGTGCCGGGCTGGGCGCCGATCACGGTGAACACGTTCGTGACTCTGGCGCGCAATCACTTCTTCGACGGGCTGCGCTGGGCCAGGGACCCGTCCACGCCGCCCGGGGGACCGGTGATCCAGGGTGGCAGCCCCACCAACAGTCTCAGCGGTGGACCGGGGTTTCAGTTCAAGAGTGAGACGGTGGTGAGTCCCCTGTACGCGCACGGGGCCTACCAGCCCGGCGCGGTGGCGATGGCCAACGCGGGCCCCAACACCAATGGCAGCCAGTTCTTCATCACCCTCTCCAAGTTCACCCTGCCCCCCGACTACAACCTCTTCGGCGAGGTGATCTCGGGGCTGGACGTGGCTCAGAAGGTGAAGAAGGGGGATCCCATGGAGATCGTGGTCCGGGAGCAGCTCCCCTGACCGGACCCCGACCCGGCGCCTCCCCGTTGCGGAGGGCCTCGGCCGCCGCGATGGACCGAGCGACAGCGGTGCTGCCCGGCGGGGTCAACAGCCCGGTCCGCTCCTTTCATGCGGTGGGGGGCAACCCGCCCTTCTTCAGCCACGCCGCCGGCGCCTACCTCTACGACCTGGACCACAACCGCTACCTGGACATGGTCCTGGCCTATGGGCCACTCATCCTGGGGCACCTGCATCCCGCGGTGGTGGACGCGATAACGGCCCAACTCGCCCGCGGCGAGGCGATGGGGGGGCCGACCTGGGCGGAGGTCGAGCTCGCCGAGACGATCCGCGAGTACATGCCCTCAGTGGAGATGCTGCGGCTGGTCAGCAGCGGGACCGAGGCCACCATGAGCGCCATCCGGCTGGCCCGGGGCGCCACCGGCCGCGATCTGATCGTGAAGTTCGCAGGCTGCTACCACGGCCACAGCGATGCCCTGCTGGCGGAGGCGGGGTCAGGGGTGGCGACCCTGGCCATCCCGGGATCTCCCGGAGTTCCCGGCAAGACCGTGGCCGACACCCTGGTCCTGCCCTACAACGACCCGGCGGCGGTGGAGGCGGCATTCTCGCATGCGGGCGATAGCGTCGCGGCCGTGATCGTGGAGCCGGTGGCGGGCAACATGGGGGTGGTTCCCCCCCGGCCCGGATTCCTGGCACTGCTGCGCGACCTCACCGCACGCCACGGGGCCCTGCTGATCGTCGACGAGGTCATGACCGGCTTCCGCGTGGCCCGAGGCGGGGCCCAATCCGTCTACCAGGTGGTCCCGGACCTCACCTGCCTGGGCAAGGTGATCGGGGGCGGCCTCCCGGTCGGCGCCTTCGGCGGGCGCGCCGACCTGATGCGCCAGCTGGCGCCGGTCGGGCCCGTGTACCAGGCAGGGACCCTGAGTGGCAGCCCCTTGGCGGTGGCGGCCGGGCTCGCCACGCTGAGGCGGCTCGGCGACGACCAACCGTACCTGAGGCTGGAGGAGCTGGGTTCGCGGCTGGAGCAGGGTCTCCGCCAGGCGGGTGCCCAGCAGCGGGTGCCGCTGCAGGTCAACCGCGTGGGTTCCATGCTGACCTTCTTCTTCACCGCGGAGGCGGTGGTCGACTATGCGAGCGCGGCCCGCAGCGATCTGCAGCTGTTCGCCCGGGTGCATCGTGGGCTGCTCGACCGGGGTGTCTTCTGGCCGCCCTCACAGTTCGAGTCGAGCTTTTTGTCGTTGGCCCATGATGAGGCGGGAGTCGACCTGGTGGTGGAGGCGTTCGCGCAGGCGCTGGAGGTGCCCAGCCGGTCGCCCCGGTCGTGAGCGGTGGGCGCTCAACCGCCTTGATCGACGGCAGGCCTCCCGGTGGGCCGGTGCTATACTCCGGCCGGTTTCGCCAATTTCCCCACGAGGCAGGCTTCCATGTTCAGTGACCACTGGATTTATCTCCTCATCCTGCTGCTGATCGCCCTGGTGGTCTTCGGCCCCAAGCGGTTGCCGGAGCTGGGTCAGTCCCTGGGCAAGGCCATCAACGAGTTTCGATCGGCCACCCAGTCCGCGGCCCACGAAGCCAGTCAGCTCACCACCTTGAACCAGCCCCCCGCTCCGCCCACCGGGCCCGCCCCGGCTGCTACCGGCCCCGCCCCGGGGGCGGACGTCGCCGCTGAGCCGGGTCCATCCGAGCTGGCGGGCTGATTCCCCGGCCTCCCGTCACCTCATGGCCGCCCGCCGCCTAGGGTGGTCGGCCGTGCGCCGGCCCCTGTCACCTCCAGCGCTGGAGGACCGGGAGCTCACCCTGGTGGAGCATCTCGAGGAGTTGCGGCGCGCGATCATCATCTGCCTGATCGCGTGGGCGGCCACCACCGTCGTGGCGTTCATCTTCAACCAGCGCCTGATCGCGATTCTCGAGCGTCCGCTGCACCTGGCCCTGGCCCACACCCACTCGCCGTTCGGGCAGAGGGTGGTGGTGACCAGCCCGATCCAGGGACTGGCGATCCCTTTCGAGGTGGCGGCGGTGGCGGGCGCGATCCTGGCGCTCCCGGTCGTGGTCTGGCAGATCTGGCGCTTCATCGCTCCCGGGCTGCGGGCAACCGAGCGCCGGCTGGCCTTTCCGTTCGTGTTCGGCACCCTGTTCTTCTTCGCGCTGGGCGGCCTGTTCGCCTACTTCGTCATCCCCATCGGGCTCGCCTTCCTGGCGACCTTCTTGGGCAGCAACGCGGTCTACCTGCCCGACCTCGGTGCCTACCTCTCGTTCCTGGCTCTGGTGGTACTGGTCTTCGGGGTGACCTTCGAGATGCCGGTCGCCCTCTGCCTCCTGGGCGCCGCGGGGATCGTGAGCAGCCAGCAGCTGCGGCGCTGGCGGAAGGTGGCGGTCTTCGTGATAGTGTTCGTGGCCTTGGTCGTCACCCCTGGCGCTGATCCCTTCACCCCCACCTTCTTGTCGATCGCCCTGATCGTCTTCTACGAGGGCAGCATCCTGTTCATCCGCCACGTCCTTCACCGCTGATGGCGCGCCCCGGCGGTCGCTCACCATCCAGCATCCGGCCGCTCACCATCGCGCCGATGTCGGACAGCTGGGCGGAGGGCGCCGTCGCCATCACCATCGGCGGCACCCACGTCCTCTGCACCGCCACCATTGAGGAGCGGGTGCCCGCCCACCGGCGGGGCACCCGGCTGGGGTGGGTGACCGCCGAGTATGGCATGTTGCCCAGATCAACCCAGGAGCGCAGCCCCAGGGAGCGCGGGGGCAGGATCGACGGGCGTTCCCAGGAGATCCAGCGCCTGGTCGCGCGCAGCCTGAGGGCGGCGGTCGACATGCGACTGCTGGGCGAGCGCACCGTGATCGTGGACTGCGATGTCATCCGCGCCGATGGCGGCACCCGCACCGCCTCCATCTCGGGCGGATTCGTGGCGCTGGCGCTGGCCTGCCGCCGGCTCCTCGAGGCCGGCATGGTGAGGTCCGATCCCCTGCTACGGCAGGTGGCGGCGGTCAGCGCGGGCCTGGTGGACGGGGCCCCCCTGGTGGACCTGGACTACGAGGAGGACAGTCGGGCTTCCACCGACCTCAATCTGGTCATGACCGAGCGGCTCGAAATAGTCGAGGTCCAGGGGACGGCCGAAGGCGTGGCCCTGCGCCGGGACCAGCTGGAGCCGATCTTGAGCCTGGCCGAGGGCGGTATCCAGGACATCCTCAGGGCCCAGCGGGCGGCTCTGGGATCGACCGAGTCCTGAGCACCTCCGCGCCGATCCCCGGGCTGACGGGGCAGCTCCGAGTCGCACTGGCCAGCCGCAACCACGGCAAGCTGGCTGAGCTGCGGCGACTGCTGGCGCAGCTGCCGTGGGCTCTGGTCAGCGTCGACGAGTGCCCGGGGGGCCATGCCATCCGCTGGGATGAGAATGGCGCCAGCTACCGCGAGAATGCCGCGATCAAGGCGGGTGCTGTCCAGGCTGGAACTGGGCTTGCCGCCCTCGCCGACGACAGCGGGCTCGAGCTGGACGCCTTTGGGGGCTGGCCCGGGCTGCACACGGCGAGGTGGATGGGTGATGGCTTCAGCTCCAAGCAGATGATGGAAGCGCTGGCGGAGCGGGTGGCGGCCTTGCCCGCCGACAGCCGCGGCGCCACGTTCCGCTGCGTGCTGGCGTACCTGGCTCCCGGCGGCCGGCCACCGCTCTTCGTGGAAGGAGTGGTGCGGGGCACTCTCTTGGGATCGCCGCGAGGCAGCGGCGGCTTCGGCTACGATCCCATCTTCGTGCCGGACGGCCACACCAAGACCATGGCCGAGCTCGGCGAGGCGGAGAAGGACGGCCTCAGCCACCGCGGTCGCGCGGCTCAGGCCCTGATCCGCGCGCTCAGGGGCCGGCCTGGCTGACCGCCGGGCTGGCTGGCCGAGGTGGGCGGGTCGGGGCGATCAATATGATGGTGCGACCGGCGGCGACGGCCGGGGCCGCACGGGGCGTGGTGCAGGGGTAGCACGCCACTTTTGGGAAGTGGAGGTCGCAGGTTCGAATCCTGCCGCCCCGACGGCTCCGCCTGGCCGACCGGTCGCGACCGATGGCGGTGACCACCAAGTCCAAGGGCGGGCAGACGACACTCACGTCGCAAGACCGCCGGTGGCCCCACCCGGGGCGGGCTCAGTTGGACATGCGCGCGGTCAGCTCCTGGGCCAGAGCGCCTATGAAGTCCTCGGTGGAGAGCCAGCTGACCTCGGGGCCCGCGAGCAGGGCCAGGTCCTTGGTCATCCGTCCCGACTCGACAGTGGCCACGCACACCTCCTCCAGGGTCTCTGCGAACCGCACCACCTCTGGGGTCGCGTCCAGCTCCCCGCGATGAGCCAGCGCCCTGGTCCAGGCGAAGATCGAGGCGATGGGGTTGGTGGAGGTGGGCAGCCCCTGCTGGTGCAGCCGGTAGTGGCGGGTCACCGTGCCGTGAGCCGCCTCCGCCTCCATGGTGCGACCGTCAGGCGTCAGCAGCACGCTGGTCATCAGGCCCAGGGAGCCGAAGCCCTGGGCGACCGTGTCGGATTGAACATCTCCGTCGTAGTTCTTGCAGGCCCAGACGTAGCCGCCCTCCCACTTGATGGCGGCGGCCACCATGTCATCGATGAGCCGGTGCTCGTAGGTCAGTCCGGCGGCGTCGAACCTGGTGCGGAACTCACTCTCGAAGACCTCCTGGAAGATGTCCTTGAAGCGGCCGTCGTAGACCTTGAGGATGGTGTTCTTGGTGGACAGGTAGACGGGCAGCCCGCGCTTCAGGCCATAGCTCAACGAGGCCCTGGCGAAGTCGCGGATCGAGTCGTCGTAGTTGTACATCGCCATCGCCACCCCCCCGCCCTGGAAGTCAGCCACGGTGAACTCCATCGGCTCACCACCGTCGGCGGGCGTGTAGCTGATGGTCACCCGGCCGGGGCCGGGCACCAGGAAGTCCGTCGCCCGGTACTGGTCCCCGTGGGCGTGGCGTCCGATCACGATCGGCTTGGTCCAGCTGGGGACCAGCCGTGGGATGTTGCGCATCACGATCGGCTCCCTGAAGATCACCCCGCCCAGGATGTTGCGGATGGTCCCGTTGGGTGACCGCCACATCCGCTTCAAACCGAACTCCTTGACCCTGGCCTCGTCGGGGGTGATGGTGGCGCACTTGACGCCCACCCCATGTCGCTTGATGGCTTCGGCCGCCTCGACCGTGACCTGGTCGTCGGTCTCATCCCGGTGCTCGATGCCGAGGTCGTAGTAGTCCAAGTCCACCTCGAGGTGGGGAAGGATCAGCCGGTCCTTGATCAGCTGCCAGATGATCCGGGTCATCTCGTCTCCATCCAGCTCGACCACCGGGTTGGCGACTCTGATCTTGGACATACTCACCTCATCTCATCTGTGAACAAAAGCGCGGAGCGGACGGCCGTGAACCAGGTGGAGCGGAAGCGGGCCTGGGCGGGCGCCCGAGCGGAGACCGAAGGCGTGGGTACCCGACTGTGGCTCCGCCCAAAGCTTCCCGCCGGATCCACCAGCGCCAGCGTAGCGCAGCGAGGGCCGGGCTCGCTGGTGACCCGGATGCCGTGCGACGCAGCCTTCCCCGCGATCCGCGCCATCGCCTGCCGCCACCGCCGAGGCACGACGAGGGCATCAGCCGCCTTGAGCGCGCCGTCCATTCGCCGCTCGTCGCGGCACTCCGGCCCGGTGCTGTCAGCCCGCCCGGGGGCCGTCCCCGTGGACTTGGGCTTCGCGCAGCATGCTGTCGACTCCAGAAGCGGCGCCGAGGACGTCTTCCGGGTGGGCGAGGG
>JAKABA010000174.1 GCA_021802115.1 bacterium | reverse complement strand
AGGCAATCAGACCGTGGCCGGGCCGACCCTGCCCGCACCCGCCGGACGGCGGCGGACCTCTTGGGCCACCAGATCAGCTGGCCTCTGCCAACGGGGCACGGCACGGGCGGCTATGCCGTGTCACGGGTGGCGCAGCCCAGAGGGCTCAGAAGGCCCGCTGAGTCGTGGGCCTACCCCCGACCGAGCGGGGGACTGGACCCGTACCGGTACCCGGCATCGGGATAGCGGGTGCCAGCGGCGCTGCCGGGCGGAAGCAGGCTGGAGAGGCGCTCCTGCTCCCCCGGCGTCAACACCACCTCGATCGCGGCCAGGTTCTCTTGAAGATTGGTCCTCCGTTTGGTTCCAGGGATGGGAACAACGTCCTGGCCCTGCGCCAGCAGCCATGCCAGAGCCAGCTGAGCGGGGGTGATCCCCTTCTCCTCCGCCACCCGCCGGACCAGATCCACCAGGACCAGATTGCGCTGGAAGTTCTCACCCTCGAAGCGAGGATTGTGGCGCCGGAAGTCATCCTCCCCAAAGTCCTTGGCGGAGGTAATCTTGCCTGAGAGGAAGCCCCGCCCCAGGGGGCTGTAGGGGACGATCCCGATACCCAGGCGGCGGGCCACACCCAGCACCTCCTCCTCCAGATCGCGCGTCCACAAGGACCACTCGCTCTGCAGAGCCGAGATTGGATGGGTCCGAGCCGCCCTCTCCAGGGAGTCGGCGCTCGCCTCCGAGAGCCCCAGAAATCGGACCTTGCCCTCGTCCACCAGCTCGCCCATCGCCCCGACCGTCTCTTCGATGGGGACATGGGGATCCACGCGGTGCTGGTAATAGAGGTCGATGTAGTCGGTCTGGAGCCGCTCCAGTGACTCCTCACAGCATTGGCGGACGTATTCGGGCCGGCCGCACACATGAGTGTTGGACGTGGAGTCATGCACGATCCCGAACTTGGTCGCCAACTTGACCCGAGGGCGGCGACCGCGGAGAAACCGACCGAGCAGCCGCTCGTTGTGCCCATCACCGTAGGCGTTGGCGGTGTCGAAGAAGTCGACTCCACTGTCGAACGCCGCTTCCAGCGTCGCCAGGGACTCACCCTCGTCAGCCTTCCCATACGACTGGGACATGCTCATGCAGCCGAGTCCCAGCGCAGAGACTGAAAGCCCCCGACGACCCAGGGTGCGAAGGGGTAAGTGGTTAACGGTCATCGGTCCAATGTAGCGCACACCCACCGGCGCACGGCCGAACAAGGGGAGGCCCCATCGACGGTGCTCCACCAGGCCCAGTTCGAACGGCTCGGCCGACGCCGCAGCTTTGGCCTGGGGTCAACGCAGCAGACGTGACATCCTGCGATCGGCCAGGATCCGCCCACCGGTCTGGCACTGCGGGCAGTAGAAGAGTGCCCGTTGCGCGTAGCTGACCTGGCGGACCTGGTCGTGACACTCCGGGCAGGTCAGTCCCGCCCGGCCATGCACCTTGAATGCCTCCCTCCGATGGCGGGTCGGGGCCTCGCCGGCGGCGCCGAGCGCCCCGTCGGTCGCCTCCTTCAGCACCGCGACGACGGCCGAGTGCAGGGCGGCGCGTTGGTCGGCTTTGAGCCGGCCGGTCAACTGAAAGGGCGACAGGCGCGCCCGATGCAGGATCTCGTCGGAATAGGCATTGCCGATCCCGGCGATGCGACGCTGGTCAGTGAGAGCCGCCTTCAGAGTTGCGTTGCCATGAGCGATCGCCTGCTCAAACCGGGGCAGAGAGAAGTCCGCGGCGAGGGGGTCCGGACCCAGGGTGGCGACCCCCGGAACCAGCGTCGGTGACTGAGTCACCCACAGGCCCAGCCGCTTCTCGGTGCCGGGCTCGACCACCTCGAGCGCCAGGTCGGGTGTCACCCCAAGGTCTGGGGCAAGCAGGAGGCGCAGGGCGGCTCCCGACCGGCGAGTGGGCCCGACGGCGGTTGGCGCCGCCGTCCGGAGCCACCCGCCCCGGGCGAGGTGGATCACCAACCAGAGATCTCCGAAGTCGATCCCCAACTGCTTGCCGAAGCGGGCGACTCGCGCCACTCGGCGGCTCTCGAGGTCCGCCAGCTTCGGATCGACGGTCTTCAGGGCGGCGAAGGAGAACAGCTGGCACCGGGTGACGACCCGGCCGCCCAGGCGGACGGTCAGCGCCGTGGCGAGCGCCTCTACTTCTGGCAATTCGGGCATGAGCGGAGCGAGCGCAATCTCCAACGCAGTCGGTATCGAAGCCTCCTATACTGACGCCCTGCCCGAAGCCGTGAGCCCCGGCGGGCCACTGGGATTCATCCATCGGGGGAGCTGATGACGCTGGCACACTTCGCATTCGACGACCAAGTGAAGTCCCAGGCGGACGCGGTGGCGGCGGCGATGGGTGCGGAGATGGAGGTCCGGCTTGACCCTTCCCGCCCCATCCTGTTCTCGGGAATCGGGACGTCGCTGCACGCCTGCCGGGTCGCCGCCTACTGGGTGGCCGAGCTGTCCGGGGGAACCCTGCGCCCGTTGGCCGTCGAGGCCCACGAGCTGGCGCTGCATGGGCGGTTCCGACCCCAGGACCAGTTGGTGGTGGTCTCCCATCGGGGCACCAAGCGCTTCCCCAACGAGCTCCTGGCCAGGGCCGGTGCCGCCGGAGCCACGACGATCCTGGTGACCGGCCTGGGAGCCCCTCATCCGCGGGCCGAATTCGTCTTGCGGACCTGCCCCGACGAGAGCGCCAGCACCCACACGGTCTCCTACGTCACCGCCCTGGCCGTGCTGGGACGCCTGGTCGCGACCTCTCTGCAGGACCGCGACTTCGCGGACCACCTGACACAGATTCCCACCGCCATGCGCGAGACCCTGGCCCAGCCTCCTCCGACCGGTATCCCTCCCCGCCTCATCAACCGCGAGCCCATCCTGATCACGGGCTTCGGAATCGACGAGATCACTGCCGACGAGGCTGCCCTGAAGTTCAAGGAGGGGGCTTACCTGTACGCCGAGGGGATGTCGCAGGAGCTCGCCCTCCACGGCACCCCCGCGGTCTTCGACCCCAGAATGGCGGCGATCCTGATCCAGCCCGGGCGTGACGATGGCGGGCGCGCCCCGGAGCTCAGGGCACTGCTCGAGAAGCTAGGGGTCATGGTGCTCAGCTGCGGGACGGAGTCCGCCGATCTGGGATTCGCCACCACCGGCTACCTGCTGCGACCGTTCGTTGCGATCATCCCCCTCCAGCGGCTGGTGGGCGAGCTGGCCCGACGGCGTGGCTCCAACCCGGACACGACCCGCGGCGACGTGGAACCCTGGAAGTCGGCGATCCCAAGCGTGCACCTCTGACCCTTCCGTTCCGGCCAGCGCCCGCGGCATTTCGATAGCAACGGTCCAGGAGCGCCGTGGGCGGAGTCTCCCCCGCTCCGACCGCAGCCAGGGGCAGGGACCGTCCCGCCGCCTCCTCCCCCTTCCCCGGCCGGGCCGAAGTAGGAGCCGGGTGCAGAAGCCATCAGTGGCCCACAGCTGGTTCGGCCGTCAGCCGAGAAGCCGCCGGATGTGGTACTTGCGCTTGGCGTAGAGATAGGCGCCCGCGCCGGCCACGGTCGCCACCCCCTGGCCGCCGGCCCGCTGCATCAAGGCGACCGCGGTCGCGACTGCGGGTGGCAGGCCGGCCACGATCAGCACGCCCGCCAGGGTGGCCTCCGAGGCCCCCAGGCCGCCGGGAATCAGGCTGATCGCACCGCTGATGCTGCCGACCGCGTACACCGAAGCCGCCTCCGGCCAGGTCAAAGCCCCGGGCGCGAGAGCCTGCGCCACCAGCCAGAAGACCGTGGTCATGGCCGCGACCTGGGCCAGCCCGATGAGCGACCAACCGAGGGTGTCGGGCCGCTGCAGCAGCTGCACGGTCTCCGCGTGCAGCTCGTCCAGCGGGCCCAGCAGCCGCCGCACCCCCAGGATCTTCCCGCCCACCGTGTGGAGCGCGTGGAACAGCGGGGGCAGCGTCAGCACCGATATGGCGGCGGCGGCCACCACCGCCGCCGCAATCGGGATCACCGGGCTGATGTGGAACTCGAACAGCCCGGGGACCGCCACCACCACCAGCAGCAGTCCGTAGATGAGCTCCTGCACCGTCACCGTCGCCAGCACGTCCCCAAAGGAGGTGTCGGTTTCGCGCGCCGCCAGCACCACCCGGGTCAGCTCGCCCAGCGGCAGCAGGGTGGTCACCTGGCCCGCCAGGTTGAGTGCCACCGTCTCCCCCATCGGCAGGTGCGCGCCCACGTCCCGCAGCAGGAACTGCCAGCGCACTCCCTGCATCACGTAGTAGGCCAGCGAGCACACCACGATCGGAGGGATCAGGATCAGATCGAAGTGGGTGAGCGCCCGGCCCAATTCGCCGGGGTTGATCACCACTATGAGGGCGGCGAGCCCGACCACGCCGACCCCGCCCGCCAGCCAGGTGGCGAGGCTCCGGCGCCGTCTCTCCCCGCTCTCGGCGGTCATCTCACTCGTCATCTGCCAACCGACAGTAGGGGTTCACCCAAGTGCAGCACCTCCGGAATCGAACTCCATCCTCCGCTGCCCCCACAGGATCCCGCCGAAACCGATGACGGGGAGCAGCAGCAGCAGCGCCATGCCGCGGTATCCGGTGATGGGGATCAGCACCCCCAGCACCGCCGGCACCACGATTGAGGAGGAGTTGCTCACCGCCAGCAGAGCGGCGTTGGCGCCCGCCAGTCCCCCCGGCGCCGCGCTGGCCGCGACCTGAGCGAGCACGATCGGGAACGTGAGTCCGTGCGGGACTCCCAAGACCCCCATCGCCAGCAGCAGCATGCCGAACCCATGGCCGGCGGCCAGCAGCAGCAGGCCGACCGCGGTGAGGCCACCAGAACCCAGCAGCAACGGGATCTTGTGGGTGATCGGGGCCTGCCAGGCCACCATCGCCCTGGCTCCCAGCGAGGTCACGAAGAAGCAGCTGAACCCGAGCTGGGCCTGCTCGGGAGTTACCCCGAAGGCGATCCTCGCCATCACTGCGCCGAAGACGGTGATGGCCGCAAAGGGGATCGAGTACAGCAGCTGCCCGTTCACCGCCAACCGCCATCCGGGGTTTCCCAGCGGACTTCTGCGCAGGGCCGCCAGCCCGCGGCTCCGCAGCGGCACGGTTGTTCTGGCCCGTGCAGAGTCACTGCCCATGCCCGCCGCCGCGGCTGCGGCGCCGGCACGCTCGCGGCCCAGCAGCACCAGAGCGGCGACCCCCAGGCAGGGTAGGACCAGAAAGACCAGGTAGGGGCTGCGCACGTTCTGGTGCGCCAGCCCCAGAACGCCCGACTCCAACAGCGGGCCAACCGCCAGGCTCCCGCTCAGGGTCAGCGTGAACAGAGCCAGGGCCCGCTCTCGCGCGGCGGCCTCAACCTGCCCGATCGCGGTCGCCAGAGCCGGAAACACCACGCCACCCCCGAGGCCCAGGAGCAGGGCGCCCAGTCCCAGGACCCAGAAGCTGTGGGCGGTGCCCAGCAGCAGAAGCGACGGGACCAACAGGGCGATCCCACCAGCGGCGGCCAGCCGGCTGCGATCCACCGGCACTCTGCTCGCGACCGCCGCGTTGACCACCACCGTCACCACCGCCGCCGCCGCCGCCAGGCCCCCGATCGCGCCCACCTGAAGTCCCAGCGCATCATGGGCGAGCAGGGAAAACGTGGTGAGCGCCATGTTCTGAGTTGCCCGAAAGCAGGCTGCGGCCACCAGCAGGCCGACCACCACCAGCCAGGGCCGTCGACGAAACCCCCGCCAGCCGGTCGCCGCGGCTTTCTGGTGAGACGGCGCCCCGGAATCGGCCGGCTCCGGCAGGTGACGCGTCACTGATCTTCTCCCCTTGGGCGCTGCCGCGGACCCCAACCGCGCAGCCGCCGATCGCAACCACTTGGAATCGGCGCGGTCAACCGGTGGCAGCCGATCCGCGCGAGCCGTACCAGACGCCTCACGTCCAACTTTAAGGCCCGCCGACCGCAGGACCCGCCCAGCCGCGGGGCGCCCCAGCGCTGTCAGGCGGTCTGGCGCGTGCTTGCGGCCGCGCCGGCATCGACGGCGTCAGCGATCGAGACGTCGCGACTCAGGGCCACTTCCCGGCCGGTCTGACCTGACATGAACGAGGAGGCTTGGGGCGGGGCGCAGGTCCCCGCCGCCGAGGATCCGACCGGCACGGTGCTGGGATCGCTGAGCACCCGCTGGAGCCCCAGCTCCGCGGCACCCATGAGGACTGAGCTGCCGTCGAATTTGGGCTTCATGAGGGCGACGCCGGAGGGGCGAGTGTACCGGGAGGTGGTGTTCAACTGCTCACCCAGGGTCGGCCGCGCGAGCTCCAGGATGTCCTCGAATACCCCTCCCAGGATCACCATCTCGGGATCCATGGAGCTCACCATGTTGACCAGTCCGATGCCGATCCACCGGGCGGTCTCGTTAACCGCCGCCAGACAGGTGGGGTCACCCTGGCGCGCGTTGGCGAGCACCTGCTCGACCTTGGCCCGCCCCCCCGGGTGGAGGCCGGCGCGCCGCACCAGGGCGTCCTCGCCGACCTCGGTCTCCCAGCAGCCGCGCGCGCCGCAGTGGCACGGAAGGCCGGTCGGGTTGACCTGCATGTGGCCGACCTCCCCCGCATAGCCCCGGGCCCCGGTGAGCATCTGGCCGCCGGTTATGATGCCGCCGCCGACTCCGACCTCGGCGTGCAGGTAGATCAGGTCACTGGTACGAATCCCCACCCCCCGCGAGTGCTCCGCCATCGCCCCCAGGTTGGCGTCGTTGCCGATCTGCACCGACCCCTCGAAGCCCAGACGGTCGCGGAGCAGCTGGGCCAGGGGCACCTGATGCCATCCGAGGTTGGGAGCGAAGTTGACCACCCTTCCGTCCGGGCTCACCGAGCCGGGGACGGCGACCCCGACTCCAACGACTCCTCCGGCCACTGCCTCCAGCTTCGGCACCGCCAGCCTGGTCACCACCCCGAGCACATGGGCCACGGTCCGGTCGGCAGCCTTCGAGATCGCCACGCGCCCGCGCCAGACGGTCGGTCCACCGAGCCCGACCAGGGCCACCTCAACGGCGTCGACGCCCACCTGCACGGCCAGCGCCTGGCACCGCTTGGGGCTGGCCGCGACCACCTTCGAAGGCCGCCCTCTGGCCGCCCGCTCCGGCTCGGACTGCTCGTCGACCAGCCCCCTGGAGACCAGGTCGTCGACCAAGTCTCCGATGGTGGCGCGGTTGAGGCCCAGCAGGCGGGTGAGGCGCGCCCTTGAGGTCGGCCCATATCGATGGAGGTGCCCCAGCAGAGCCGCCAGGTTGTGCCGTCTCACGGTCTCCTGGGTCGCGCCTCGCTCCGTCCGGGCCACGGCTCACCCCTCGAGAGGGGCGCGGCGAGAGAGCCGGCAGTGCCCGAGCCCGGCCGACCACGCGCCCGAACTGGGTGGGACGGGTCGCGCCACGGCAGCCGTGGCCTCCTGGGAACAGCTGTGCATGGGGATCAGATTCGGACCGAACTCCCCGACAGGGTGCCGCGCCGCGACAGGGTGTCGATGAGCACGGCCGCCACCAGCACCGCCCCGGTCGCGATCAGCTGCCACTGGACCTGGACCCCCTGCAGGTAGAGCCCGTTGTAGATGGCTCCGATCACCAGGCCCCCCAGCACCGCCTGGGCGATCTTGCCTCTTCCGCCGAAGAGGCTGGTGCCGCCGATGACCGCCGCAGCCACACCGTAGAGGACGTACTGTCCGCCGTTGACGTTGGTGGACGTGCCCCCCTGCCAGGACAGGTAGAGCAGGCCCGAGAAGCCGGCCGTGACCGAGCACAGCACGAAGGCCCAGGTCCTGACCTTGGCCAGGTTGATGCCCGCGCGGCGAGCCGCGTCGGGGTTGCCCCCGATCGCGTACACGTAGCGACCGAACTGGGTCCGCTGCAGCAACACGACCCAGATCAACAAGACGATGGTGGCGATCGGCACCACCCACGGCACCCCCTCCACCGCCGAGGTGGCCGACCCGCGGTTGGCGTTGCAGATCAATACCACCACCGCCCCGGCCACCGCGAACAAGGCGATCTTGAGAGCGGTCAGCCCCAGCGGCGGAGCCACCAGCCCCCGATGGCGGCGACCGGCATCGCGAGCCCACAAGAAGGCGCCGAAGAGAACCGCCGCCACCACCAGCACCACCCAGCTGGCAAGCGGGGGAATGTTGCCGTTCACGATCTCATAGATCACATGCTGGTTGACCAGGATCGGGCTGGCGATGGAGACCGCCCCCGCATTTCCCAAAATCACCAGCATCACCCCCCACATGACCAG
>JAKABA010000173.1 GCA_021802115.1 bacterium | reverse complement strand
CTTGTCGGTTCCCACCACCACCAGAACCTGATCGCGGACCACCGGCGCGCCCTCCGCGACCCGCCACTCGATCACCTCACCCTCGGTGACGCCCTCGCCGAGGTCCGGCAGGCTGAACTCCGCCACCACCACCCCTCAGTAGGCGAGGGCAGCGCGCGCGGCCGCGAGCACCCGGGCCACCGACGGCAGCGCTTCGTCCTCACTCTGGAACAGCGGAAAGGGCATGTCCATGCCGGTCACCCGCAGCGTCGGTGCCAGCATCGAGTCGGCCACCTCCTCCTGGAGCAGGGCCGCTACCTCGGCGGCGACGCCGCAGTGGCGAGGCGCCTCCTGGACCACCACCATCCGACCGACCCGGCGGGCGGCGCTCAGCAGCGACTCCCGGTCGAGCGGATAGATGCTGCGCAGGTCGATGACCATCGCGGAGACCCGATCACCCTCCAGGACCTCGGCCGCCTTGGTGGCCACCTCGAGCATGCTGCCGTAGGCGACCAGGACCAGGTCCTGCCCGTCCCGGACCGTGACCGCCCGGTCGAGCTCGCAGGCCGTGAACGCGGGCGGCACCTCCTGACGGCCCCGGCGATACATCCGCTTGGGCTCCATGAAGATGACCGGGTCGCCGCAGGCGGCGGCGGCGAGCAGGAGCTGGCCCGCCCCCAGGGGATCCGCGGGGACCACGACCCGGAGACCGGGCATGTGGCTGAATATGGTCTCCGGAGAGTCGGAATGCAGCTCGGGGGCCTTGGTGCCCCCGCCATAGGGCAGGCGCAGCACCATGGGGAGGCCCTGAGCGCCGCCGGTGCGCCAGCGGTAGCGGCCGGCGTGGGCGATCAGCTGCTGCAGCGCGGGGTAGACGAAAGCGTCGAACTGGATCTCCACGATCGGGTGCAGCCCCACCATGCTCATCCCCAGCGCGGCGCCCACGAAGCCGGCCTCGGCCAGCGGGGTGTCCACCACCCTGTCTTCCCCGAAGCGCTGCTGCAGCCCCGCGGTGGCGCGGAAGACGCCCCCGTTGACACCGATGTCCTCCCCCAGCAGCAGCGACCGGGGGTCCTGCTCCAGAATCTGACCCAGACCCCGTCCGATCGCCTCGACCATGTTCAGCTCCATGGCGGCCCGCTACTGCTCCAATACCCAGGCGGGCTCGCGCAGGCGCTCCTCGGAGAGTGTCCACGGGGTCACCCCGTGGACCGTGTCGGCGATCTCCACAATGGATGGCAGCGGCTCCGCCAGCAGGCGGTCGGCCACGTCCCGCAGCGCGTCGACCGCCTCCCGACGGATCTCCGCCAGCTGCTCCTCCTCGGCCAGGCCGGCATCCACCAGGGCGAGTTGCGCCCGCTGGATCGGTTCCATCGAGTCCCACAGCCGGGCCTGCGCGGGATCGCGGTAGAGGGATGGCTCGTCGGCGGTCCCATGCGGGCCCAGCCGGTACCCCACGGCCTCGACCAGGGTGGGGCCACCTCCCCGTCGGGCCCGGGCGGCGGCCTCGCTGATGACCTGGTGGCAGGCGAAGACGTCGAACCCGTCCACCCGGACCCCGGGCATGCCGTAGGCGGCCGCCTTGTCCGCCAGCCTGGCGACCCGGGTCTGCTTGCTGACCGGGGTGCTGATCGCCCACTGATTGTTGGTGACCAGGAAGATGACCGGCGCCGTCACCACAGCCGCCAGGTTGCAGGCCTCGTGGAACTCCCCGGCGGAGGTGGAGCCGTCCCCTCCGTAGGCGAGGGCGACGCAGTCCTGGCCCTGCAGCCGGGATCCCCAGGCAGCTCCCACCGCATGGGGATAGTTGGTGGCGACCGGAACGCAGACCGGGGCCACCCGGTAGCGCGCGACATCATGCCAGCCGCCCGGATGTCCCCTCCACATCAGCAGCGGCACCAAAGGAGGGCAGCCGCGCAGGGTGACCGCGGCCGTCTGCCGGTAGGTGGGGAAGAGCCAGTCCTGAGCGCTCAGAGCAAGCACGCTGGCGGCCTGGACGGCCTCCTCGCCGAAATAGGTGGGGTAGGTCCCGATCACCCCCTGGCGCTGGAGGATGACCGCCCGCTCGTCGAAGGCGCGCAGTCGAACCATGGCCCGGAACAGGCCCACGGCAAGCTCGGCGCCCAGCTCCGCCAGGCGCTGCCTGCGGGCGCCGGCCTCCAAGCCCAGGATGGTGGCGGCGCCCTCCATCAGATCCGCTCCCGGAGCCGAGGGATCAGGTCCGACCGTCAGCGGCGGGGGTCGCCCGATCAGGTGCAGTTCCTCCTCAATGCGCCACCCACTTTAACAACCGCCCGGTGGCGCGCCACTTCGATAGAGTTGCGGTGGGGAGCCGTCGGTTGGAGTCCACGATCACAGCGAGGGTACCGGTCTTGAGCAGCGCATCGACGAGCGCGCCTCCCCGTCCCGCCGCCGCGGCGACGGCGGCGGTTTTGCTGATGGCCTACGGCAGCCCCCGTGACCAGGCTGACATCCTCCCCTACTACACCCACATGCGCGGCGGGCGCACCCCGAGCCCGGAGGCGCTCGCCGAGCTGGAGGGTCGCTACGCGGCCATTGGGGGGCACTCTCCACTGACCGAGATCACATTCGCCCAGGCGGACGCCCTCCGGGCGGTGCTGCAGGGCCGGCACGGGCAGGGGTGGGACGTGGTGGTGGGGATGAAGCACAATCACCCGTTTCTCGAGGAGGCGGTGGCCGACCTCAGCGCCCGCGGCATCCGCCGGGTGGTCGCCATGGTGCTGGCACCCCACTACTCGAGCATGAGTGTCGCCGGCTATGTCCAGCGGGTGCGCACCGCCGCCCAGGGTGGTTCGCTGCAGCTGGACTTCATCGAGGACTGGCACCTCCACGAGGGCTACGTGGAGTGGTTGGCGGCACAGGTGCGGGCCCAGTTGGGCGCCCTCGGCCGAGCCCGCGCCGCCGAGGCGCTGGTCGTGTTCACCGCCCACAGCCTGCCGGCCCGGTTGCGCGAGATGGGGGATCCCTATCCAGACCAGCTCGCAGAGACCGCCGCCGCGGTCGCGGCCAGGTGCGGCCTCCGCCACTGGACGACCGCCTGGCAGAGCGTCGCTCAGTCCGCTGGCGAGCCGTGGCTGGGGCCGGAGCTGCTGGAGGTGGTGCGCCAGGAGGCGAAGCGCGGCAGAAGGGATTTCGTGGTCTGCGCCTGCGGCTTCGTGGCCGACCATCTGGAGGTCCTCTTCGACCTGGACTTTGAGGCTCAGGCGGAGGCGCGGCGCCTTCAGATCACCATCTCCCGGACCAAGATGCCCAACGCCGACCCCGACTTCGTGCGCGACGTCCTGGCCGACCTGGTCGAGAGGGAGATCCGCAAGCCGGCTTGAAGAACGCTCCGCTTAGGTTTGCCGTCGTCGGCGGGGGGGTGTCCGGCCTGAGCGCCGCCCGCCGGCTCCTTCTGCTGGGCCAGGAGCACGGGCGGGAGGTGGAGGTGACCCTGCTGGAAGCCGCTCCCAGCCTGGGTGGCAGGGTCAGAGCCGAGGCCTTCGCAGGGGTCAATCTCGACCTGGGAGCTGAGAGCCTGCTGGCCCGCTCCGAGGAGACGTGGGCGCTGCTCTCGGCGCTCGGCCTCGCCGACCAGACGCTGGCGCCGGGGACGACCTCCGCCTCGATTTGGAACGGGCGCCGACTGGTGGCGATCCCCTCCGGGTCGGCTCTGGGGGTGCCCCCCCGGCCGTGGAGCCTCCCGGTTGTGCGGGCGATCGGGGTGGGCGGAGCCATCCGCGCCAGCCTGGAGCCGTGGATCAGACATGAACGGCCGGACCCGGACTCGGCGCTGGGACCGTTCGTCCGCCGGAGGGTGGGCCCGGCGGTGCTGAACCGACTGGTGGACCCCCTGGTGGGCGGGGTCTACGCGGGCTCGGCGGCCCAGCTCAGCCTGGGGGCGGTGGCCCCCCAGCTGCTCCAGGCCCTCGAGCGAAGCCCCAGCCTGCTCAGGGGCCTGCGGCAACCGCCGATGTCGACCCGGGCGGCAGCCGGTCCCAGCCGGCCCACCTTCGTGACCTTCCCCAACGGTCTCATGACCGTGGTGGACGCGCTCCGGGACACCCTCCCGGCGGCGGCCATCCGCCTCCAGGCCAGGGTGGATGAGATCCGCCCGGCGCCGGCCGGGGGAGGTGGGCGCCTGGTGGTGGCCGGGTCCGCCGCCCTCGACTGCGACGGAGTCGTGCTCGCGCTCCCCGCCCCCCAGGCGGCGCCCCTGGTGGCGGGCATCGCCCCCCGCCTGGCGGACACCCTGCGCCAGCAGGAGTGGGCCTCGGTGGCAACCGTGTCGCTCGCCTACCCGGAGCTAGCCCTGCCGGGATCGACTTCGGGCAGCGGCTTCCTGGTGCCACGGTCACGTCGGCGGGTGGTCACCGCCTGCACCTTCCTCGATCGCAAGTGGCCCCACCTGAAGCGACCTGGGCAGCTCCTGCTGCGGGCCTCGGTCGGGAGCGCCGGGGACGACTCCATCGTCACCCTGGACGACGCCACGGTGGTGAGCATGGTCCACAACCAGCTGCGCACGATGCTCGGGCTGGCCCGGCTCCCGCACGCGGCCCTGGTGCACCGCTGGCAGCCGGCACTGCCCCAGTACCGGGCCGGGCATCTCTCCTGGAGGGCCGGAGCGGCCGCGCTCGCAGCTAAGCTCCCGATGCCGGTGGTGCTGACGGGCGCGTCCTATCAAGGGGTCGGCATCGCCTCCTGCATGCAGTCGGCGGCCGCCTCCGCCGGCGTCCTCTTCGATCAGGTACTGGCCCAGGGCCGGGCCGACCACAGTGCTCAGAGTTCAGGATGACAGCCGCTCCGCCCAGCCCCACGAGGAGTTCCCCGCCGTCCGGCGCGGCGACCACCCGGGGCGCCGGTCCCGTGGTCGGGTGGGCTGTCCTCCGCCGGCCCATGCCACCGGCACGATGCGGTCACCTCCCCGACGGCCGGCGCTCAGCAACCTCGAGCGAGCGTCGTCAGGGAGCGCGGGTGGGCGTCGACAGCTCCGGACGCGAAGCGGCTCGGGCACTGCCAGGCCACCACGGCCACAGGGGCGACTGGGCGTGGGCCCGACGCCGGTTCCGGGTCTCTCTGTGACCACGGAATGAACTTGGACCAGGTCCCCTGCTGGGGAACCGCTCGCGGGGCTGTTCGCCAATCGCTGGGTGCGGTTCTGGCCCCCGCGCGAACCGCCCGCTCGGAAGCGCTGGACGTTCGCCCGCCGGTTCGGCGCCGGGGCGGTGACCACCCCTCCCCGACGTCCGTCTCGGCTGACCGCACGGCACCATCCCTACAGCCGCCGGCAACGCCCGTGAGCTGCCGGGGATGAGCGGGGTCAGCCTGGGTGGCGCCAGCCGGGAGCAGCTCCGCCTGCTTCTCGATGGGATGGGAGCGCCCGCGTATCGTGCGGACCAGATCCGCGTCCACGCCTGGCGAGGCACCGCCTCCGGTTTCGAGCAGATGACCAACCTCCCCGCGGACCTGCGGGGTCGGCTGCCGGAGCGGATCAGCTGGTCATCGCTGTCCCTGGTGGAGTCCAGCGTGGCCGACCGGGGAATGACTGAGAAGCTCCTCCTGCGCGCGGCCGACGGACAGGAGGTGGAGGCGGTGATGATCCGTCATGGAGGGTCCACCACCTCCCACGAGCGGCGCACCGTCTGCGTCAGCTCCCAGGTGGGCTGCGCCATCGGCTGCTCCTTCTGCGCCACCGGCCAGCTGGGACTGCGCCGCAATCTTGAGGCGCAGGAGATTGTCGACCAGGTGCTCGAGGCCGCCCGCCGCTGGGGAGGCGGCGGCCTCGGGCCTCCCACCAACGTCGTCTACATGGGAATGGGCGAGCCCCTTCAGAACTACCCGGCCGTGGTCGACTCGATCCGCCTGCTCCAGGAGTGGGGGGTCTCCCCCCGGCGGGTCGTGGTCTCCACCAGCGGCCTGGTGCCGGAGATCGACCGGCTGGCCGCCGAGGAGCTGCCCGTGCGCCTGGCCATCTCCCTGCACGCCACCTCCGACGAGGTCCGCAACCGCCTGGTGCCGCTGAATCGCCGCTATCCGATCGCCGAGCTGATCGGGGCGGGACAGCGCTACTCGAGCCGCACCGGCCGCCGGGTGAGCCTGGAGTACGTTCTCATCGCCGGGGTCAACGACTCCCTCGAGGACGCGGGCCGGCTCCGGCGGCTGGCGGCCGAGTTGCATGGCCACGTGAACCTGATACCGATGAACCGGATTCCCAGCAGCGAACTGACCGCGCCCCCGCAGCCGGCGTGCCGCGAGTTCGCGCTCCTGGTGGGTCCGCGGGCGACGCTGCGGTTCTCCAGGGGGGACCGCGCCACGGCGGCGTGCGGCCAGCTGCGGGCCGCCATGGAGGCGGACCGGCGCCGGCTGCAGCGGACCGGCGCGCGCTTGGCCGGGTCCGCCTGACGCCCGCGGCAGGCGGTTTTGATCCTGCCGGATACTGGAGAGGTGCAAGCCCCGGTCTGTGAGCGGACGTGCGCCCGGTCCCACTCGGCAGGCGGATTCAGCGGACGGAGCCCGGGTTGAGCTTCCTGTACTGGGCCACCAGGTGGGAGTTCAACCCATCGGTCTGGGTCGGCTGCGCGATCGCGATCGCTGCCTACCGCTGGTTCCCGGGGGCCAGGCGGGATCGGCGGGCCCTGGCCTGGGTCACGGGGGTGCTGATCATCTTGGTGGCCCTGGAGTCGGCCATCGACATCGTGGGCGACAACTACCTGTTCAGCATGCATATGGCCCAGCACCTGATCCTGGCGATGGTCGCGCCACCCCTGATGATCCTGGGCATCCCCCAGGCCACGGTCGACGCCCTCCTGGCGGGCCCCGCCCGTCACCTCCTGCGGGTGATCATCTCCCCCTACTTCGCCGGACCCGCGTACTTCGCCGTCCTGGTCGCCTGGCACTGGCCGCCCTTCTTCGACTACGCGCTCACCCACCCCTGGGCGCACATCGCGCAGCATCTGAGCTTCATCGCGGTGGGGCTTCTCTTCTGGTGGGCCGTGATCATCCACCGGGCCGGCGAGCGCTGGAACCTATCCGCTCTGGGAGAGGTCTCGTATCTCACGGTCGGAGCCCTGCCCGCGGTGGTGGTGGGGCTCACGCTCGCCCTGCTCCCGCACCCCGTCTACACCTTCTACCTGCACCGCTCGGGGCGGCTGGGGCTGACCCCGCTCACCGACCAGCGCATCGGCGGCATGCTCATGTTCGCCTTCGACAACATCCTGATGGCGGTGATGGCGGGTTGGTACATGTGGCGGCTGTTCCCGGCCGACGGGGCTGACGAGGCCCGGATGCATGCCCGGTCCTGAGCCGGTCGGGCCGCGAGCGCGCCACCACCGTCCGGCCCGAGTGATCCCGGCGGCCCGCTGGCTGCGCTGGGCACTGGCCGGGCTCTGGTTGCTGGACGCGGGCTTGCAACTGCAGCCGGCCATGTTCGGCCAGGCCTTCTCGAGCAACGTCCTCTACAACTCAGCGCTCATGTACCAACCCCCCGGACTGGAGGGCTTCCTCTATCGGGCCGCCAGCCTCCAGGCCCATCACCTGATCCTGCTGTCGGCCCTGATCGCCGCCGTGCAGGTGGTGATCGGGGTGGGGCTGCTCTGGAAGCCGCTCGCCCGCCCCGCGCTGCTCCTCTCCATCGGCTGGGCGGCCGTGGTCTGGGTGCTGGGTCAGGGGCTCGGCTTCATGGCGACCGGGACCGCCATGATCGAGTTCGGCGCCCCCGGCTCCGCCGTCCTCTACATCGTCCTCGCCCTGGTGGTGTTGAGATCCCTAGACCGGGATGGCCAGGGCGAGAGATCCGGGCCCAGGACCGCCCAATGGGCCTGGTCAGGATTCTGGGCGCTGGGCGCCCTCCTCCACCTCCCCTGGCGATACTCCGTGGGGGCGGTGCTGGCCTACAACCTGCAGACGGCGGCTCAGCTGCAGCCCTCCCATCTCAGCGGACTCGACTACACCCTGGCGCGGGCGGCCTATGTCAACAGCGTCCCGGTATCGCTGATCCTGGGGTCGCTCGAGCTCCTCCTGGCCATCGCGGTGTGGCTCCCGATCGGCCGGCGTGGGTCGATCTGGCTCGGCCTGGCCCTCACCGCCTGCTTCTGGGTTCTGGGGCAGGCTCTGGGCGGGATGCTGACCGGAGTGGCGCCCGACCCGGGCACCGGGCCCCCGGTCGCCCTGCTCGGCCTCTACCTGCTCAACGCCACTGCTCGAAGGGTGCCCGAGCCCAACCCGGAGCCGGCCGCAGCGCACGCCAATTGGAGTGGATCCGCCCGCCCGATCTCCCGCTGAGCTCGACCGCCACCTCCTTCCAGGCAAAAAAAGAG
>JAKABA010000172.1 GCA_021802115.1 bacterium | reverse complement strand
CAGGTTGCGGGCCTGGATCCCCCAGGTCTCCACCCGCACCCAGTCCGGCTCCTGGGTCCGGTCCCGCCGCCGCACCGCGCAGAGGAAGCTGGCCTTCACCTGCGGCTCCGGCTTGCCCGCCGACAGGAACTCCTGGACCCGGACCTCCGCCGCCACCACTCCGATCAGCTCCACGTGGTTCACCGGCTCTCCCCCCGCTTGACGGGGCCAGGTGCAGAACTCTTGTCGGGAGGGTCCGGGGGGCGCCCCTTGGGGCAGAACGCCCACCAGGGGAGCACGCACCGCTCCTCCTCCTCCTCCGGCTCTTCGCTCCTCACCTTCCGCAGGTGCTTGGACATCTCCACACCTCCTGTGCTGGGCGCTGATACGCGCCATGTGGACCGTACCATTCTAGCAGGTCCGCCAAGGATGTCAAGATGTGGTGCGTACCAATGGGCGAGGCGCCCGACGGGGGCTGTTGGAGGGGCCGGGGGCCCGGCGGGCCCCGGGTCAGCCGGGGGTTGTCAGAACCCCTCGCGCACCCGCGGGAAGACCAGGGTGGTCATGTCCCCCGGCAGGTGGCTCTCGATCACCGCCACCACCTGCTCCCGCTCCCTCATCACCCGGTACAGCTGCAGCACCGGCACCCCGTCCGGCAGCGCCAGCAGCTCCTTCAGGTTGGGGCTGGGCATGGACGCCTCCACCACGTCCTCCCCCTCCTCCCCCGGCAGCCCCCTCAGCCTCAGCAGGTCCGGTAGCCACAGACCCACCAGCTCCTCCTCCCGGACCTCGGCCTTCGCCTCGGCCTCCGGGTGCAGCCACACCCGGGCCAGGATCGGGGCCCCGGTGGCATCGATCCCGGTCCCCTCCTGGGCCAGCACCACGGTGCCCGGGGCCACCTGGAGCAGCTGCGCCACCCAGGGGGTGACCGGCATCCTTCTCGTCATCTCCCCCAGGAGCGCCTGGATCTTGAAGGCCCGCTCCCCGGAGTACTCCGCCGGCGGCTCGTCCGCCGGTCCCAGGCGGGGCCGGGAGGAGCCCACCGCCCGGGCGTCCACCCGCCGGCGCTCGGCCTTGGGGTCCCGGACGAAGCTGCCGGCCCCGTGCTCCGCCACCACCATCCCCTCCTGCTTCAGCACCCCCAGGGCGCTGCGCACAGTGGTCCGGGTGACCTGGTACCGGGCCATGAGCTTGCGCTCCGACGGGAACGCCACTCCCGCGGGCAGCCGGCCCTCCTCTATCTCCCGCCGCAGCGCCGCCGCCAGCTGCTGGTACAGCGGCTCGGAACTGTCGCGGTCCAGGGAGTACTTGGCCATAGGTACAGGTTAGCTGGTCCGGACCACGCTGGCAAGGGCATTGTCGCAGCCGCCCGAGCACCGGGCGCGCCCTGTGAACTGGGCTCGCCCAATGCCATCGGCTGTTGAGCTCTCTCCAACCGGCACGGAACGCTGGCGCAGTCCCTGACTCGGAGAAGGTCCAAGGACCTCGGCACCCTTCCGGTCCGGAGCTCGACTGGGGCAGGCCGCGACGGCGCGCCACCGTGCGACCGCCCACAACCGGGTCCGCCCTCGACATACCAGCACGCGGCTAGAGGCGTGCAGCGTCCGCGCCGCAGGTGTCGAGCGGGATCAGAATGAGGGTCTCACCCGCCAAGCGCGCCTTCAGCCGCCCGGGATCGCTCAATCGGCAGGTCCGCCACCGCCACCGGTCGCCCCAGCAGATAGCCCTGGCCGTAGGGGACGTTGAGCCGGCGCAGGGCGGCCAGCTCGGCAGTGGTCTCGACCCCCTCGGCCACGATCACCGCGCCCAGCCCGGCGGACAGCTCGACCAAGGCCCCGGTCAGGGCGCGCCGCACCGGATCGCCGTCCAGGTTGGCGATCATGGAGCGGTCCAGCTTGATGACATCCGGATGGAGGCGGATCACATGCTGCAGGCTGGAGATGCCGGCCCCGGTGTCGTCGATCGCGATCCGCACCCCACGGCTGCGGAGCGTACCCCTGACCTGCTCAAGTTCTGCGTAGTCCTCCACGCTGACGTGCTCGGTCAGCTCCAGCACCACCCGCTCTGCAGCCACATCGTCGAGCGCACGCTGCAGCGCGGAGGAGCAGAGCGTCTGCGGCGAGACGTTGACCGTCATAAACGCCCCGGCTGGGAGGGCGGGCAGTTTCTCGAAGGCTTGCCGGACCGCCGCCAGCTCCAGTTCCAGGCCCAGGCCGACCGAGGCCGCCTCGGCGAACCACGCATCGGGGCTCTGCGGCGGTGGGGCTCCGAAGCGTGCCAGGGCCTCCATCCCCACCAGTGACCCGGACCGCAGGTCGACGATCGGTTGGACGTGCATCTCCATGCCGGCTCCGGCGAGGACTCCCTTGATCCGCGCTCTGGTCGCGTCCCGCTCGTCCGCCACGCGCCGGCGCCGCTCTCGTTCCCGATCGACCTCCGCTTGGAGATTGACCGTGTGCTCAAGCAGCTGGCGGTTCAACGCTCTGGTGTGGAGCAGGTTGCGGACTCTCAGTGCCACCTCAATGCTATCCACCGGCTTGGTGAGGAAGTCATTGGCCCCTGCCTTAAGGGCCCTGTCCCGGGCCGGCTTCGTGGTATCGGCGGTCATGATCAGGATCGGCAGAAACTCCATGGGCGGCACTGCGGCGCGCACCTGAGCCATCACCTCGAATCCGTCCAAGTGCGGCATGTGGAGATCGAGGATGACCAGGTCCGGCCGGCTGGCTTCGAACAGGCTCACCACCTCAGCCGGATTGGTGGTGCTGACCACCTCGGTATAGCCGGAGCGGGCCAGGATGGTCTCCAGCAGGCGGAGGTTGGCCTGGACATCGTCCGCGATCAGGATCTTCGTGCTTGATTGCGCCATAGCGATTGCGGTCCTTCCAGATGTGATCTCGTGAGAGCTGATGCCACCCGGCCTCAGTCGAACTCGACAAGGCGGTTCCCGGCGTTGCGGGATCCCCCCTGGGACTCAGGTGATGCTTCAGGATCGGGTGGTGCTCGCTGGGAGGGCCACGCGACGCTCGACGATCCACCCCTCGGCCCTCGCCGATCGTGGCCGCCCGGGCCACATCCCCGGCGCCTGCTTGGCCAAGAGCCAAGGGAAGCGGCCGGAGAGGATGAGGAGCCTGGTGCACTAGTCCGCCGCCAGATGCGTTTCGATCTCAGCGAGCAGTTCGGCCGGATGCAGTGGTTTGGCGATGAAGCTGTCGCAGCCCGCGGCGACAACGGCGGCGCGGTCGGCTGGCAGAACGCTCGCGCTCACCGCCAGGACCTTGATCCTCCGACGAGCCGGGTCAGCCTTCAGTTCCCGGACCAGGTCCAACCCGTTGCCGTCAGGCAGCCTGATGTCGAGCAGGATGAGGTCCGGAGTGGCGTCGGACACCCGGCTCCGCGCCTCGGCCAGGGTGGTGGCGAGTGCCACCCGGTAGGGTTGGCGGGCCAGAATGGCCCGAACTAGGGCCAGGTTGCGAGGAGAGTCCTCCACCACCAGGATGGCCGGCGCCGGGCGCTCAGACATGCTGGTGGCTGGGCGATGGGAGCACCGCCTGACTGAGCCACTCGCCCAGGCCCGCCAGGGCCGCATCGCCCTTCTCCAGGACGGCCACCACATGGCCATTCAGCCGCTGCTTCTCCGCCTCGGAGATTTGCGCGGCCGTGATCACGATGACGGGGATCTGCGCGGTCTCAGGGTCGGCCTTGAGCTGGTCCAGCACCTCGAACCCGTCGAGATCCGGCATCACCAGGTCCAGCAGGATGCACCCGGGTTTGAGCTCTCGAGCCAACCGCACTCCCTCCTCGCCGCCGGAGGCGGTCGCCACGACGATCCCCATCCCCTCCAAGGTCGCCTGGTAGAGACGAAGTGCGACCGGGTCGTCGTCTATGCCCAACACCAGGGAGTCGGCACGGGGGACGGCCCGACCATGCTCCAGGCGGCCCATGGCCCCCAGCAGGGCGGCGCGGTGGATGGGTTTCACCAGATAGTCCACGGCCCCCAGTGCCAGCCCCATCTTCCGATCGTCCACCACCGACACTATGAGAACTGGGATCTCTCGGGTCTTCGGCTCGGACTTGAGGCTGGTGAGCACGTGCCAACCGTCCAATCCGGGGAGGAGAACGTCGAGCAGGATGGCCTCGAAGTGGTCCGCTTGGGCTCGGGCGAGCCCGTCCTCTCCGCTCGCCGCCACCGCCACCTGGTATCCGGCCTCCTCCAGATAGATCTCCAACAGCCGACTGACGTTGGGATCGTCCTCGATCACCAGCACCCGCCGGCCATCTGAGATCGCAGCGGGGTCGAGATTCACAGAAGCTCCAGCCGAGCCGCTCGCCCGACGCACGGCTCTGGCTGGGAGGAGCACTCGGAACTCACTGCCCAGCCCGAGTTGGGAGTCCAACTCCAGACTGCCGCCATGAAGTTCGACCAGCCGGCGGGTGAGGGCCAGTCCCAGCCCCGTGCCTTCCTCTTGGGCGCCGCCGAGCTGGCCCTGCACGAAGGCGTCGAAGATTCGCTCCTGCTCTTCTTGGGCGATGCCGGGCCCAGTGTCCTTCACCGCCAGGCGGATCCCGCTGGCGTGGGACTCCACGCGCAGGACGACCTTCCCGCCCTCAGGCGTGAACTTGACCGCGTTGGAGAGCAGGTTGTAGGCAACCTGGCGCATTCGTCCGCCGTCGGCCCAGACCGGCAGCGACTCCGGTCCCTGCAGCTCCATGGAGATCTGCTTGCGGTCCGCCATCGGCCACATCATGTCCACGGTCTGCTGGGCGATGAGCACCAGGTCAACCTCCTCACGCCGCAGGTCGAGCCGTCCCGCCTCCACCTTGGACAGGTCGAGAACATCGTTCACCAGATCAAGCAGGTGCATGCCGGCCGCGCGGATGTGGCCCGCGAATTCCATGGTGAGGGCGGGGTTGTTCGCCTCGACCGGGTCCTGCAGAAGCTCTGAGAAGCCGATCACGGCGTTGAGGGGGGTTCGCAGCTCGTGGCTCATGGCAGCCAAGAAGTCGGTCTTGGCGGCACTCGCCTGGGCCAAGCCGTCGTTGGCCCGGCGGAGCTCGTCGGTGAGCCTGGCGCCTGCCACCATGCGCAGGGTCAGGGTGGCGAAGAGTCCGATCAGATCAGTGTCGTCCTCACTGAAAAGTGGCTCTCCGGTGACGTAACAGAGCACCTGCCCCAAGGGGCCTTGGCCAGGATCCACTGGGATCCGCACGACATTGGCGGGCATACCGTCGCGACCAGCTGGATTGTCCCCGGACCGGGCCGCTGGGGAGGCATCCAACTCTGGAGTCGAGCCGGCCACCTCAAGATCGGTCGTGGACCCCGCCGACGCCTCAAGCTCGAGCTCCCCGTCCGGGCCGGGCATGAGCACCTCCGCAGCCATCGCGCCCGTGACCTCGCGGGCAGCGTCAGCGAGGCGTTGCCACAGTTCCTGGGCGGTGACCGCGCTCGGCTCCAACGCCAGCCGGCGTACGAATCCATAGGCCGCTGCGCGCTGGCCCAGCCGGCGGATCGGATCGGGGGGGACGAAGGCGACAAGGTATCCCAGCGCCGCCGCCAGAGCCGCGGCGTCGGCGGCCACCCCGAAGCCCGCCAGGGACGCGACCGCGCTCCCGATCGCCGCGAGCAGAATCGCCCCCAGGAAGAGGGCGGCGGCCACCGCGGCGGCGGCCAGCCGAACCCGGGCCACTCCAACTCTCCGCTGCGCCTCCTCAGCCAGGTAGAAGGTGGCCAGCGCCTCGGCGCCGAAGAAGTAGGCGACAAGGGGAATCAGGAGGGCGACATTGACGGAGGAGCCATGTCCACTGCCGGTCGCGACATAGATGACGACCAGCGCCACCAGCAGCACCAGGGCGCTCGCCATGGTCCCGCGGGGCAGACGGCGGAAGTGCGCAACCACGCGGAGAGTCAGATATGGGTTGGCCAGGAGCAGGGCGACGCCGAGGTCGGCGATGGCAGTTGGCCCCCCGGGGATGTGGCCGCGCAGGAATTGCAGGGTCAGAAGAACTGCCACCGACCCGAACACGGCGGCCACGTCCCTGTCGAGCGGGCGGCGGCGGCGCAGGTAGGTGGCAAGGGTTGCCGCCGAGACTAAGTAGAAGGCAACTTCGAGACCTATCTTCAGGACCAACCGGATTCTCCCCGCGGCCCGACTTCAGGCTGGCTGCCGCTCGCCGGGGGGGCCGGCCGCAGGTCGGATACCGAAGCCAACTCGGTGCAACCGCGCCCAGCGTCCCCGTTCAGGCTGGTGCTGAGCGACTCTTGACGAGATCCCATGACCGAGCTCTCCTCGCGGATTCGCCGCACCAGACACGGTCCGCCGACCGGACCAAGGTTTGGAGACGGCAATATCCGACCTTGCTGGTAGCAATATCAAGGATGGCGCTCGGAGTCTCCGCGGCCGATGACCACTGCCTCCCGGTTGTGTAACGTTCCCGTGCCGGGTCGACAACGGGCACGGCGCTCGGACCCACCTCTCCGTGTGGAAGGCGCTCCACCGCCAGGTCTGCTGGGCACCGGGTCCCGGATACTGACAGGACGACGGTCCGCGGCACCACCGATAGCGGCCGCCCACCCCGGAGTCCGCGGGCCGGGTTGGGTGGACCTGCGCCCCGTCGCCTATGGGGCTGGCGACGCGCTCCGAACCGGAGCCCCACCTCCGCTGGCCGGAAGCGACACCGTGGCGGGAATGGGACGTGCCCGGAGTCGCCTGATCCCGACGCCGATCAGCGTGATCACCGCGGCGGTGCTCATGGCCGGCCTCGGCCGGGACCTTGCGCTTCAGGCATCTCCAGGCCCGGGGCAAGCGGCTGGGCCGTCCTCCCAGGGCGCCGCTGGCGGAAGCGCACCCTCTCTGGCCGGTAGTTGTGGCCGACCTGGCGGCCGGGCCTCTGAACCGCGCCGAGGCTGTCCGGAAGCTGAAGGTCTATCGTGCCAGCCTGGAGGCGGCCCTGGAGACGTGCCCCAAAGGGGGTACCCAAGGATGTACCCCCCCCGAGATCAGCGCGAGCAACTGAGCGGGAGGTCCCCATGGAGTCGTACGGGCTCGGGACCCTACCTAATCCGTGCTGGGGCTCACACGCCGGCCAAATAGCGTGACTTCGACCGGGCCGCTGCGGAGCCATCGAAGTAGTTGGCGTGAGTGAACTGAACGGTAGCGAGAGAGTCTGACCCGATCAGGACGATCTCCATCGCCGGGTTCCCCTGGCACTCGCGCTCTTTCTCGGCGTAGGCCACGACAGCCCGCTCACTGTCCGACCCGAACTCGAGCAGCTCAACTAGGGTGCCCTGCTCGTGGTCGAACACCAAGAGGAAGTGCTTTATGGAGTTAGGCATTGGTGATCTCCGTGAGGCTCATGACAAGTATGGCATGGCGGCCGCCCTGAGCTCTGATACCCGGGCGGCGATCTCGGATGGGACCACCTGCCCTTGCTCCTCGATCGCCATCGCCTCCGAGGCAGCCCGGAGGAAGTCCAGGACCGGCTCGGGTCCGACATTGCTCTTGAGGTCTGCCTTGAGGCGCCCCCCGAGACGCTCCACCGTGAAGGCCCACTCGTGCATGACCCTTGTCCGAAGCTGGACCTCAATCGCCCTGCTCACTCCAGCGAGATCGGGGTACGACACCACCACGTGGACCCCACGGTAACCCGAGGCCTTGGGGGCTGCGATGTAATCTGCAACCCGAAGCGGAGGGCGGTTCTTCCGCAGACGACGCTCGACCCGGCGCAGGTCCGCAACGTTGTCGAGGATCGCCCGGCACCCCCCTATGTCTTGCATGTTCGCCAGCTGCATCGTGGGCTCCCTTCGGAGCTTGTCCACGATGGTCACGATCCTCTTGAGTCGCTGTGAGACATCGACTTCGCACCGCTCCGTTGCGAGAACGGACCGCACGCCCATGTTGGCCTTCGTGAGCGAGTATTGGTGGGCAGCTCGGAACTCGACCAGCACCGCGAAGGCCATGATCAAGCTCCGGTCCGGCTCGCCTGGCCGCACCCCATGCCGCATGAAGTGCCTTCGGATGATCTGCCCGGCCCTGTTGACTTGGGACTTGCTGGGGGCGGGGGACACGGCAGCACCCTCCAGTACCGGATCGCTCGGAGGCAAAGCTAACAGGTAGGCTCAGCTACGCGCCCTCAACATCCCATCATGACGGCTCGACCGACGGCCATCCCCCGTCACGGCAGCAGCCCCCACGGATACCATCCTTCCAGCGCCCGAAACTGCAATGCCCGAGTCGCCCGGTGGACCTCTACTCTGCTCGCCCAGGGCCGCGTGGGTAGCGCTCCCTAGGAGCGGCTTTGCGCGAATGGCTCTGCAGTGGACTTCAGAACGAGCACCTGTTCGACGACTTGGCACAGGCCTACCCTGACACGGTAGAGGCCCCAGGTTCGACTCCTGGTGCGCCCACCAGACGGCGGCCGGGGCCACCGGCCCCAGATGGGGTGGTGGTGTGGGCATCACTCTCCGGGCGGACGCCCTGCTCTGACCCCAGCCAGATCGTCGCGGTTCCCGGCCTGTTCCCGCCTTCCCGGCCGCCGACGCGACCCGTCCGGGTGCTCTGCT
>JAKABA010000171.1 GCA_021802115.1 bacterium | reverse complement strand
ATGGAAAAACGGCGCTGCCCACCGACCACGACATGAGGCAGAACGCCAGAGTCGGCCCAGCGCCGAATCGTGTCCGCATGGACACCCAACCTCTTCGCGGCAACTCCGACTCTCACCCGTTCCACTACCACTAGCATACGCCATCTAGCTTAGAGAAAACACCCCCTGTGACTTACCCCCAGTCTCGCTGGGGAGGCCAGGTTGACCGGTCCGCGCCCTCAGCCGCGCCGAAGTGGGTACGCTTTGACGTCGCAGCCGAATCTCAGGAGGCATTGGATGAAGGCCATCATCACCACCCCGGGCAAGCAGGGCAGTGTCCATCTTGGCGAGATCGCGGAGCCTTCCGGCACCGGCACGGTGCAGGGAGCCGATGGCAAGCCGGCGGCGGCGGTCGAGGTGGAGGTGGTTGAGGTCGGCGTCTGCGGCACCGACCTCGAGATCGCCAACGAGGGGTACGGGGCGGCTCCGCCCGGGAGGACCCTCTTGGTGATGGGGCACGAGAACCTGGGCAGGGTGGTCTCCGCGCCTGCCGGCAGCGAGTTGCAGGCCGGCCAGCTGGTGGTCGCGACCGTGCGTCGGCCGTGCCCGGAGCGGTGCGCCCCCTGTGCGGCCGGCCAGAGTGACGACTGCCTCACCGGCAACTACACCGAGCGAGGCATCAAGGGGCGCGACGGATACATGGCTGAACGCTACGTCGAGGCCGAGGACTACCTGATCCCGCTGCCGGGAGTGCTGGGCAAGGTGGCGGTGCTGATGGAGCCCAGCAGCATCGTGGAGAAGGGCCTGATCCAGGCGTTCACGATCCAGCGGACCCGGTTCCCCTGGGAGCCGCGCCAGGCGCTCGTCTGCGGCGCCGGCGCGATCGGGCTGCTGGCCGCCATCTTCCTCCGGCTACGTGACCTGGAGGTCACCCTGGTGGCCAAGGCGGCCCCGGATTCCCGCTCCGCCCGCGTGGCTGCGGAGATCGGGGCCAAGCTCCTGGATGCGGATCAGCACCCGGTCAGCGGCCTGTCCCGGGAGCTGGGCAACCTCGACATCGTGTTCGAGGCCACCGGTGTCTCCGCGGTGGCGATGGCCGCGATCGCGGCCACCGGCCACGACGGGGTCTGCTGCCTCAGCTCGGTGACGGCCGGGGACCGGGCTCTCACGATTGACGCGGACGCGCTCAACTTGGACATGGTGCTGGGCAACAAGCTTGTCTTCGGCACCGTCAACGCCAATCGCAAGCACTTCGAGGCGGCGGCCCGCATGCTGGCGGCCGCCAACCGTAAGTGGCCGGGCGTGCTGGAACAGATCATCAGCCGCCGGGTGCCGGCGGAGCAGTTCCAGGAGGCGTTCCAGCGCCGGCCCGACGACATCAAGACGGTGATCACGTTCGCTGGAGCTTGAGGGTATGTTTCCACAATCCCGGGGCCGCTACAGCCACCAGGCACACTGCGACCTGCCGGAGGGCACCATCGAGGAGGAGTTCGCCCGACACGGCTTCTTCGGGCCCGCCTCCCACCTCTATCACAGCCATGCGCCCACCGAGTGGCTCCGCATCGAGGGGCCCCTGCGGCCGCGCGCCTACGACCTGCGGGAGGTGGTGGCCCCGGACGCCGCCGACCCGGCCGCCGCGATGACGCCCGTCCTGGGCAACCAGGACGTCCGGATCCAGGTCTCCAGGCGCACCACGGCCATGCCCTACTGCTACCGAAACGCCGACTCCGACCTGATCTACTTCGTCCACCGCGGCGCTGGCGAGATGCTGACCGACTTCGGTCGCCTCACCTATGAGCAGGGGGACTACATCGTGCTGCCGCGGGGGACCACCCACCGGATCTTCCCTGGTGCTGGGGAGAGCTTCCTGCTCGTGATCGCATCGGCGGAGATGCCCGAGCTGCCCCCGGCCGATCGCATGGGCCAGCATTCTCCCTTCGACCGGGCGGTGTTGCGGCTGCCCGAGCTGCCGATGCCGGGAACCGCTCCCAACCGCGACGGAGAGTGGGAGATGGTGATCGAGCGGGAGGCGGCTTGGACCAGGGTTTTCTACCCCTTCGATCCCCTCGACACCGTGGGCTGGAAGGGTGACCTGAGCGCCTATGCCCTCAATGTTCGAGATATCCGTCCGGTCACGGCGGGGCGCTTCCACCTCCCGCCCTCGGTGCACACCACCCTGCGCACCTCCGGGTTCGTGCTCTGCACGTTCGCCCCCCGGCGAGTGGAGGGCATCGACGACCCGGGAGCGGTCAGGCTGCCCTTCTACCACCGCAACATCGATTACGACGAGGTGCTCTTCTATCACGCGGGAACCTTCATGAGCCGGGCGGGCATCGACGCGGGCATGATGACCTGGCACGCCCAGGGGATCCACCACGGCCCCCAACCCAAGGCCATTGAACGGGATCGCCAGGGCACCAAGACCCACCACGACGAGGTGGCGGTCATGATCGACGCGGTCCATCCGCTCCATCCCCTGGAGGCGGCGGCCTCGGCCGAGATCCTCGACTACGCGGAGTCCTGGATGCCGCACCTGGATGACGACTGAGGCCGGTTGATGCGCCTGGCGACGATCGGGGTTCGGGGCCCGCTGGGACTCATCAGCCGGGTGGTGGCCGCCGAGGCCGACCCTGCCAGCGGGGCCGCGGTCCTGGTCGATGTGACGGCGGCCGGCGAGCTCTGGTGGTCCCGGCAGGGATGCGGCAATCCCGTGGTCTGGGCTGCAGCCACGTTCCCGGCGGATCTGACCGCCCTGTTGCGGGGAGGGACCAGAGCCCTGGAGATGGCCGCCGAGGCGGTGGCTCTGGGGGCCGGCCAAGGGCTGGGGGCGAAGTCGCCATCGGGGGCGCCCCTGATCTGGTCGGAGTACCAGGTGGAGCGCCTGCCCCTGCTGCAGCCGCCCATGCTGCGGGACTTCTACTCCTTTGAACAGCATGTGGTCGCCGGGGCGGCGCGCCGGGGGGAGCCGGTGCCCCCCGCCTGGTACCGGCGCCCCTTCTACTACAAGGGGAATCCCGCCACCATCCTGGCCCCCGGGGCGATCGTCCCCTGGCCGGCCTTCAGCGATTCCCTCGACTATGAGCTGGAGTTGGCCTGCGTGCTACTCTCCGGCGGGCGCGACCTGGATGCGGAGTCGGCGCTCGAGTCGATCGCCGGCTACACGGTGTTCTGCGATTTCTCGGCTCGCGACCTGCAGCGTGAGGAGATGCAGGTTCGCCTCGGCCCGGCCAAGTCCAAGGACTTCGCCAGCGGACTCGGGCCGTGGTTGGTGACCGCGGACGAGGTCGAGGACCCCGCCCAGTTGACGGCGGTCGCCTACGTGAACGGCCTCGAGGTCGCCCGCGGCCGTCTGGGAGAGGCGCGCTGGTCGTTCCCCGAGATGATCGCCTACGCGGCCGGCGCCGAACCGGTGGTGGCGGGGGAGGTGTTCGCCAGCGGGACGGTTGGCGGAGGCAGCGGGCAGGAGGCCGGGCGGCTGCTCGAGCCGGGTGACCGCGTCGACTGCGAACTGGTGGGATTCGGCACCCTCAGCCACACCATCGGTGCCCGCCACGACGGTGGTGGCGGCTTGGTGGCCCGGGCCCAGCCGGCCTCCGACGGCTGAGCGCCTACAATCTAGAGACTGGGGTCGTGGGCCCCGGTTTCCGGCTGCGCTATTTTGGAGGTTGGCTATTGGCTCGACGTTCGATGGGCCGTCGTCCCCGGCGGGGTCCGGCTCGGCCCCATGTGGCGCGCGTAACTCCCCCTGAGGAGCAGAAGGAGGAGACCATCGAGCTGGAGGGAACCGTGGTCGAGCCGCTCCCCAACGCCGTTTTCAAAGTTGAGCTGCAGACTGGCCAGACCGTGCTGGCCTACATATCCGGAAAGATGCGCAAGCACTACATCCGGACCCTGATCGGCGACAAGGTCAAAGTGGAGCTGAGTCCCTACGACCTGACCCGGGGCCGGATCACCTTCCGCTACAAGTAGGCCCCGGTGGTCCGCAGTTCAGACTCCCCTCGCGGATGGGACGTCGGACCGCTGGCCCGATCGGCCTGAGGTGAGTCCTGTCCGGGCTGGCTCGCGAGCTGGCTCAGCCGCGCGGGGGCGCTCCCGGTGGCAGCCCCGGATCCTTCGCTTGCGGCTCTCCCGGCGAGCTCTTGCCGACCTTGTCGAGCAGCCCGGCCCGGCGCGGCATTCTGCTGGCGAGGCCGGCCCGGCTGCGGCGGGCCTGAATCTCGGCCAACTTGCGCTGCTCAATCTGGGCGGGTGTGCCATCCCGGTCAGCCGGGTGTCGAGTGTCCCAGTGGCGCACGTAAAAGGCGGCCTTCAGAGCGGTGTAGGGGATGGCGAGGATCCGCCGTTGTCCAAGGCCGGCCTCGATCACGTCCCACACCGCTCCAAACCGCTGCAGCGACGCTGGAGTGACCACCTCAGCCCGGAACACCTGGCCGTCGAGGAAGTGCAGCGCGACCCTGGCCAGCTGTCCCTGGTCTCCCTCTGGAACTGGCGGGACGCCGGTGGCATCGATCTGCCGCACGGCAGTGACGGGCACCAGCGCCTGCCGGGTGTTCCCGTCCAGGGAGTGCAGGTCCACCTCCAAGAAGGGGTCGTCCATGTGCAGCAACGGCACCTCTCCGTAGAGAACCTCCCCATCCAGGAAGGAGACGATCACCTCCGGCACAGGATCTGCAACCTCGCCACCACCTCCCGCCAAGGGCTTGCGGATGACTCGGCCCGGCCCGTCATGGGAACGTTTGGCCGGTGTCACCCCATCGCTACCCGAAGCTTCCCCAGCCCGGGGCCAAGCAGGCTACGGTGGGGACATCATAGGACCGGTGCCGACGGGGGTTCCCGGCGGGAGTCGAGTTGGGGCACCTGTCCGAGGTCCGGGGTGAGCGCTCGGTCTGGCAACCGGAGGAACAGGTCCCGAACTTGACATCTCAGTCCAGTGCCCCTCGGCGGGCCCGCCGCGCCTCCTTCAGCTTCCAGTTCGCCTTGATGTTGGTCGGGGTCTGGCTGGCGACGGCGCTGGCCGTGGGTGGGGTCGCCTGGTACGAGACTCACAACGCGCGCTCTCAGCAGATGCTGCAGTCCGGTAGCGGCGCCGCCCGGCTGGGGATCAGCCTGGTCAGGATGGAGACAGCGACCGCCAGCGCGGACTTCGCCTGCGAGTTGGCTGGACTGGCACCCACCGCCGCCGGCTTCACCGGTGGCGGCCAGGCTCTGGCCGCCCTGGCCAAGGCTGACACCGCGGCCGTGCACGGCCAGGAGCTTCTATTCGTGGACGGCGCCGGGCTGGTTGGTGCTCCCATCCCGGCTACCTCGATCCCTGGGGTGGCCGGTCTGGTGGCCGTTGCCCGGGCAGCTCCCGCCAGCTGCGCCTCCGCTCGGGGCTCAGGATTCTTCGCCGCGGCCGCGGGAACGATCTATGGGGTTGGCGTGGCGTCGGTCCCTGAAGGAGGGCACCCGCTCGGCCTGGCGGTGGTGCTGACCCCGGTCTCCACGGCGACCCTCAACTTCGCGGCCGGGCTCCTGGGTTCGAGCTGGCCCAATTCCACTGTCCTGCTGGCGGTTGGTGGCCAAGCCAGTCTGGCCGGACAGCTGGGTGCCCTGCGGCAGCCTGCGGGCGCTCCGCTGCCGGTCGCCGTCAGGAGCATTCTGCACAGCCGCCAGCAGGTGGGTGACGCCACCTTGGCCGGTGTCCAGTACACAGTCGCCGGCCAGGGCCTGACCGACGGCCGGGGCTCTCCGGTGGCGACCCTGGTGGTGGTGGTGCAGCCCTCGGTCCTGGTCGGTCCCAGCGCTCGCCAGTTGGCGATCCCACTGGTGCTCGCCGTGACCGCGGTGCTGCTCGTGGGCATGGTTCTGCTGTTGCTGCTGACGGAGCGATATCTCAACCGGCCCCTGCGTCGGCTCAACCAGGCGGTGCAGCGCCTGGGGCAGAACGCCTATGCGGATCCGGTCAACATCGACGGTGCCGAGGAGGTCACCCGGCTGGCCGCCAACTTCGAGATCATGCGGCGCCAGCTCCGGCGCCAGCTCCTGCTGGCCACCGGACGCACCGTGATCGCCTCCACCCTGACCGGCAACGTCCCCTTGGAGCAGGCCCTGGCTCAGGTGCTGGCCAGTCTCATGAACCTGCTGGAGGCGGACATGGCCATGATCCTGCTGCCGCCTCAGCCCCAGTCCGGCCAGGGCTTTCTGATCACCAACGGGGTCCCCGGGGCGCCTTTGGAATGGGCGGAACTGGAGGCCAGCAACGGCATCCTCGGGCAGCTGGTGCGCTCCCCGCAGTTCCTGAGCCGCTCCCATCTGGCGTCCGACGATCGCGGCGCAGTGGAGAGTCGGATCGGGCTGCGCGACTGCCTTGCGGAGCCCTTGAAGGGGCCGGCGCAGGACCTGGGAGTCCTGATCGTGGCCAACCACCGGCGTCCCTACCGGGAGGAGGACAGGGCGCTCTGCAAGACGGTCGCCGATCAGGTGGTGGCGGCCGTCGCCAAGAGCCTGCAGCTGGCGGCGACCCAGCGCGAGGCGACCACCGACGCCATGACCGGCCTCTACAACTATCGCTTCCTGATCAGCTACCTGGACCAGCAGGTGAATGTGGCGGAACGGGCCAACACACCGCTCTCGGTGCTGATGCTAGACCTGGACCACTTCAAGGCCATCAACGACTCCTTCGGTCATCCCGTCGGGGACCGGGTGCTGCGAGCGGTGGCGGCACAGATGCTGGACACTATCCGCAAGTCGGACCTCGCCGCTCGCTACGGCGGTGAGGAGTTCGTGGTGGTGATGTCCAACACCAGCAGCGAGGACGCCGCCGTGGTGGCGGAGAAGATTCGAGTGGCGGTGGAGGGGCTGACCGTCGCCCTCGAAGACGGGGGCTCCGTCAGGCTCACCGTCAGCTTGGGGGGAGTCACCTTCCCCGAAGGCACCAAGGGCGCCCGCAACCTGCTCGACCTGGCCGACCGGGCTCTCTACGCTGCCAAGCGCGCGGGTCGCAATCGGGTCGAGTTCCTGGATCCCAAGGGAGCGGCGGAATCGACCAGCCGCGGCTGATCCCCCCAGACGTCCGGTAGGATGAGGCGCAGAGTATGGACAGCGTGATTGACCTGCGCAGCGATACCGTGACCCGACCCACTCCGGCGATGAGACAGGCCATGGCTCGGGCCGAGGTGGGGGATGACGTCTTCGGAGAGGACCCGACCGTGCTGGCGCTGGAGGAGCGCGTGGCGAAGCTGCTGGGTAAGGAGTCAGCCCTCTTCTGCCCCAGCGGAACCATGTCAAACCTGATCGCGATCGCGGCCGCCACCGAACGGGGGGATGAGGTACTGGTCGATGGCGAGGCCCATATCCTCCATTACGAGCTTGCCGGCAGCGCGGTGGTAGCGGGCGTCCAGCTCCGCAACTTCGACGCCCCGGCCGCCGGCTGTCCCAGCCCGGAGCAGCTGGCTTCGCTACAGCGCTTGGCCGATCCGACCCATGAGCCCCGCACCGCTCTGCTCTGCCTGGAGCAGACTCACAATCGCCGCGGGGGCACGGTGGCCGAGCCGGAAGCGCTGGCTCGGACCTACGCCGCCGCTGCCCGGCTGGGCTTGAGGGTACATCTTGATGGGGCTCGGCTTGGCAATGCGGCCGTCTATCGGGGAACCTCGATGGCGACCCTCGCGCAGGGTGCCACCAGTGTCACCCTGTCGCTTTCCAAGGGACTCGGATGTCCCGTGGGATCGATCTGGGCAGGAAGTCTAGAGGCGCGGGAGCGAGCCCACGTGTGGCGCAAGCGTCTGGGTGGGGGCATGCGCCAGGTGGGAGTGCTCGCGGCGGCTGGACTGTGGGCGCTGGATGAGCAGTTACCCAGACTTGGTGAGGACCACGTCAAGGCTCGCAAACTGGCCGAGATGCTGGCTGACCTGCCCGCCCTTCGCGCTGACCCAGAGGCGGTCCAGACCAACATCGTCCTGCTGCAGACCGAATCGGGGAGAGCGGAGGCCCTGGTGGCGCAGGCCGAGGCGGCGGGGGTGCGGTTGGTGGCCTTCGGACCGCAGACTGTTCGCGCCGTCATGCATCTCGACGTCAGCGTTCCCGACGTCGAGGAGGCCGGGCGCCGACTGCGCAGTCTTTTCGCGGCTTAAGCGAGCAGGCGGTTCGCAGGGTCCAACCAAAAAGGGGTGGACCCATGGGTCCACCCCTTGCTCATCTGAGGACTTCGCCGATCAGCTGGTGGCGGTTGCGCTGCCTGCAGCCAGGGTTACCCGGCCGCGGCGACGAGCCCCCCCCCGGGCCGCTGACTTCTCCGCGGCCGGAGCTGCGCTGCGGGTGCTGCGCCGTGGGTTGCTAGCCGCAGCCCGGGCGCCGGTGGCTCGTTCCGGAGCCGGACGCCTGGCAGCGGTCGCGCTGCGGGCGGTGGTGCTGCGACGAGCCGGGGCCGCGCCGCGGGCGGTGGTGCTGCGACGAGCGGGGCCCGCGCTGCGGGCGGTGGTGCTGCGACGAGCGGGGGCCGCGCTGCGGGCGGTGGTGCTGCGAGCGGTGGTGCTGCGACGAGCCGGGGCCGCGCTGCGAGCGGTGGTGCTGCGGGCGGTGGTGCTGCGACGAGCCGGGGCCGCGCTGCGAGCGGAGGTG